>DAORUJ010000056.1:0-18218 GCA_035433105.1 Thauera sp.
TCGGCAAGCAGTTCGACGTCACCCGCGAGCGCATCCGCCAGATCGAAGCCAAGGCGCTGCGCAAGCTGCGTCACCCGAGCCGCTCGGAGAAGCTGCGCAGCTTCCTCGACAGCGATCAGTAAAGGCTCACCGGGCCTCTAGCTCATGCTTGGTTAGAGCAGCGGACTCATAATCCGTTGGTGCCGGGTTCGACTCCCGGGGGGCCCACCAATATTGAAACCCCAGCCGTTCTCGGTTGGGGTTTTTTCTTGCCAGATCGCGCCGGCTCCCGCGTACTCGTGCGCTTACCCTCCAACTTGGTGTCCTTCCGAATCAGTTGGCAGAAGGCGTCGGTCTCACCAAGGCTCAGGTCAAACGGCGCATTCTGGAGCTGGCAAAGTCACTGCCAGCACTAGCGTTGCACGAGAGGCCCTAGCGTGGCGGCCGGCGCCTGCCAGGCGATCAGGTGGTCGCCGAAAGCATGGCTCGCCCCTTGATAGTAGGCAATGTCCCGACTCAGTAGTGGGTCCTGACCATCCACCTTTGTTTCATGGCTCAGTCCGAGGGCGTCATCGTGCCGACGCATGCCACGACGTGGGCTGAGAATGGCCAGATCCTTGCCATCGAACAAACCCAGGTGCTGGTAGTTCCCGATCAGGGCGCGACCGGGACGCGCTTCGTCGCTCAGCACATCACGTCCGTAGAAGGTCGACACATAGTCCATGTTGAGCAGGCCCAGCAGGGTCGGAGCGAGGTCGATCTGGCTCGTCAGCGTGGACACTTCGTGCGGGCTGGCGCCCGGCGCCAGAATGAACAGGGGTATGTGGTAGTTGGCGACCGGTAGATCTTCCTTGCCGGCACTGCCTGCGGTGTGATCGGCCACGAAAACGAACACGGTATTGTTGAACCAGGGTTTCTCCCGGGCACGGGCCAAAAACTGGCCGATTGCGAAGTCGGTGTACTTCACCGCGCCATCACGTCCTGTTCCTGAGGGAATATCGATCCGCCCATCGGGGTAGGTGTAGGGCCTGTGGTTGGAGGTGGTCATCAGCTGCAGGAAGAAGGGCTTTCCCGCTGCGTGATCCTGATCTCCGAGCTTCAGGGCCTGGGCGTACAGATCCTCGTCCGACATGCCCCAGGCGTTCTGGAACTGCATTTCGGCTTCGGCCACGCTGGTCTGGTCAACAATGCGATAGCCATTGCCACCGAAAAAGGCATTCATGTTGTCAAAGTAGCCACGCCCGCCATAGACGAAGACGCTGTCGTATCCCTTGGCCTTGAGTTGCTGGCCGAGACTCGCGAAGCCGGACTCACGCCCGATGCGCTTGACGATCGAGCGTCCCGGAGTCGGAGGCATCGACAGGGTGATGGCTTCCAGTCCACGGTCGGTGCGCGTTCCGGTCGCATAGAAATTGTTGAAGAACAGGCTTTCGCGGCGCAGTGCATCCAGATTGGGGGTGAGATTGCGACGATCGCCAAAGCTGCCCAGGTACTTGGCGCTGAAGCTCTCGATGGTGACCAGCACCACATTGCGTCGCTGCTCCTGCCCCGGGTTGTCGATGGCTCGGCGGATGTCCAGAGGATCGCGGCCAAGGAAGCGGGCAGCGGGCTCGGCCAACTCACGGCGCAGCAGCGAGGCGGCACGGGGTTCGGGCAGCGTTGCGTAAAACTGCGGGTAATCAAGCTCGTTGTTGCGGAATGCGGCGAAGAACTGGAACGGCCCGTTGCTGGCCAGCTCCCGCTGGTAGACATTGCCCCCCTTGCTCAACGGAAAATCCTGACCGATGAGGCTGGCGCAAACAGTGGCGGCCACGACCAGCCCACCGAAGAGCAACACGGCACGGGATTTTTTCATCAGCGGCGCGTCGAGCGCCAGGCGCAGCGGCCCCCTCAATGCCACCGTGACGCCCACCGCCACCATCACCAACACGGCCAGCACGGGATAGATGGGGTAGGACTCGAGGATGTTGTTGATGACTTCGTCCGAATAGACCAGATAGTCCACCGCAATGAAGTTGAACCGCACTCCGAACTCGTCCCAGAAGAGCCATTCGGCCACGCCGATGAACAGCAT
Source organism: Thauera sp. (assembly GCA_035433105.1). GTDB lineage: Bacteria > Pseudomonadota > Gammaproteobacteria > Burkholderiales > Rhodocyclaceae > Thauera. Next base: position 2,054 of record DAORUJ010000056.1, read on the forward strand.
CGCAAACAGGCCTACGCCCATCAGCGCATGGAGGAAGAACCTGTGGCCCGGCCTGCGCCACAGTCGTGCAGGACACAGCAGCAGGTAAAGTGCCAGTGGCGTTGCCGCATAGAGCAAAAAACTCAGGTCATAGACCAGACCCAGGCCATAGAGTCGCAGCATGTCGAACAAGCCGGCGTCGGCGTCGGCCAGATGGCCCAACAACAGCACACTTCGGGTCAGGAAAAACACCAGTAGCCAGCTCAGCAAGAGCAGGCTCAGATATCTGGGCTGGGCGTGGCGAAGCTGTGGCATCGTTGGATCCGTGAGGGCTGAACGGACCACAGTCTGTCGGCGCTGGCGTGAGACGCACGTCAACGAGATGTGAAAAATGCGTCAATTGAGATGAAAGGAACCCGCCAATGCGCATTCTGGTAGTCGAAGACAACCGCGACATCCTGGCCAATGTGCTGGACTATCTGCAGCTCAAGGGTTTCACGGTGGACTGCGCCCAGGATGGTCTCAGCGGTCTGCACCTGGCGACCAGTCAGCACTATGACCTGATCGTGCTGGACATCATGCTGCCCGGCATCGATGGCTTTCAACTGTGTCGCCGCTTGCGCGAAGAAGCACGCAACGAAGTGCCGATCCTGATGCTGACGGCCCGGGACGACCTCGACGATCGCCTGCAGGGTCTGCGTTCCGGTGCCGATGACTACCTGGTGAAACCCTTCGCGCTATCCGAACTGGTGGCGCGGATCGAGGCAATCCTGCGCCGCACCCAGGGCAACCGCAAGCGCCGCCTGGAAGTGGCCGATCTGATCTACGATCTCGACACGCTGCACGTGACCCGCGCGGGCAAGCCGCTCAAGCTCAACCCGCTGGGCATGAAAGTGCTCGCCATTCTGATGCAGAAAAGTCCGGCTGTGGTGCGTCGCGAGGTGCTCGAAGAGGCCTTGTGGGGGGATGACTGTCCTGACAGCGACAGTCTGCGCAGCCACATCCATCTGCTGCGCCAGGCGCTCGACAAGCCCTTCGCAAGCCCCTTGCTGCACACCCAGCATGGCGTTGGCTACCGCCTGGCCGAGGGCGGCGATGCGCTCTAGGCAACCCCTGCTGCGGCGAATCGTCATCGCCTTCGTGCTGATGACGACGCTGGTCAGTGGTGCTTTTTCCCTGGGCATCGTGACCATCGTGCATCTGATCGAGGAGCATCTGGTGTCCGAAGAGATGCACCTTCAACTGCAGACAGTGCTGCAGGAAGACCTGCGAAATCAGCACCCGCCGCGTCTCGGCCCGACGACACGTTTCTACGCATCCGGTCTCGGCGGGTACGCGATTCCTGACGAGTACACCGAGCTCAACGAAGGCTTCACCGAGGTCGTACGCGGCGAACAGGCCTTTTACGCCTACACCCGGATCATCAATGGCGAGCGCTTCATGCTGGTCCAGGAGCAGAGCGAGTTCGAGGCGCGCGAGAAGGCCTTGTTCAATGTGGTGCTTGCCGGCTTTCTGCTATCGGTGGTCGGCGCCTGGGGGCTGGGCTGGTTGATGGCCAGGCGGGTGATGACGCCGGTCAGCCGCCTGGCGCGGCAGGTCAGCCATCACGATCAGTTGCACCCGCTGGCCCCTCCCCTGGCGCCGGAGTATGCCGACGATGAAGTCGGCCAGTTGGCGGCCGCCTTCGACATCACCCTGGGACAATTGCGTCACTCGCTGGAGCGTGAACGGCTATTCACCAGCGATGTCAGCCACGAACTGCGCACGCCACTGATGGTGATCGCCAGCTCATGCGAGCTTCTTGCCCAAGGCCAGCTTGACCCACGCCAGCGGGCACAGCTGGCACGGGTCGAACGGGCGAGCGAGGAGATGCGCGATCTCGTGCAGATCTTCCTGCAACTGGCGCGGAGCAAGACCAACACATCGGTTTTCGCGGCAAGCTGCAGCCTGCAACAGGTAGCCGAGGAACAGCTTGCGCACTGGGGGCCACAGATGCGCGAAAGGGAGCTGGCTTTTGAACTGATCTGCGAGGAGCAGGACTTGGGGATGTACAACCCGATCCTGCTGCGTACCGTTATGGCCAACTTGCTGCGCAATGCGCTGCACTACACCGACCAAGGACATGTGCGGCTGGTGGTCGAGCGCGGCGGATTTCGGGTGGAGGACAGCGGCATGGGTATTGCGCCGCAACAGCAAGAGCAGATATTCCAGCCTTTCGTCCGCGGTGAGCGCGCACGCGGCGAAGGCATGGGGCTGGGCCTCTCGCTGGTCAAGCGCATCTGCTCAGACCAAGGGTGGGCGATCAGCATTCGGGAGCTTGAGCCTGGCGGCAGCAGTTTCCACGTAGTGCTGGGCGCCTGACCCTATCCTGTAGACGTGACGATGGGGACCGAAGTCCCCACCGGCTTTCTTGGGTTACAAGGCTTCAGCGGCCCCGGCAGTTAGCTTATGCAGCTACTGCGAAACGCTCATCGTTGGCGTTTATGGTTTTGCGCGGATTACGTCCGTCGCCTCTCGGGTTGCCTGCTCACCTTTGCCCGCCCTGTCGAAACCAGTACACCCCCACCAAAATACACTCGCAAATGCACTTGGGTGGAGGTGAGGGGAATCGAACCCCTGTCCAGAACGCCTCCGGGTTGCCGGAATTACAACCATGGGTGCTATGGTACGCAGACGGGCCGGGACATTCAATGCTCTCTGCCTCCAATACCCACTGAAGTTGTAAGCGGGTCTGTCAGCCTACGTACTGACCGGCCTTACCGCGCTCGACTGAAAGCTCCCCGCACACCATGACCTCACACACAATCCTGTCACGCGCAATGCGCCTTATTGAGCGCAGGGCTGGGCCGATTCAACGACTCAGGTGATAATGTCGGACTGCCGAATTAACGGACCGGATGCAATGAAGCGCGTTGATGACTTTCGCCTGAAGCTGGGATCGCAGGAACTGGTGCCAATCATGGTGGGCGGTATGGGCGTCGACATCTCGACTGCCGACCTCGCCCTTGAAGTTGCTCGCCTGGGCGGTGTCGGGCATATCTCGGACGCCATGCTACCAACAGTGTCCGACCGTCGCTACAACACCAAGTACGTCAAGAACAAGCTTCAGCAATACAAGTTCAACGTTGCCAATTCCGACAAGTCGGTCGTGCAGTTCGACCTTGGCCTGATTGCCGAAGCCACCGCGACCCATGTCAGCCGCACGATGGAGCGCAAACGTGGCACTGGCCAGATCTTCATCAACTGCATGGAGAAGCTGACCATGAACTCCCCGAAGGACACCCTTCGGGTGAGACTGCGGGCGGCGATGGACAACGGCATCGACGGGATCACGCTGGCAGCCGGCCTGCACCTGGGTTCGTTCGCGCTGATCGAGGACCATCCACGCTTTCGCGACGTGCAACTGGGCATCATCGTCAGCTCGCTGCGCGCACTGCAGCTGTTCCTGAAGAAAAGCTCACGTACCGGGCGCATGCCCGACTACGTCGTCGTCGAAGGCCCGCTGGCCGGTGGCCACCTGGGCTTCGGCCTCGACTGGGCACAATACGACCTCGCCACGATCGTGGTCGAGATTCGCGACTGGCTGAAGGAACAGCAACTCGATATCCCGCTGATCCCGGCCGGCGGCATCTTCACCGGGACCGACGCCGTCAACTTTCTCGACATGGGCGCAGCAGCCGTTCAGGTTGCAACACGCTTCACCGTGACCCGGGAATGCGGCCTGCCCGAAGACGTACAGCAGCATTACTTCAAGACGAGCGAGGAAGAGATCGAAGTCAATCAGATCTCGCCCACTGGCTACCCGATGCGGATGCTCAAGAGCAGTCCGGCCATCGGCAGCGGCATCCGCCCCAATTGCGAAGCCTACGGCTACTTGCTCGACGCAACCGGCAACTGCCAGTACATCGAAGCCTACAACCGCGAGGTCGCGGCCCATCCGGACGCAAAGAAGATCAAGGTCTTCGACAAGACCTGCCTGTGCACCCACATGCGAAACTTCGACTGCTGGACCTGCGGCCACTACACGTATCGCCTCAAGGACACCTCGATACTTGAGGAAAGCGGCGACTACCGCATCCTCACTGCCGAGCACGTGTTCCAGGACTACCAGTTCAGCACCGATAACAAGGTCGCTTTGCCCGAGTGAGTCGCGCACGAGACGGCAGCGGAGGGGTTTAACTGGCGGGGCGGGCATAGTTCCTAGCGTGCAGCCGGTTTTGTGGCGATAGTTCGATTACTTCTGCAGATGGCCCCGGCCCATGAAAATCGTCATCGTCGACGACACACCGCTCAACCTGTTATTGATGACCAAGCTGGTTGAGCGCATCCCTGGCATCGAGTCCAAGGGTTTCGAGTCCCCGCAGGATGCGCTGCGCTGGTGCGCCGGTGCCGAGCCCGACCTGATCATCGTTGACTACATGATGCCGGAAATCGACGGGCTGGAGTTCATCCGCCGAGTACGCTCCAGCCACGACCGCGAAAATGTGCCGATCCTGATGGTCACCGCCAACAACGAGCGCGGCGTGCGCTATCAGGCGCTTGATTGTGGCGCCAACGATTTTCTGACCAAGCCGATCGACGCGCACGAGTTCGAACCCCGTGTGCGCAACATGCTCAAGTTGCGCGAGGCGCACATCGCCACCCGGCAGCGTGCCGAGACACTCGCAGTGGCCGTTCGTCGGGCCACCGCCGACATCCTCGACCGCGAGCGCGAAACGATTACCCGTCTCGCGCGGGCGGCCGAATTCCGCGACCCCGAGACCGGCGCCCACATCCAGCGCATGTCGCACTACTCGGCGATGATCGCACGCCGTCTTGGCCTTGCAGACGAGTTTGTCGATGCGCTGCTGCTGGCGGCGCCGATGCATGATGTAGGCAAGCTTGGCATCCCGGACACAATCCTGCTCAAGCCCGGCCGGCTGACGACGGAAGAGTTTGAGGTGATGAAGCGCCACTCGCTGATCGGCCACGACATTCTCAAGGGTTCATCGTCCGAAGTGCTGCAACTCGGCGCCCGCATTGCCCTCACCCACCACGAAAAGTTCGATGGCAGCGGTTACCCGCATGGCAGCGTTGGCGATGCCATTCCGCTCGAGGGTCGCATCGTCGCCGTGGCGGACGTATTCGACGCCCTGACATCTTCCCGCCCCTACAAGCCGGCCTGGACGTTCGAGCGTGCCGTCGACCTATTGCGTGAAGGCCGTGGCAGCCACTTCGATCCGGGCTGCGTGGACGCCTTCCTGTCCCGTTGGGATGAGGTACTCGACATACACACTCGATTCCTTGATGAGTCCGAGTCCGGTGCCCCGCTGTCGTACAGCATCGCTCAATAAGTCTTGCTCTCGATCAGCTCGACCTTGTAACCGTCAGGATCCTCCACGAAAGCGATGACGGTCGTACCGTGTTTCATCGGTCCGGCTTCACGCACCACTTTGCCGCCACGGGCGCGGATTTGCTCACACGCCTTACGCGCGTCCGGAACCTCCAGTGCAATGTGACCGTAGGCCGTGCCCGGTTCGTAATGGTCAACGCCCCAGTTGTAGGTCAGTTCGAGCACAGCGCCATCCTGCTCATCCTGATATCCGACGAAGGCCAGCGTGAACTTGCCATCCGGATAGTCATGCTTGCGCAGTAGCCGCATGCCGAGCACATCGGTATAGAAGTTGATCGAGCGCTCAAGGTCACCAACGCGCAACATGGTGTGCAGCATTCGCATGTTTAGTTTTCCTTTATGGTCGATTCGTCGCAAGCGACAAGAACTCAGTCTTCAAAATCAACGAAGCCGACGTCGGCCTCCCCGACAAGACCAATCACCGGCAGCGTCAAGGCTGCCGCCTTCAGCCTGGCCCGCGCATTACGCCAGTCGGAACAAACCGACGCCACTACGGCCCAGAAACGCGCTGAGTGGTTCATCTCCCGCAGATGGGCAACTTCGTGCGCAACGACATAGTCGATAAGCTCGGGTGGCAGGTGCACCAGTCGCCAATGCAGGCGGATGCCGGATCGGCTGCTGCAACTGCCCCAGCGCGTGCGCGCACTCGACAAGCGCACAGGCGGCACCGGCAAGCCCAGGCGCAGGCAGTACTCCTCCACCCGCCCTAGATACCAGGCCAGCGCACGGGCCTGCAAGGCACGCTGCACCGCATGCACGGCATTTCCCTGCACAGGAAAATGCAGTTCCTCGAGGCCATCCGCTGCCATACGCCATTGCACACGGCGAATCGCAGCAACACGCAACCGCAGAGAGCGGCCGAACAGGGGCAGTACGATGCCGTCCGCCGGCGTCAGCAACGGCACTCGCGGCTGCTCCTGCGCGCGCCTGAGACGTTCAAGCAACCAGGCTCCATGCCCACGCACGAAGTGATCAACATCGGCCAGAGGCGCACTGGCGGGCACCGACACCCTCGCGCCACGGTGATCGACCTGCAGCGCAAAGGATCGGCGCGCCGAACGGCGCAGCGTCAGGCGGATACGCAAGCCCTCGATATCAACATCATGAGCCTGTTCGCTCGCTACCATCGTCCCTGCGGGGCGCAGTCGGCTCAAACCTTGTCCTGCCACTCCAGGCCACGCGCATCCATGTCGGCCTTGATCAGCGCCATCGCCTCGGCAACACGTGCCAGGGCGCCCTTCATCCCCAGTTCAAGCGACCGACGCTGGCCTTCCGCGGCCAGGGTGGGCAGGCTGAACAGCGTGGCATCGGGAAAGTCAGCCGTCACCTTGCGCATGAGGCCGATCAGCTGCCCCTCGTAGGTATCCCAGATGGTGATGGCCTGCTCGACGTAATCCTCGGCGTGATGCAGGTGCGCATACCGGGTATCGAGCACCCATTCGACCATTGGCCAAGCCATCACCGGAAAACCCGGGGTGAAATAGTGCTCGCGGATGGAGAAGCCGGGAATGCGATTGTAGGTGTTGGGGATGATCTCGCTACCGACGGGATACACCCCCATCTGCAGTCGCTCAGGCGTGATCTCACCACCGAAGCGGTTACGGATTTCGGCTTCGGCCTCGGGGTGCAGGGCGAGGTCCAGCCCCAGTGCCGCCGCTGCTGCCTCACGCGTACGGTCATCGGGCGTGGCACCGATGCCGCCGAAACTGAACACCACGTCACCGGTGGTGAACGTCTGGCACAGGGTATCAGCGAGCTGCGCAAAATCATCTCCACAGTAGCGCGCCCACGACAATTTGAGCCCGCGCGCGCCGAGCAGCTCGATTAGCTTGGCCAGGTGTTTGTCGCTGCGACGACCGGACAGGATCTCGTCGCCAATGATCAGGGCACCAAAGTTCATGGGGAGGTCTGCTGCAAGTTGGAGGGCGCTGCATCGAGCAGGGTCACGCCGCGCACATGGCGGTCCTGACGCAAGCGTTCGAGCAGGTAGTGGACGAAGGCCAGGCCCGCGTAGGCCGGCGCTACAAGGTTGATTACCGGCACATAGGCCAGCAAGGCGCTACCGCCGCCCAATAGCAGCATCTGCGGCCGCCAGTCGCGGCGCAGGCGATTCAGTTCCTCGGCATCCGCATGCAGCATCAGCGCGTCGTAACCAAACGCACGTTGGTTGAGCCAGCCCGTCAGCAACACCGAAGCCAGCAGCCCCACGCCCGGAATGAGCCAGAACGGCAGCGACACAATGAGCGCAAGCAGAAAAAGGATGCCTGCAGCGATCGAATTCCAGGCACTGCCCATGTTTGAGCCGCCCCGCCGTTGCTCGACATCGGCATAGTTGCGGCGACTGACGCGCTCAAGCATCAGCGGCAAGGCAATGGTGGCCACGACCAGGGCCGCGGTGACATAAATCAGCGGCACGAAGGCAAGTGCCACGGCAAGCTTGATCAGCACCAGGGTGATCGCTGCAGTTGCGTCGGACGCCGATATCCAGCTCCCGACGAAGCTCCAGCCACCCACCCAAGCAAAGATCCAGTCCGTGACCGGCACCCAGGCAAGCACCGCGACCACTGTCCACACCAGCATGGACACCACGCCCGGCCACAGCAAATGCCAGAAGATGTCGCGCCGGAACAGGCTACGGGTAGCTCGGACGAATGCGATCAGAATATCCTTCATGGCGCCTCCCTTTTCAGCGCGGCATGCCCGGCAAGCCACCCGGCATCATGCCCTTCATTGCGCGCATCATCTTGTGCATGCCGCCCTTGGAGAACTGCTTCATCACTTTCTGCGTCTGCTCGAACTGGTTCAGCAGGCGATTGACCTCCTGCACCGTAACCCCTGCGCCAGCGGCAATCCGCCGCTTGCGACTGGCCTTTAGCAGCTCCGGCTTGGAACGTTCGAGCGGTGTCATCGAGTTGATGATGCCCTCGATGCGACCGATAGACTTCTCCTCGGCACCGCCCTGCAACTGCCCTGCCGCCTGCGCGAACTGGGCCGGCAGCTTGTCCATCATTGATGCCAGACCACCCATCTTGCGCATCTGGCCAATCTGCTCCTTGAAGTCATTCAGATCGAAGCCCTTGCCGCTCTTGAGCTTTTGAGCAAAAACGCGTGCCTTCTCCTCATCGACGCCCCGGCGCGCATCCTCCACCAGACCGAGAATATCGCCCATGCCCAGGATGCGGCTGGCCATGCGATCGGGGTGAAACGGCTCGAAACCCGACAGCTTCTCGCCCACGCCGGCAAACTTGAGCGGCTTGCCGGTGACATGGCGCACCGACAGCGCCGCGCCGCCTCGCGAATCGCCATCGAGCTTGGTCAGTACCACACCGGTCAGCGGTAGCGCCTCGTTGAAGGCGCGTGCGGTGTTGACCGCATCCTGGCCGAGCATCGCATCGACCACGAACAAGGTCTCGATCGGAGCCACTGCTGCATGCAGGGCCTTGATCTCGGCCATCATCAATTCGTCGATGGCGAGACGACCCGCGGTATCGACCAGCAGCACATCGATATGGTGCTTGCGCGCGTAGTCCAGCGCGGCCAGCGCGATGTCGACCGGTTTCTGCTCGATTGTCGAGGTGAAGAAGCCCACACCTGCCTGCGCTGCAACCGTTTTCAACTGCTCGATCGCGGCGGGGCGATAGACGTCGGTCGACACCACCAGCACTTTCTTCTTCTGCTGTTCGTGCAACAGCTTGGCGAGCTTGCCGGTCGTCGTGGTCTTGCCCGCACCCTGCAGACCGGCCATCAGCACCACTGCGGGTGGCTGAGTGGCGAGATTCAATCCTTCATGGGCGGTACCCATCAGCGTGCGCAGTTCATCATGCACCACGCCGACCAGCGCCTGGCCTGGCGTCAGCGAGCCGACGACCTCCTGGCCAACGGCCTTTTCCTTGACCCGGGCGATGAAGTCCTTGACCACCGGCAGGGCGACGTCGGCCTCGAGCAGCGCCATGCGCACCTCGCGCAGCGCCTCCTGGATGTTGTCTTCCGTCAGGCGTGCCTGACCGCGCAAGGTCTTGACGACCTTTGACAGGCGCTGGGTGAGATTGTCGAGCATGTGCGAGAGAGCCTTCGTGCGGGGGTGACTTGGAGTAAACTTGTGTTCCGTATGCACTCAATTCTACTTCATCTGATTCCAGCCTCGCTTTATGCCGGCCTCGGCATCATGTTCTGGCGCAGTTGCATCCTCGCCCGCGCACCGGTTGCGAAGGGTCAGCAATGCATGTCGACGCGCGAGCGCCTTTTCCTGCTGGTCGCGCTGATTGCGCACGGCGTGGCCCTGCATGCGGCGATCTTTCCGGGCGATCAAATGCGCTTCGGTTTCGGCGTCGCCATGTCGCTGATGGTATGGCTGGCGATCTGCTTCTATTGGGTCGAGACACTCTACACCCGGCTCGATGGCCTCCATGCGGTAGTCATGCCGGCCGGCGTACTGGCCAGCGCCGTCCCCATGTTCTTCCCGGGCGAACACGTGCTTGCGAACGCGGCCTCGCCGGCGTTTCGCGCGCACTTCGTCATCGCCATGCTGGCCTACAGCCTGTTTACGCTTGCGGCCCTGCACGCGATGCTGATGTCGGTTGCAGGACGTCAACTGCACAATGCCCGCTTCAGTCGCCTGCTCGCAGGCCTGCCGCCGCTGCTGACGATGGAAGCACTGCTCTTCCGTCTGATCTCGATCGCTTTCGTTCTGCTGACGCTGACGCTGGCCAGCGGCGTGATGTTCTCCGAGTCACTTTTCGGCAAGGCGTTCACAGTCGACCACAAGACGGTCTTCGCCTTCATTTCCTGGCTGCTGTTCGGCAGCCTGCTGCTCGGCCGCCGCCTGTGGGGCTGGCGCGGACGGATCGCGCTGCGCTGGACCCTCGCCGGCTTCGTCGCCCTGATGCTCGCCTATGTCGGCAGTCGCTTCGTCATCGAGGTCGTGCTGCAGCGTGTCACCTGAGCCAGAGCGGGAATTCCGCACGCCGGCAGTGACAGGCTGCACCCGACCCGGTCAGCGGGCCTTTACAAGGCCAGGGCCGGCGTGCAACATCGGCCGCACTTCAGTCCAGGGCAAGGCATGGCGGCAAATCCTCAACCAGCCCTGAGCGGTTTCGCTCGGGCCCTGATTCAGCATGGGCGTCTGTCCGAGGCCGACGCAATCGCTTGCGTCCGTCAGGGGACGGAAGGCGCCAACGCATTCATGCTCGAGGTAGCCAACCGCGGCCTGATGTCCGCCGCGTCGATGGCACGCTTTGCGGCCGACACCTTCGGCTACCCGCTGCTCGACATCGCCGCGTTCGACAAGTCGGTGTTCTCCGCCGACGCGGTCGATCGCAAGCTGATGCAGAAGCACCAGGTCATCGCGCTCGCCAAGCGCCAGAACCGCATCACGCTGGCACTCGCCGACCCCTCCAACATGCGCGTACTGGACGAAATTCGTTTCCAGACCGGCATGCAACTCGATCTCGTGATCGCCGAGGCCGACAAGCTCAAGCGCGTGGTCGAGGGCCTGTCCGAATCCGCTTCGGAGACGCTGAAGGAACTCACCGGCGACGACTTCGATATGGACCTCCTGAACCAGGAGGCGCCAGGAAAACCGCGCGAGGATGAGGACACGAGCGAAGTTGACGATGCGCCGGTCGTCAGGTTCATCCAGAAGGTACTGATCGATGCGATCAACGAGGGCGCCTCCGACATCCACTTCGAACCCTACGAGAAACACTACCGTATCCGGGTGCGCACGGACGGCGTGCTGCGCGAAGTTGCCCAACCGCCACTGGTGCTGAAGGAAAAGATCGCGGCCCGCATCAAGGTGATTTCCCGCCTCGACATTTCGGAGAAGCGCATCCCGCAGGACGGGCGGATGAAGCTCGTGCTGTCGAAGAACAAGGCGATCGATTTCCGCGTTTCGACGCTGCCAACCCTGCACGGCGAAAAGATCGTGATGCGCATTCTCGATCCGAGCTCGGCGATGCTGGGTATCGACGCGCTGGGTTACGAGTCTGACCAGCGGCAGGCACTGCTGTCGGCGATCGAGCGGCCTTACGGCATGATTCTCGTCACCGGCCCGACGGGTTCGGGCAAGACCGTGTCGCTCTACACCTGCCTCAACATGCTGAACAAGGCCGGCGTAAATATCTCGACCGCCGAGGATCCGGCAGAAATCAACCTGCCCGGCATCAACCAGGTCAACGTCAACGAAAAGGCCGGACTGACCTTTTCAGCCGCCTTGCGCGCCTTCCTGCGCCAAGATCCGGACGTAATCATGGTCGGCGAAATCCGCGACCTCGATACCGCGGAGATTTCGATCAAAGCCGCACAGACCGGCCACCTCGTGCTCTCCACGCTGCACACGAACGACGCCCCGACCACGCTCGAGCGACTCAAAAACATGGGCGTGGCACCCTTCAATATCGCGTCGTCGGTGATCCTGATCACGGCACAGCGCCTGGCGCGGCGGTTATGCTCCTGTAAAAAGCCCGCCGACATACCGCTCGAAGCAATGCTGGAAGCCGGCTTCAGCGTCGAGGCCATGGACGGGAGCTGGCAGCCCTACGCGCCCGTTGGCTGTGATCGCTGCAAGGGCAGCGGCTACAAGGGACGAGTGGGCATTTACCAGGTCATGCCGATTACCGAGGAAATTGCCCATATCATCATGACAGGCGGCAACTCAATGGACATCGCCGCACAGGCTGAGCGCGAAGGCGTGCGCGATCTGCGCAAATCGGGTCTGCTGAAGGTCAGGCAAGGCGTCACCTCGCTGGAAGAAGTGCTCGCCACGACCAACGAATAAGGCAAAGGACGTTCGATCACATGGCAACCGCAAGCCGGGCAGCGCGACACACAGGTCCGAAAGAGGATCTGTACAACTGGGAAGGCAAGGACAAGGCCGGCAAGCTCATACGCGGCGAAACCCGTGCCAGCGGAGAGGCTGTAGTCCAGGCGACGCTGCGCCGGCAAGGCATCCTGGTGACCAAGATCAGGAAGCAGAAGATGTCGCGGGGGGGGCGCATTGGTGACAAGGACATCGCCCTGTTCACCCGCCAACTGGCAACCATGATGAAATCGGGCGTGCCACTGTTGCAGGCCTTCGACATCGGCATCAAGGGCTCGGGCAACCCCGCCCTGGCGCGCCTGCTGAACGAGGTGCGTACCGACGTCGAAACAGGCTTCAACCTTTCACAAGCCTTCTCCAAGCACCCGGTTCACTTCGACAGGCTGTTCTGCAACCTGGTCGCGGCTGGCGAACAAGCCGGTATTCTGGACACGCTGCTCGACCGCATCGCCACCTACAAGGAAAAGATCCTGGCGATCAAGGGCAAGATCAAGGCTGCGCTGTTCTACCCTGCCGCCGTGCTGGTGGTCGCAGCACTCGTCATCTCGGTGATGATGCTGTTCGTCATCCCTGAATTCAAGAACGTATTTACCGGCTTTGGCGCTGACCTTCCGGCGCCGACCATGATCGTGATCGCGATGTCGGACTTCTTCGTCGACTTCTGGTACATCGTACTGGGTATACCGATTGCTGCCGTCGTCGCCATCGGTTGGCTCTACAAGCGCTCGACCGCCATGCAGATCGCGGTTGACCGCACGGTGCTCAAGCTGCCGGTCATTGGTGCCATCATCCGCAAGGCCACGGTTGCGCGCTGGACGCGGACGCTGTCGACGATGTTCGCCGCCGGCGTGCCGCTGGTGGAGGCACTCGACTCGGTAGGCGGCGCAGCAGGCAACCACGTCTATCTGACCGCGACACGCCAGATCCAGAGCGAAGTCAGCACCGGCACCAGTCTCACCGTCTCAATGCAGAATGCAGGCGTGTTTCCGACCATGGTGGTGCAGATGGTGTCGATCGGTGAGGAGTCTGGCCAGCTCGATGCCATGCTCGGGAAGGTCGCTGACTTCTTCGAGCAGGAAGTCGACGATGCCGTGGCAGGCCTTTCGCAGTTGCTCGAGCCAATCATCATGGTCTTCCTCGGCACCGTGATCGGCGGCCTGGTGGTGGCAATGTACCTGCCGATCTTCAAGCTCGGCTCCATCGTCTGACCGATGCTTGAAGCACTGCACGATCCGGCCGCGTTCGCCGTGCTGGGTTCCTTGCTAGGGCTGTTCGTCGGCAGCTTTCTCAACGTCGTGATCCATCGCCTGCCGCAAATGATGGAGCGCGACTGGCATGCCCAGGCCGCCGAACTGCGCGGCGAAACATTGGCGCACGCCGAACGCTTCAATCTCGCCACCCCACGCTCGCGCTGCCCGCATTGCGGCCACCTGATCACGGCAGTCGAAAACATCCCCGTCATCAGCTACCTGGCCTTGCGTGGCCGATGCCGCCACTGCGGTGCCGGCATCAGCAAGCGCTATCCGATCGTGGAAGGTTTCACTGCGTTGTTGTCGGGCTATGCCGCCTGGCACTTCGGCTTCGGACTGGCAGCCGTGGGCGCCCTGCTCTTCATCTGGACCCTGGTGGCGCTCGCCTTCATCGATCTGGACACCCAGTTGCTGCCCGACGATCTCACCCTGCCGCTGCTGTGGCTGGGGCTACTGTTCAACCTCGGTGGTCACTTCACCGACCTGCCCAGCGCGGTCGCCGGCGCCATGGCGGGCTATCTCGCGCTGTGGTCAGTTTACTGGCTGTTCAAACTGGCAACCGGCAAGGAGGGCATGGGCTACGGCGACTTCAAACTGCTCGGCGCCATTGGCGCCTGGCTGGGCTGGCAGGTGCTGCCGCTGACGATTCTCCTGTCCTCGCTGGTCGGGGCGCTGGTCGGCATCGCCCTGATCGTCTTTGCGCGTCACGGCCGCCACGTACCAATCCCTTTTGGCCCCTATCTGGCGGCCGCAGGCATGATCGCCCTGTTCTGGGGCGAGGCCCTGACCACCCACTACCTCGGCGCCCTTTAGAAGCAGCGGTTGATTGCTCACCAGCCGGGCGATGGGCGTCGGCGCACCACGAGTCGAGCTTGAAACCGCGCCTTGCCGGCCCAATCTATGGGCATGGAGTCGCCGCTGTGGACTTCGCCTTTTTCCTTATGCTGCATTGCGCTAGACTTGCGCACTTGCTTTCGGGAGCGCGCCATGCCCATCTATGAATATCGTTGTCCGAGCTGCAGTTTCCAGAAGGAACATCTGCAGAAAATGAGCGATGAACCGCTTTCCACCTGCCCGTCCTGTGGCGCCACCGGCTATACCAAGCTGCTGTCAGCCGCAGGCTTTCAGCTGAAGGGAAGCGGCTGGTACGCAACCGACTTCAAGGGCGGTGGTACCGCGGCTAGCGGCGCTGCAGCTGCAGCCCCAGCCTCGACCGACAGCAGCAGCGCGGCGTCCCCGGGTTGCGCCGGTGGATGCGCCTGCCACTGACGGCGGCGCCCACCCCTGACCGGCCTGCCTCGTGCAGGCCATGAAAGAAGACCTCGTGAAGAAATACTTCATCACCGGCCTGTTGATCTGGATCCCGCTGACCATCACCTTCATGGTGCTGGCCTGGATCATCAACACGCTCGACCAGATCCTGCTCTGGCTGCCCCGCAATGCCCAGCCGCAGGCCGTGCTGGGCTTCAATATCCCGGGTGCCGGCGTCGTCATGAGTCTGCTGATCGTGCTCTTGACCGGGCTGATTGCAGCCAATGTGCTCGGCCAGAAGCTCGTTCAGATATGGGAGAGCCTGCTCGCCCGCATTCCGGTGGTGAAGTCGATTTACTACAGCGTCAAACAGGTGTCGGACACGCTGTTTTCCAGCAGCGGCCAGG
The DNA here is from genome assembly GCA_035433105.1 of Thauera sp. Taxonomy (GTDB): domain Bacteria; phylum Pseudomonadota; class Gammaproteobacteria; order Burkholderiales; family Rhodocyclaceae; genus Thauera. Next base: position 17,150 of record DAORUJ010000056.1, read on the forward strand.
CCTTCCGCAAGGCACTGCTGGTGCAGTACCCGCGCGAGGGCGCGTGGACCATCGCCTTTCTGACCGGCAAGCCCGGTGGTGATGCAGCCCGGCATCTGCAGGGCGACTATGTCAGCGTCTATGTACCGACCACGCCCAACCCGACGTCCGGCTTCTTCCTGATGATGCCAAGGAAGGATGTCATCGAACTCGACATGAGCGTTGATGAGGCGCTCAAGTACATCATCTCGATGGGTGTCGTCGCCCCGCCAGCACGTCGCCTCGAGCGCCCTGCACTGCTCAACCAGTAACACGCCCACTCTTCAGACCGTCGCGCGGCGCCCCGTTGCCGCCACCAAGACCTGCCGGAACCCATCCATGCGAACTCATTACTGCGGAAAAGTCACTGCCGCCGAACTCGACCAGATCGTCACCATTTGTGGCTGGGTGCACCGTCGCCGCGACCACGGCGGCGTCATCTTCATCGACCTGCGCGACCGCGAAGGCCTGGTGCAGGTGGTGTGCGACCCCGACCGCGCCGAGATGTTCGAGACCGCCGAGTCCGTGCGCAACGAGTTCGTACTGAAGATGAGCGGCAAGGTTCGCCGCCGCCCGGCCGGCACCGAGAACGCCAACCTGGTCTCGGGCGAGATCGAGATCCTGTGCCACGACATCGAGATCCTGAACGCTGCCGCCACGCCGCCGTTCCAGGTGGACGACGACAACCTGTCGGAGACGGTGCGCCTGACCCACCGCGTCATCGACCTGCGTCGCCCGCAGATGCAGAAGAATCTGATGCTGCGCTACAAGACCACGATGGCCTTCCGCCGTTTCCTCGACGCGGCCGGCTTCATCGACATCGAAACCCCGATGCTCACCAAGAGCACCCCGGAGGGCGCGCGCGATTACCTGGTCCCTTCGCGCGTCCATCCGGGCGAGTTTTTCGCCCTGCCGCAGTCACCCCAACTGTTCAAGCAGCTGCTGATGGTGGCCGGCTACGATCGCTACTACCAGATCGTCAAGTGCTTCCGCGATGAAGACCTGCGCGCCGACCGCCAGCCCGAATTCACCCAGGTCGACCTCGAGACCT
>DAORUJ010000057.1:0-18047 GCA_035433105.1 Thauera sp.
ACCCCGGTTATCGCCGTGAAAGGGCGGTGTCCTAGGCCTCTAGACGATGGGGACTGAGGCATTGCTACTACAAACCACTTTGGTGGAGGTAAGCGGGATCGAACCGCTGACCTCTTGCATGCCATGCAAGCGCTCTCCCAGCTGAGCTATACCCCCTTCACCGAAGAGCGCGCATTATAGGACCGCATCCCGCACCTGTAAACACCTGTTTTCAGCTTTCTGCCTGGCGCACGCTACCGTGTTCAACCGCGTCCAGAACCTTTCCGGGATTCATCAGCCCCTGCGGGTCAAGCGCCTTCTTGATGGCCCTCATCATATCCATCTCGACGGTCGATTTATAGCGCAATACCTCGTCACGCTTGAGCTGTCCCAGGCCATGTTCGGCCGAGATCGAGCCCCCCAGCTCGGACACGAGGTCGTGCACGATGCGATTGAGATCGGCGGTCTGTGCGATAAGGTCAGCGTTGGCGCCAGCAACCGGCCTGGAAAGGTTGTAGTGCAGGTTGCCATCGCCGATATGGCCGAAAGCGACAATGCGGATGTCGGGCCAGGCGCCCTGCAGGGCCGCGCGCGCGCGGACGAGGAACGCCGGTATACGGCTCACCGGCACGGCAATGTCGTGCTTGATGCTGACACCTTCGATCCGCTGCGCTTCAGAGATATTCTCGCGCAGCGACCACAATGCCTGTGCCTGGGCAAGACTGCGCGCAAGCACCACGTCTCCGGTCAGCCCCTTCTCGCAAGCCTGCTCCAGCGCAGCCTCAAGCTCGCCGGCGAGATCCGCGTCACCGGCGGTGTCGGCAAGCTCGACCAGCACGTTCCAGTCTGCCTGCAGCGCTAGCGGCGCGCGCGCGCCGGGGATATGTTCCAGCACCAGATCGAGCGCCGCTCGCCCAATGATCTCGAACGCCGTGACGCGGTCGCTGCAACGACTGCGCAGCAGGCCGAGCAAGCGGACCGCTGCAGCCGGATCGGGCACTTCAACCCAAGCGGTGGCGCGCTGGCGAATCGCCGGAAACAGTTTCAGCACGGCTGCCGTGATGACCCCGAGCGTGCCTTCGGCGCCGATGAACAGGTGCTTAAGATCGTAGCCGGTATTGTCCTTGCGCAGACCTCTCAACCCGTCCCAGACGCGGCCATCGGGCAGCACCACCTCAAGCCCCAGCACCAGCTCACGCATATTGCCGTAGCGCAGCACCTGCACGCCGCCAGCGTTGGTCGACAGATTGCCGCCGACAAGGCAACTGCCTTCGGATGCGAGCGACAAAGGAAAGAGGCGATCGGCGGCAACGGCCGCCTCCTGCACCACCGCCAGCGTACAGCCTGCCTCGACGGTGAGGGTGTTGTTGTCGACATCGAGGGCACGAATGCGATTCATCCGCCCCAGGCCAAGAACGATGGCACGCCCATCTGCGGCCGGCGTGGCCCCGCCACACAGGCCGGTGTTGCCGCCCTGCGGCACGATCGGCACTCCGGCGGCCGCACACAAGCGGACGACGGCCGCAAGCTCCGGCGTTGATGCCGGGCGCACGACCGCGCGTGCGGTGCCCTGGTATCGGCCACGCCAGTCGCGCAGGTGAGGCGCCATGTCCGCGTTTGCGGTCAGCACATGACGGTCGCCGACGATAGCGCACAAGTTCTGAATGAAGTTGTCCATGCTGAAACTCCTCGCCGTGCCGTGCCGCTCATTGGGGCACCGTGATGCCTAGTCGACGTCGTGCCCCAGCACGTAGCGCAACACAGGTCGCATGCGCAACACCGCTGCCTCACCTTCGGCGAACGCTTCGGCGGCACGATGGTAGTCCATCAGCCCGACATGACCGACCCGCGGTGAGATCATGACGTCCGCGGGGTCTCCGGCAAGCCGGCTACGTGCGATACGGACCTGCATGATATTGATGCTCGAACTGATGACCGACACCAGTGAAGGCAGCCCCTCACTGCCGGCGCTGGCCGGCCGCGGCACCACCAGTTCTTCGCCAGTGCCGAAGCCGAAGCGCGACAGCAGGCGTTCGGTCCAGCCCGCCTCGGTCTCCTCGGCCGGAACAGGTTCGGTCGCGCTGTAGCGAGCGGCACGACCGACCAGATCGGACCCCAGATCGACAGCGATCACAACATCCGCCCCCATCGCCCGACACACCGAGACCGGCACGGGATTGACCAGCCCACCGTCGACCAGCAGGCGGCCACGATGCATGACGGGGGTCATCAAGCCCGGAACGGCGATCGAGGCCCGCACGGCTGCCGACACGCTGCCGTTCTGAAGCCAGATTTCCCGCCCTGTCGCAAGCTCGGTCGCAACGCAGACAAATCGGGTGTCCAGCTCGGAAAACTGGCGGTCGACAAAATTTCGCTCGAAAAAACTGATCAGTTTTTCACCCTTGATCAGGCCACCACGCAGTGACAAGTCGAGCAGCGAGACCACGTCCTGCCACTTGAGGCGATGAGCCCAATGCGTGAGCTTTTCGAGATCACCCGATGCCGCCGCTGCACCGACAAAGGCGCCAATCGAGCAGCCACAGATGAGATCGGGCACAACCCCCTCTGCCGCCAGCGCACTCAACACCCCCAGATGGGCCCATCCGCGCGCAGCGCCGCTGCCCAGCGCCAGGCCAACAACAGGCTTGTGCCCGTCGCTCGCTGCGGGTTTTTGCTCAAGCGCCCCCTGTGGATCAGAGTCAGTCATCTTGACGCCTCCTGCACACAGCTTCTGCCGGGAAGTTCAACCGATCCGTTCGGCGTAGAGGTCATGAACATCACAATCCGTGATGCGCACGCGCACGAAGTCGCCCGCCTCCAGGCCTTCGGCATCCGGAATGACGACCAGACCATCGATCTCGGGCGCATCGCCTGGCGAACGGGCAAGCGCCCCTTCCTCGTCGATGTCGTCGACCAGAACCGTCATTTCGCGACCAATTTTGGCCTCAAGGCGCTGAGTGGAGATGTCTTCCTGAAAATCCATCAGACGTGCTCGACGCTCTTCGCGTACCTCGTCGGGAACCGCATCGGGCAGGCTGTTGGCTGCCGCTCCCTCCACCGGGGAATAGGCAAAAGCCCCCACGCGGTCAAGCTGAGCCTCATCGAGGAAGTTCAGCAGCATCTCGAAATCTTCCTCGGTCTCTCCGGGAAAGCCGGTGATGAAGGTCGAGCGGATCGTCAGGTCCGGGCAGATGCTGCGCCATTTGCGCACGCGTTCGAGCACGTTTTCGGCATTGGCGGGACGCTTCATCGCCTTCAGGATGCGCGGACTGGCGTGCTGGAAGGGCACATCGAGGTAAGGCAGGATCTTGCCTTCGGCCATCAGCGGGATCAGGTCGTCCACGCTCGGGTAGGGGTACACATAGTGCATGCGGATCCAGATACCGAGTTCGCCGAGTGCGTTGGCGAGATCAAGCAGGCGGGTCTTGACCGGTCGCCCGTTCCAGAAGCCGGTGCGATACTTGACGTCGACCCCGTAGGCGGAGGTGTCCTGTGAAATCACCAGGATTTCCTTGACGCCTGCATCGGCCAGTGCCTCGGCTTCGCGCATGACCTCATGAATCGGGCGGCTGACGAGGTCACCCCGCATCGACGGGATGATGCAGAAGGTGCAACGGTGATTGCAACCTTCGGAAATCTTCAGGTACGCATAGTGCTGCGGCGTCAGGCGGATGCCCTGTGGCGGCACCAGATCGGTGAAAGGGTCGTGCGGCTTGGGCAAATGCTTGTGCACCGCATGCATGACCGCTTCCGTGGCATGCGGCCCGGTCACGGCCAGCACCTGCGGATGGGCAGCCATCACCACGTCGCCTTTCGCACCCAGACAGCCGGTCACGATGACTTTGCCGTTTTCGTTCAGGGCTTCACCAATGGCATCGAGCGACTCCTCGACCGCGGCATCAATGAACCCGCAGGTGTTGACGACGACCAGATCAGCATCGTCATACGAACCTGTAATTTCGTAACCTTCGGCCCGCAGGCGGGTCAGGATGTGTTCGGAATCCACGGTTGCCTTGGGGCAACCCAGTGAAACGAAGCCGACGCGCGGCAGGTCCGGAGTCTTGAGAGTGGTCATGCCTTGATGGGCCATCGGGGCCGGCGCGGTGGACTGAACAGGGAAGCGCGTTACAACTTACTTGTGCGAGCCGCGTTTATCGGCGGCGGGGCTTGCGGGGGTGGAAGTGTCTTCGCCCGACACGCCGTAGTCGGGAAACTTGAAACCGGTGAACATGTTGCGGGTCTGGCTTTCGAGCTGCTGCTGCATCTGCTCGAACATTTTCCTCGACTGATCGACGTAGGCACCCATCATGCTCTGCAGCGCAGGCCCCTGGAAGTTGAGGAACTGGGCCCACAGGTCCTGTCCGACCGGGCTGTTCTCACCATAGATCGAACGTGCCTGGTCCTGCAGCTTGCCCTGCATCTCGGTAAACGCCTTGATGTTGCTTTCAAGATACTTGCCCATCATGCCCTGCATCGCGTTGCCGTAGAAACGGATCATGTGTGCGAGCAGATCGCTGGTAAACATCGGCGCCCCGCCAGCCTCTTCCTCGAGGATGATCTGGAGCAGAATGCTGCGCGTCAGATCCTCGCCGGACTTGGCATCCAAGACCTGGAATTCTCCGTTATTCAGCACAAGCTCTTTCACGTCGGCAAGCGTGATGTACGAACTGGTGCGCGTGTCGTAAAGACGACGATTCGGATACTTCTTTATCAAGCGCAACTGTTCAGGCATTTCCCCATCTCCTCGGCGGCGGTCAATCCGCTCTTGAATATCAACTGCAATTATATCGCGGCGCGAAAACGAAACCCCGCCATTCGACGGGGTTTCGTGATTTCGCGCAGGGCACGGTGCAACATCAGTACATGTGCAGGCCACCGTTGATGTTGATGGTGGCGCCTGTGATGTACCCAGCCTTGTCGGAGGCGAGATAGGCGCACAGATCACCGATCTCGTCCGGGCGACCGAGGCGCTTCATCGGCACGGAGTCGACGATGCCCTGGCGAATATCGTCGCGAATGGCCATCACCATGTCGGTACCGACATAACCCGGAGCGACGGCATTGACCGTCACACCCTTGGTCGCGAGCTCACCGGCAAGCGCCTTGGTAAAGCCCAGCACGCCCGCCTTTGCGGTCGAGTAGTTGGTCTGCCCAGCCTGGCCCTTGACGCCGTTAACCGAGGAAATATTGACGATGCGGCCCCAGCCGCGCTCGGCCATCTTGGCGGAGACATGGTGGGTGACGTTGAACAGGCTGTTCAGGTTGGTGTTGATCACCGCATCCCACTGACCCTTCTCCATTTTGGGGAAGAACTTGTCACGGGTGATACCGGCGTTGTTCACCAGGACGTCGATCGGGCCGAGCTCAGCTTCGATCTTGGCGACCATGGCCGCACAGGATTCGTAGTTGGACACGTCGCCTTCGGCGGCAACGAAATCAAAGCCCAGATCGCGCTGAGCGGAAAGCCAGCCATCCTTGTGCTCGAAGTTGGGCAGGCAGTTCGCAACGACCTTCATACCGTCGGCGGCCAACGATTGACAGACCGCGGTACCAAGACCCCCCATGGCGCCTGTGACGAGAGCGATTTTCTGCGACATCTTGAAATCCTTCAGGAGCAATTTTCGATACCGAAAGACCATCGCGAAACTGCAGCCCGGATGGAGTCTTCGGCGTTTTGCGGCAGCGCGTCAGCTGCCCTGCCCCTGCATTATAGCGACTGTTGACAGCTCTTGCTGCACTGCAATACACCCTAAAACAGGGTTTTTTACACGACCGGGTACAAAGAAAAGCGGCGCATCCCTTACGAGACGCGCCGCCTTTTTCGTGATGCGCTATGAACGCAATCAGGACATGTGCTGACCGCCGTTGATGGAGATGTTGGCGCCAGTCACGAACGCGGCTTCTTCCGAAGACAGGTAGGCAACCAGACCGGCGATCTCTTCTGGTTTGCCCAGACGCGACACCGGAATCTGCGGCAGAATCTTGGAGTCCAGAATCTCCTGCGGAATCGCCATCACCATCTTGGTGCCGATGTAGCCCGGAGAAATGGTGTTAACGGTCACGCCAGCACGCGCCACTTCCAGCGCCAGCGACTTGGTAAAACCGTGCATGCCGGCCTTGGCCGCCGCGTAGTTGGTCTGACCGAAGGCACCCTTCTGGCCGTTGACCGAAGACACGTTGATGACCCGCCCCCACTTGCGCTCGAGCATACCGTCCATGACCTGCTTGGTCATGTTGAACACCGAGTCGAGGTTGGTGCTGATGACCGCATCCCAGTCGGCCTTGCCCATCTTCTTGAAGGTCATGTCGCGGGTGATGCCGGCGTTGTTCACCAGCACATCCACCGGGCCGACTTCCTTCGTCACCTGCTCGACACAGGCCTTGGCCGACTCAAAATCGGCTACGTCACAGGGAAAGGCCTTGAAGCCATAGCCCATGTTGTTCATCGACTGCAGCCACTCGCCCGCCTTGCTGTTGCCGGGAGAATGGGTGGTGACGACCTTGTAGCCCAGCGCTGCGAGCTTGATGCAGATCGCCTCGCCCAGACCGCCCATACCACCAGTGACCAGTGCAACTCTAGACATAAACTTCTCCTCTCCCTGACGGGTTCTTATGGGGGTGGATGAAACACAGACCGGGCAGCGCCCTCCCCACTCACTGCGGTCCTGAAACTAAACCACGATCAGGCGCGTTCCTTGACGTATCGCCCAGGCGCGGGTTCGATCGGCTCGTATTTGGTACTCCCCAGGCGGCCCCGCGCAGCAACGGCCTTGCCGCCATACTGCCCGAGCCATTCAATCCAGTGCAGCCACCAGCTACCCTTGTGCTCACTTGCCTGATCCAGCCACTCATCGGGATCGGTCGGTTTGACGCTCGCCGTCCAGTAGCTGCGACGATTCTTGGACGCCGGGTTGATCGCACCAGCGATGTGGCCACTGGCGCCAAGCGCAAAGGTCGTCTCACCGCCGAGCAGGTTGCGCGCCAGATAGGCGCTCTTCCACGGCACGATGTGGTCTTCGCGCGCCGCCATCAGATAGGCCGGCACGTCCACTTTGGCCAGATCGACCTTTTCACCCAGCATCGTGAGCTTGCCCGGAACGCGCAGATTGTTTTCGAGGTACATGTTACGCAGGTACCAAGTCAGGAAGGGGCCAGGCAGGTTGGTCGAGTCGGAGTTCCAGTAAAGCAGATCGAAGGCCTGCGGCTGATTGCCCTTCAGATAGTTGCCAACGACGTACTGCCAGATCAGGTCGTTGGCACGCAGCGATGAGAACACGTTGGCCAGCTCCTGGCCACGCAGCACCCCCCCCTTGCCAATCGCCGCCTCGCGAGCGGCCACGCTCGCCTCGTCCACAAGGCAGCCGAGCTCGCCCGCATCGGCAAAGTCGAGCAATGTCGTCATCAGGGTCAGGCTGGCCGCCGGCTCCTCACCGCGAGCACGCGCAACGGCCAGAGCCGAAGTCAGCAGGGTCCCGCCGACACAGAAGCCGAGCACGTTCGGCTTTTTCACCTTCGTCACCGAGCGCACCACTTCCAGTGCCTTCAGTGGTCCGTGCTCAAGGTAGTCGTCCCAGACGTAATGCCCATCGCTGTCGGCGCGCGGATTCTTCCACGACACGAGAAAAACGGTGAAGCCCTTTTCGACGATGAAGCGCACCAGGGAATTCTCCGGCTGGAGATCCATGATGTAGAACTTGTTGATGCAGGGCGGAACGATCAACAGCGGCGTCTGCGCGACCTTGTCGGTCAACGGCGCGTACTGGATCAACTGCATCAGCTCGTTTTCGAAGATGACCGCGCCAGGGGTGAGCGCCAGGTTGCGCCCGACCTCGAACGCCGTATCGTCGGTCATGGAGATGCGCCCCTTCTCGAGATCGCCGAGCAGGTTGCGCACGCCGCGCGAAATGCTCTCGCCCTTGGTCTCGAGCGCAGCCTTCATGAACTCCGGGTTGGTGGCGGCGAAGTTGGTCGGCGCCAGGGCCTCGATGTACTGCCGGGTCAGAAACTGAATGCGCGACTTCGCACGACCGTCCGTGATCGGCAGCGCCTCGGCCATCTCCTTCAGCAGTCCCGCGTTCAACAGATAGGCCTGGCGGACGTAATCGAAGACCGGGCTCTCGGACCACTCAGGAGCGGCGAAACGGCGGTCGCCCGGCTCGGGCCGCACCACCGGCTCGACCGCGACCCCCGGCTGGCGTGCCAGCATCGACGACCACAGGGCGGCATGCTTCTCGGCAAAGGCCTTCTGCATACGCGCCACTTCGGTGGATTCAGGCAAGGGCAAGCCGGGAACGGCGGCGCCCGACGAGTCCTGCATCACGACCTGCTGCCGCGCCAGCGCATCAAAGAAATTCTGCGCCATGGCCTGGCCTGCGGCCAGCATCGCCTGCACGCCCGCCGCCGGCAGCTTGCCCTCGGAATCCGACATTCCTACCTCCTATGCACGGGGCGTAGAACCGCCCGCACCCGTGTCTGTGTTGTTCGCTCGCGATCGACCGCCGGGGATGCACCGGAAGGTAGAATCGCGTTCATGTACCTGATCGCAATTGCTTGGTTCTACGTCGCACTGCTTGCGGCCATCACCGAAAATACGGTCGTGGCCGGCGTGCTGACCTTCATCTTTTATGGCCTTGCCCCGATGGCGTTGTTCTTCTGGCTGTTCGGGACACCAACGAGGCGCCGCCGTCAACGCGAGCGGGAAGCGCATGGGCTCAACGATAGAGCCGAATCGGACGCCGAGCAATAGCAGCTGCATCTTCGTCATCGAGGCCTGGCCGTCGAATCACCCAAAACCGGGCTCGCCCCCGACTCGAGCCATATCATCGAAGCGAAACGACCGGTCTGTCCATCACGCCTGTACGAATAGAAGCGTCGGGCATCGCTAAACGTGCAGACTCCGGCGCTCTCGACCTGGCTGAGGCCGGCCCGACGCAGGCGATGTTGCGCGAGGGCGGACAGATCAGCAAGCCACTTTCCCGGCATCGGTGCCGGCAGAAAAGCGCCCTCGGCACCGGCATCGTCGTCCACAAATGCCTCACGCACCTCACCGCCAACTTCGAAACAGTCCTTCCCGATCGCGGGTCCCAACCAGGCACGAAGCCTTTCCGGCGCAATCGCCATGCGCTCGATCGTGGCCTCGAGCACGCCAGCGGCCAGCCCGCGCCAACCCGCATGCGCCGCCGCCACCACGGACCCATCGTCGTCGCACAACAGCACGGGCAGGCAGTCGGCTGTCATGACGACGCAGACGCGCCCCGGCTGCCGCGCCACGACCGCATCGGCAACCGGCACACCGATCGCGGTATCAGCATCGGCGACCTCGACCCCATGCACCTGAGACAGCCAGAGCGGCTCGACGGGCAGTGCCCGGGACAGCAAGGCACGGTTGCGAGCCACTGTAGCGGGCACGTCGCCCACATGGTCGCCCAGATTGAAGCTGTCGTAGGGCGCGGCGCTGAACCCACCAACGCGCGTCGTCAGCAGGCTGCGCACCGTGGCTGGCGTCGTCCAGCGGGGCTGGATGATGCCGCCGGCCTCATTCATCCCAGCCCCCGGATGCGCAGCAACAATGCCGCGAAATCGGCCGCGATCGGCACCTCCCACTGCATGAACTCGCCGCTGGCCGGATGCACCAGGCCAAGGCGATATGCATGCAGGGCCTGACGCTCGAAACCCTCGCACGCCGGATGGGGCGAACGCCGGCCACGGTAGACCGGGTCCCCCACCAGCGGATGTCCGATATGCGTCATGTGCACCCGGATCTGGTGTGTACGCCCGGTCTCGAGCCGACATTCGACCAAAGTTGCACTGGGGAATCGCTCCACGACCGAATAATGGGTTAGGGCCGGCCGTCCGTTGCCGACCACCGCCATTCGCGTGCGCTGTGTCGGATGTCGCCCAATCGGCGCATCCACCGTCCCACCCGCATGCAGACTGCCCTGCAGCAGCGCCCAATAATGTCGTTTCACCGTGCGCGCCTGCAACTGTCGCACCAGATCCGTCTGGGCTTCCAGCGTCTTTGCCACCACCAACAGGCCGCTGGTGTCCTTGTCGAGCCGATGCACGATACCCGCCCGTGGAACCTGGGCGACCGCCGGTGCGTGGTGCAGAAGCGCATTGAGCAGGGTTCCGCTCCAGTTGCCACTGCCAGGATGCACGACCAACCCCACGGGCTTGTCGATGACGAGCAGGTGCGCATCTTCGAAGACCACCTGCAGAGGAATATCCTCGGGCAGTTCGGCGCTGAGTTCGGGCGCCGGCGCGGAGTCGAGTTCCACCCGCTCGCCCCCCCAGATTTTGCGCCGTGCATCGGGCGATGCGCCGTCGATACGAATGCGCCCGTCCCTCAACCAGGCCTGTAGACGACTGCGAGAATGCTCGGGAAAGAGACGCGCCAGCGCCTGATCGAGGCGCAAGCCTCCAAGGTCCGCAGGAATCGTCGACACAGTGGGCAAGTCAGACCCGCCGGCTGCGATATAATCGGCACGTTCATTCACGCGAGTTTCTTCGATGGCCAGGTTCACCCTTGGAAGTTTAGCGGGAAAAGCGGCGCTGATCGGCGCGCTCATGCTCGGCGGCTGCGGTCTGCTTCCCGAACAGATCGACGAAACGAGCGGCTGGAACGCCCAACGGCTCTACTCCGAGGCAAAAACCTCGATGTCCGAGGGCGGGTACGACCGTGCCATCCAGATGTTCGAAAAGCTCGAGGCACGCTACCCCTACGGTCGTTTTGCCCAGCAGGCCCAGATCGAAGTCGCCTACGCTTACTACAAGCAGGGCGAGCAGGCGCTGGCGCTGGCTGCCGCCGATCGCTTCATCAAGCTGCACCCCAATCACCCCAATGTCGACTACGTCTTCTACCTGAAGGGACTGGTGAACTTCAACGAAGATCTTGGTCTGCTCGCCGGGCTGTCGCGCCAGGACCTGTCCGAACGCGACCCGAAGGGCGCGCGCGAGGCGTTCGACAGCTTCCAGGAACTGGTCACGCGCTTCCCCGAAAGCCGCTATGCCGACGATTCGCGGGCACGCATGCAGTATCTGGTGAACTCGCTGGCTGCGCATGAAGTGCATGTCTCGCGCTATTACTACAACCGCGGCGCTTACGTGGCGGCGATAAACCGCGCGCAGACCGCAGTCACCAACTTCCCGCAGGCGCCCGCCAACGAAGAAGCGCTGTTCCTCCTGGTCAAAAGCTACGACGCGCTCGGCATGACCCAGTTGCGCGACGATGCCGATCGGGTAATGCAAAAGAACTTTCCCGACAGCGTCTACTTCTCGGGTGGCCCCGAAAGTGACGCCCCCTGGTGGCAGCTCTGGTAAGCACGCAGGGCTTGCCCAGGAGATGACGAAGCGCCCCATCGTGGGCGCTTCGTCGTTGATGCGACCGAAACACCCACAACAGGGGCGAGATCAAACCCCTCACCCGCAATTGCGCGCTGCCGGGCGCCGCAAAAAAAGAGCGACCCGAAGGCCGCTCAAGCTGCTGTCTGCATCGGGGCATGAAGAAACCCTGACACAGCGAAAAAACTCATTCGGTAAACGGCAAGGGTTGCATGCCGAAACCTTCATCGAGATCACGAATCTGCAACAATAATCCGTCGAGCTCACCCTGCAAGCGCTTCAGCGCTTCCGGATCAATGAGACGCAAGGCTTCTGGCAATACCCCCCTGGCCGGGGAAGGCGCTCGCTTCAGCAGGGCGGCGCCTTCATCAGTCAGGTACAGGCGCACGACACGCTGGTCTGCGCTGGTACGCTCCTTGCGAATCAGCGCGGCGGTTTCAAGTCGGTCGACCATGTTCGAAGCAGTCGACTGGTGAAGCGCCATCCTGTTGGCCAACTCTCCAACCCGCAAACCGGGCACTTCGACCAATTCCTGCAAGGCCCAAAGCTGGGCACCCGTCACGCCGCTCTGGCGCTCGATCCACTGCGAGTGACGCTGGGCAGTACGAATCAGCACCCGAAAGCGCTGAAGCACCGACAACGGGCTTGCCTGAGACACGGGTTTTTTTGCTGTCTGTTGCGTTTCCGCCATTTGAACCTTACTCCAACTATATTTGCTTAAATCAATATTGTCAAAAATACATCACACCTGCTGATAAGCTGCATGGTAGCGGTATCGTTGACCTTCCGCATGGTGTGGATGCTGCATAGCCGCATCCTGTTGCCAGCACGCAACTCTTCTCCCCCAAAATGGACGCACCTTCTCCCCCGCCCTCCCCCCCACAAACCGGTTCAGCAAGCCGGCGCGCGCTTCGCCACATCGCACGCGGCGGGCGGCGCTACGCCCTGCGCTGGCTTTCAATCGGGCGCTGGCACAAACGCCTGCTGCTGATGGGGGTCGCCCTGCTTGCGGGCTTGATCGCGATTGCCTTTGCAATCGGCGCAGAGATCGCGATCGAAACCCATGCCCGAATCATGCACACCAGCCCGTGGCTGACCCTGCTCGTGGCGCCCGCCGGGTTCGCGGCAATGGCATGGATTTCGCGACGATTTTTTCCGGCAACGGAAGGCAGCGGCATTCCCCAGGCCATCGCTGCATCGCTTTCGGACGACGGCAATGTCCGACGACAGTTTCTGTCGATGCGCATCGCACTGGCCAAGGTCATGCTGACTCTGGGCGGGCTTTTGTCGGGGGCCTCGATCGGCCGTGAGGGGCCATCGGTGCAGATTGGCGCCTCGGTGATGCACATGCTGGCCGGGCGCAAGCGTGGGCGCATCGCATCCAGTCACGACCTGATTCTGGCCGGCAGCGGGGCAGGCATCGCCGCGGCATTCAACACGCCACTGGGCGGGATCATGTTTGCGATCGAGGAGATGTGCCGCCACCGCGCCTTTCACGCCAACAGCACAACGCTCACGGCGGTGATTTTCTCCGGTCTGATGTCGCTCGCGGTGCTGGGCAACTACACCTACTTCGGCAGTACGCCCGCAGCACTGTCCTGGCCCGACGGCATCTGGCCCGTACTTGCATGCGGTGCGGCAGGAGGCTTGCTGGGCGGAGGGTTCTCGCGATTGCTGATCGCGTCGGCGCGCGGTCTGCCCGGCAAGGTGGGTGTTTTTGCGCTGTCCCGCCCGGTGGCTTTTGCCGCGGCTTGCGGACTGGCGACGGCGGTGATCGGACTACTCAGTGGCGGCATGACCTACGGCACGGGCTACGCCGAATCCAAGGCCGCGCTCGAAGGCTCGGCAACGCTGCCGGTGCTGTTCGTGCTTGCCAAGCTTGCCGTCATCTGGCTCGCCTTTTTGTCGCGCATTCCCGGCGGCGTGTTTGCCCCCGCACTTGCCGTCGGCGCCGGCCTTGGCTCTGATATTGCGTTGCTGCTACCGGGAGAGGCCGATGTCAGCGCAGCCATCATTGTGCTTGGCATGGTGGCCTTTCTCGCCGCGGTCACGCAATCGCCGATCACATCTTTCGTCATCGTCATGGAAATGACGGCCAACCACGAAATGCTGCTGCCGCTGATGGCAACCGCCGTGATTGCGCACGGCATCTCGCGTTCGGTCGCCCCGGTGCCGCTCTACCATGCGCTCGCCTATCCCGCCCTGCGGCGAGCCGAGGGGCGCCTGCATCGCGCCGCCGGCCCCGCCGCAAAACCGCCCGCCCCGCCCGCAGCCCCGGCAGACGCCAAGGCCGGATCAGCGGATGCCGGCGCGCTGGATCAGCGCCTGTAGCTCGCCGACGATGCCGCGGCGGAACAGCAACACGCAGACCACAAAGATCACCCCCATGATCACCGTCACCCATGAGCCGACGCTATCGGCGAGTTCGGTCTGCAACGACACGATGGTGGCGGCGCCGACCAGGGGACCGAGCACGGTGCCCAGGCCACCGAGTAGTGTCATCAGCACCACCTCTCCGGACGTGTGCCAGTGCACATCGGTCAGCGAGGCAAGCTGGAACACCAGGGTCTTGGTCGCCCCCGCCATGCCGGCGAGCGCGGCCGACAGCACGAACGCCAGCAGCTTGAACTTGGCGACGTCGTAGCCGAGCGATATCGCGCGCGGCTCGTTCTCCCGGATCGCCTTGAGGATCTGGCCGAAGGGCGAATGGATCGCGCGGTAGATGATGAAGAAGCCGATACAGAACACCGCGAACACCAGGTAATACATCGCGATGTTGTCAGACAGATCGATGACGCCGAACAGGTAGCCGCGCGGCACGCCCTGCAGACCGTCTTCGCCGCCGGTCGCCCTCCATTGCAAAACGACGAAATACACCATCTGCGACAGTGCCAGCGTGATCATCGCGAAGTAGATGCCGGTACGGCGGATCGCCAGCACGCCGAACAGCCAGCCAAGCGCACCGGCGGCGAGCGTGCCGCCAATGATGCCCATCTCGGGCGTGACGCCGACGTCACGCACCAACATGCCGCACACATAGCCGGCACTGCCGAAGAAGGCGGCATGGCCGAAGGACAGCAGGCCGACGAAGCCGAGCAGCAGATTGAACGCGCACGCGAACAAGCCGAAGCACAGGATCTTCATGAGAAAGGTGGGATACACCGCGAACGGTGCCACCAGCCCGGTCAGGAACAGCGCACCGAACAGGATCGGGACGGCGCGGGCAAACATCGAATTCGGGTTGTTCATCAGTCTGATTCCTTTCGCCGCACTCAGGCCTTGCCGAACAGGCCGGCCGGGCGCACCAGCAGCACGATCACCATGATCACGAACACCACCACCGCCGAGGCTTCGGGGTAGAACACGCGGGTCAGGCCCTCGATCAGGCCGAGGCCGAGGCCGGTCAGGATGGACCCCATGATCGAGCCCATGCCACCGATCACCACCACGGCGAACACGACGATGATCAGGTTCGAGCCCATCAGCGGGCTGACCTGGTAGATCGGGGCGGCGAGCACGCCGGCGAAGGCCGCGAGCGCAACGCCATAGCCGTAGGTGAAGGTGATCAGCAGCGGCACGTTGATGCCGAGCGCCTGCACCATCTGCGGGTTCTCGGTGCCGGCGCGCAGGTAGGCGCCGAGCTTGGTCTTCTCGATGATGAACCAGGTCGCAAAGCACACGGTCAGCGCGGCCACTACCACCCAAGCGCGGTAAATCGGCAGGAACATGAAGCCGAGGTTCACCCCGCCCTGCAGCAACTCAGGCACCGGATAGGACTGACCGGAGATGCCGTACTGGTCACGAAACACGCCCTCGAAGATCAACGCCAGGCCGAAGGTCAGCAACAGGCCGTAAAGATGGTCGAGCTTGTACAGCTTGCGCAGCATCGTGCGCTCGATCACCACGCCCAGCGCACCGATGACGATCGGCGCGAACAGCAGGGCCACCCAGTAATTGATGCCCAGCTTGTTGAGCGCGATCCACGCCACGAAGGCGCCCATCATGTACTGGGCGCCGTGGCTGAAGTTGATGATGTTGAGCAGGCCGAAGATGATGGCCAGGCCCAGGCTCAGGATCGCGTAGAACGAACCGTTGATCAGGCCGACCAGCAACTGGCTGCCGAGAAGTGCGCCCGGGACGCCGAAAATTTCCATGTGCGACTCCCGCATGGAGGCGGCCGCGCCGCCCCCATGCGTCGTGAAGTGCGGAAGACTCCGCGATCAGATCACTTCTTGACCAGCGGGCACTTCGACTGTGCCAGCGGCTGGAAGGCCTCTTCCGCGGGAATCGTCTGGCGGATGTTGTAGTAGTCCCACGGGTACTTGGACTCGGCGGGTGTCTTCACCTGCGCCAGATACATGTCATGCACCATGCGCCCGTCCTCGCGGATGCGGCCGTTCTTGCCGAAGAAGTCCTTGATCGGGGTGGCCTTCATCTGCGCCATGACCTTGCCCGCCTCGTCAGTGCCGCTCGCCTGCACCGCGCGCAGGTAATGCAGCACCGAGGAATACTGACCCGCCTGCACCATGGTCGGCATGCGCTTCTGCTTTTCGAAGAAGCGCTTGGACCAGGCGCGGGTGCCGTCGTCGAGATCCCAGTAGAAGCCGGTGGTCAGGTACATGCCCTGGGTGGCCTGCAGCCCGAGCGAATGCACGTCGGAGATGAACATCAACAGCCCGGCGAGCGACTGCTTGGGCGTGATGCCAAACTCGGCCGCCTGCTTGATTGCGTTGGTGGTGTCGGCGCCGGCGTTGGCCAGACCGATGATCTTGGCGCCCGAGGCCTGGGCCTGGAGCAGGAAGGACGAGAAGTCCGCGGCCGGGAAGGGGTGGCGCACCGAACCAAGCACCTTGCCGCCATTGGCGATGACCACTGCGGACGAGTCCTTCTCCAGCGCCTGGCCGAAGGCATAGTCGGCGGTCAGGAAAAACCAGGTATCGCCGCCCTGCTGCGTCACCGCCTTGGCGGTGCCGTTGGCGAGCGCGTAGGTGTCGTAGGTGTAGTGCACGGTCACATCGTTGCACTGCTCGTTGGTGATCGGCGTCGAGGCCGGGCCACTCATCAGCGCGACGCGGTTCATCTCCTTGGCGATCTTCATGACCGCGAGTGCGGTCGAGGTGGTGACGAGCTCGGTGGCGGTATCGACGCCCTCGCGCTCGAACCACTCGCGCGCCTTGTTGGAGGCGATGTCGGCCTTGTTCTGGTGGTCGGCGGAGACCATCTCGACCTTGAATGCGGGCTTGGCCTCGGCGATGAAGTCGTCGATCGCCATCTGGGTGGCGAGCACCGCACCGGCGCCGGCGAGGTCGGAATAGGTGCCGGACATGTCGGTGAGCACGCCGATCTTGACCGTGTTGCCCGAGATCTGCGCATTCGCCGCGCCCGACAGCATGGCAAAGGCGGCCGCGCAGGCCAGGGTGGTGAGTTTCTTCGTCTGCATCTGGTGTGTCTCCGTCTCGTTCGTATGGTTGTTACGCAGGGACCGCGCGGCAGTACCGCTCAGACCCCCAGCGTCTGGTGCAGCCAGTCCATCTTGCCGGGCAACTCGTCGGCGTTGATGGTGGCGATGATTTCGCCGTGCTCGAGCACGTAGTGGCGGTCGGCCAGCGGGGCGGCGAAACGGAAGTTCTGCTCCACCAGCACGATGGTGAAACCGCGCGATTTCAGTTCGACGATGATCTCGCCGAGCTTCTTGACGATCACCGGTGCCAGGCCCTCGGTGATCTCGTCGAGCAGCAGCAGCTTGGCGCCGGTGCGCAGCACGCGCGCCATCGCCAGCATCTGCTGTTCACCGCCCGAGAGCTTGGAGCCCGGGCTCGTGCGGCGCTCGTAGAGGTTCGGGAACATCTGGTAGATCTCGTCCACCGACAGCGCCCCGCTCGCCACCTGCGGCGGCAGCATCAGGTTCTCCTCGGTGCTGAGCGACGCGAAGATGGCGCGCTCCTCGGGCACGTAACCGATGCCGTAGCGCGCCATGCGGTGCGTGGGCTGGTCGATCACCTCGCGGCCATTGACCATGATCGAGCCGGTGCGCTTGCCCACCAGGCCGAGCACCGACTTGAGCGTGGTCGAACGCCCCGAGCCGTTGCGCCCGAGCAGCGTCACGCATTCGCCGCGCGCGACCTTGAGGTCGATGCCGTGGAGGATGTGCGACTCGCCGTAGAAGGCGTGCAGGTCGTGGATCCGGAGCATCTCCGGATGAGGGGTGAAGGCACTGGTCATGGTGTCGGTCGCGGGGAATCAGTGGTGGGCGTCGCTCATGTCGTCGGAACCGACATAGGCCTCGAGCACCTTGGGGTTCTTCGACACTTCGGCGTAGGTGCCCTCGGCGAGCACGCTGCCGCGGGTGAGCACGGTGATGCGGTCGCACAGGTTGGCGACCACCGACAGGTTGTGCTCGACCATCAGGATCGTGCGGTTGGCCGACACCTTGCGGATCAGGTCGACCACGCGGGCAATGTCCTCGTTGCCCATGCCCTGGGTCGGCTCGTCGAGCAGCAGCATGCTCGGTTCGAGCGCGAGCGTGGTCGCGATCTCGAGCGCACGCTTGCGGCCGTAGGGCATCTCGGCGGTGACCGTGTCGGCGAACTGGGTCAGATCGACCGCTTCGAGCAGCGCCATCGCCTCGTCGTCGAGCACGTCGAGCGACTTCACCGAACGCCAGAAGTGGAATTCGGTGCCGAGCTTGCGCTGCAGGCCGATGCGCACGTTCTCGCGCACGGTGAGGT
>DAORUJ010000058.1:0-7400 GCA_035433105.1 Thauera sp.
CGGGCTTCACCCTGCCGCTGCTGCACCGCATTGCCCGCCACGCCAGCACCAGCACCTCGCCAGCACGCCACCAGACGCGCGCGCTCATCCTCGCGCCCACGCGCGAGCTGGCAATGCAAGTGTACGAGTCGGTCAAGACCTACAGTAAGCACCTGCCGCTGCGGTCGATTTGCGTCTACGGCGGGGTGGACATCAGACCACAGCAGATGGAGTTGCGACGCGGCATCGAGATCGTCATCGCCACCCCGGGCCGCCTGCTCGACCATGTTGAACAGAAGTCGATCAACCTGTCCCAGGTCGAGGTACTGGTGCTGGACGAAGCCGACCGCATGCTCGACATGGGCTTCATCCCCGATATCAAGCGCATCCTGGCGCTGCTGCCGGCCAACCGCCAGAGCCTGCTGTTCTCGGCCACCTTCTCGGACGAGATCAAGAAGCTGGCGGACCAGATGCTGAAGAGCCCGCAACTGATCGAAGTTGCACGCCGCAACATGGTGTCGGAAACGATCACCCACGTCGTGCATCCCGTCTCGTCCGGCATGAAGCGCAACCTGCTGGCCCATCTGCTGCGCCACCGGCCTGACACCCAGGCGCTGGTGTTCGTCGACACCAAGATCCTGTGCGGTCGCCTCGCCCATTTTCTCGAGCGCAGCGGTATCGCCGCCGACGCGATCCATGGCGACAAGGGCCAACAGCAACGAACCGAGACGCTGGAGGCGTTCAAGAGCGGCCGCCTGCGCGTGCTGGTTGCGACCGATGTCGCCGCGCGTGGCATTGATATCGATGGACTCCCCTACGTCATCAACTTCGAGTTGCCGCACACCGCCGAAGACTACGTCCATCGCATCGGTCGTACCGGGCGCGCCGGTCATCCGGGCAATGCGATCTCGCTGGTGTGCACTGAAGAGAAACACTGGCTGGCCGAGATCCAGAAGTTGATCAAACTTGAGATCCCGCAGGAAGTGGTTCCAGGGTTCGACCCCGAGCCCGAATTCTTCGAAGCGGGCAGCCGCTCACGTGGCCGCCGCGCTGCGCCCGCGGCAGCGACAACGGCAGCGACAACGGCAGCGACGACGGAAAGCCCGCGCCCGCCACGTACCAGTTCCTCGCGCTCACCTTCTAGGCCGGGCTCGCGCACCGGTTCGCGGCAACGCTCGACGGTGGCAGCCGACGGCTTTGACTTCACCCAACCCTATCAACCCACCTCCTCCGGCGCACAGGCCCAGGCCGAAGCAATCCTGCCGACGCTTTCAGCCAGCGTAAAACCAGACCCCTTGCGCCGGCATCAACGTCCGATCGCCGTATTGCTTGGCGGTCTGGGGCGGAAATAACCCCCTCATCGGCATCTGTTCCGCCGTTGGCGACAATTCGGGTTCAAGTATTCTTGCGGCAGTGCCGTAGAAAGACATCTAACAACCTCGAAGCCGCCTTCCGTGAATATTCCAGGACGCCCACCGGGCGTCCCCTCCCCTCCGCTCGAATCGTTTGTCGCCGACCTTTCGGAAGGCGCCGAAACTGGCGTCTATCTGGCCCTGCTCGAGCTGATCGACGAGGGACTGATCATCACCGGGGACGAATTGATCCTGGATGCCAACAGTGCGGCATGCCGCTTGCTGGAGCGCGACTACCGTCAGCTCGCGGGGCATCCCCTTTCTTCGCTGTTCCCGAATGAAGAGCAGTTCCTTGAGGTTCGTGGTCGACTATTGATCCGCGGCGAGCGGCGCAGCCGCGTAAGTTTTGCCTTGCCCAAGGGCGGAACGCGCGAACTTGGGGTGCTATGTGCACCCAGATTGCGCCCCGGCGTCCATGCGCTCGTGCTCAGCCCTTCCTCCAGCACCTCGCCGCGCACGAGTAGTCGTGACGCGGCCCCGGGTTCTGCGCACTTCGCCGGTCACCTCGATCCGGCCGCGCGCTTCATGACGCGCCCCGACAGCCTGTTCGACGCAGCCACATGGCACGAGGACGGCGCCGAAGATCTTGAGCCCCGTCTGCGCCGCGCAATCGACCAGAACGAGCTCACGCTGCACTTCCAGCCACTCATCGACACGCGATCCAGCAGGCTGCGTGCGGGAGAGGCCTTGCTGCGCTGGCAGCACCCGAATCTGGGTCAGTTGTCGTTCGGGCAGTTCAAAAGCGGGGTTCGTGACCCCCAACTCATTGCCCGCCTCGGCGACTGGGTGCTCCACAGTGCCTGCCGCAGCGCCCGCAACTGGCAGACGAGCCATGCTGAAGGACAACGCCTGCAGCTCACGGTGAATGTCGCCAACGAACAATTGCTGCATGGCGATTTCGCCGAGTGTGTCAGGCTGGTGCTTGAGGACAGCGACTTCCCACCCCAGTCTCTCGAACTCGATCTGGACGAGAAAGTGCTCGAATCCGACAGTTCAGCGCTAAAAGCCACGCTGCGAGCACTGGCCGCGATGGGCGTTCGTCTTGCCATCGACGACTTCGGCCGCGGTCTGTCGTCGATCGCGCGGCTTCGCCGCTATCCACTGAAAGCCATCAAGCTCGACCCCGGTCTGGTGCGCAACGTCGGCCGCGACGAAGACAGCGAAGCCATCGTCGAGGCAGTAGCCAGCCTTGCATCGGCCCTTGGGCTCGAGGTTTTCGCCCGCGGCGTCGAGACTCCGGCACAGCGCGACTTCCTCGGCGCGCTCGGTTGCCACCTGCAACAAGGCCCGCTGTTCGGCCAGCCGATGAGCGCAGCGGAGTTCTCGCAATTCATGCGCGAGGGTCAGCGCTGAGCTCAGCGCTCACGCCACGCGCGATCGAAACTATCGGCGAGGGGTTTTAGCAGGTAGGAAAGAAAAGTCCGCTCACCGGTTCTCACGAACACCTCTGCCAGCATGCCCGGCTGCACGGTCTGCCCCTCCAGGCGCGCCAGTTCGCCCTCGGGAACCTCGACCTTCATCAGAAAATACACCAGCCCCGCACGCTCATCCTCGATCGCATCGGCTGACAGATAGGTAACGGTGCCGTTCAACTCGGCAAGGGTGCGCTGCTCGAAAGCCAGTAGTTTGATCCCGGCCGGCAGGCCAAGCCGGACGCGGTCGATGTCTTCGGGACGCACCTTCGCCTCGATGATCAGCCTGTCATTGCTGGGTACGATCTCCATCAGCAGCTCGCCCGGGCCGACAACCCCGCCTTGCGTATGTGCGCGCATTTCAACGACGGTGCCATCGACCGGCGATTTGAGCTCGGTCTGTTCGAGCACATACTTAGCTGCCCCCATGCGCTCCAGATAGTCGAACCCTTCTGCCTGCGCCTGCCGGAGCTCGGCGACGACCCCCTCGTGGAAACTCTTGCGTGCCTGGAATTTCTGCAGTTCGCGCTCACCGATCAGCGATCGCGCCGCGGCAATTTCGGACACGTGCTCGGCGCGCTCCCCCTCGAGACGGGCAATCTCGCGTTCGAGGTTGCGCAACCGCGTACGCTCGACCATGCCACGCGCCGCCAGGTCACCAAGACCCGCCAGCTCGGCCCGGAAGCTCTCGAGTTGCGATTCCTTAGAGCGCTGCTGTCCGATCAAACCGCTGATCTCACTGAGCTTGGAAGCAATCTGTTTGTCGAGAATCTGCAGCTCACCCTCGAGCGAGGCGCGGCGCGCATCAAACTGGGATTGCTGAGCGGCGAGCGTTTCAGCCACCTTGGGCTCTGATCGCCGCACAAACAGGCTCTCGGGCCAGACAATTTCAGCCGTACCATCGCGCTCCGCCACAAGACGCGCCTGCTGCGCGATGCTGGCATCGTACTGTGCCTGCAGCACACCATGAGACGCCCCGGCACGTGTCTCATCCAGTCGGGCCAGTGACTGTCCGGCAGACACTCGATCGCCATCCCGCACAAGGATCTCGCGGATCACCCCCCCTTCGAGGTGCTGAATCTTCTTGCGGCTGGTATCCACCTTGACCTGGCCCGAACCGACGACCGCACTGGCGATCGGTGCCAGCGTAGACCAGGCGATGGTCAGTCCGAACGTCAGCATCAGCACCACCAGACCAATGTTCACCCAGCGACTGAGCTCGGCCTCGGCACGTGCCTCGCCAACCACCATCCCCTTCGCTGCTTGCGTCTCAGACATGCGCTGCTCCTGCTGCTTGAGCAATGGCCACGGTCGGCTCAGGGCGGCTCGCTACCCGGCGGGTGATATTCGGCATCACTTCCGAGGTTGGGCCAAAGGCCGCCACCTGACCGTCGACCACCACCATCATCTTGTCGGTTCCTCCCAGCACGGCGGGCCGGTGGGCGATCACGATCACCGTCCGCCCCTGGGCATGAAGTGCGTCCATCGCCTGTCGCACCGCAGCTTCACCCTCGGCATCGAGATTGGAAGTCGGCTCGTCAAGGACGATCAGGGCCGGGCGGCGATAAAAGGCGCGCGCCAGTCCGATGCGCTGGCGCTGCCCCCCCGACAGGTTGGCCCCCGACGGACCGATAACCGTGTCATAGCCCTTGGGCAGATCGAGAATGACCTGATGCGCACCGGCGAGTTGAGCGGCATCCACCACCTGCTGCGGGTCGACCTCGCCAAAGCGCGCGATGTTGTCGGCTACCGTCCCCGGAAAGAGCTCGATGTCCTGCGGCAGGTAACCAATGTAGGGCCCCACATCTTCGCGCCGCCAGTCGGCGATATTGGCGCCATCGAGGCGCACCACACCGCTCATCGGCCGCCACGCTCCGATCGCCAATCGCACCAGCGTCGACTTGCCCGCAGCACTCGGCCCCGTGATGCCGAGGCAAGTCCCGGCCTCGAGTACGAAATTCAGCCCGCGCACCGTTGGCTTCATCGACTCAGGTGGACCACCTGCGACATTGTCGAACTGCAGCACCCCTTTTGGCGCAGGCAGCGACATTGCCTCTGCAGGTTCGGGTACGTCACCGAATTCCTTCACCAGGCGCTGATGTGCCTCTCTCGCCTGCAGGAAGCCGCGCCAGCCTCCAATCGCCGCCTCCACCGGGGCAAGACCACGGCCCATGATGATGGAGGCCGCAATCATGACACCGGCAGTGGTCTCCTGCTGGATCACCAGCCAGGCCCCAACGCCGAGGATGGCAACCTGCAAAAAGAAACGCATCGCCTTGGCCACGGCGGCAATGCTGCCCGCGGCGTCACTGGCTAGGCCCTGCAGCCCCAAGCCCAGATCATGACGCTTGCGCCAGATCGCGGCGAGCCCGGGCAGCATGCCCATCGCGCGCACCGCCTCGGCATTGCGCGCACTCTGCTCGGCGAACTGGTGGCTTGCCGCGAGCTCGCCACCAGCTTCGGACAGTGGCTTGCGCGTCGCCCGCTCGTTCCACAGCGCTAGCGCAAACAGCACCACCCCGCCCACCAGTGCCACATGCCCCAGCATCGGGTGCAGCACGTACACCAGCCCGATGTAAATGGGCATCCAGGGCGCATCAAGCAGGCTCAGGATATGCGCCCCGGTAAGAAAGGTGCGCAAGCTGTCCAGGTCGCGAAAGGGCTGCCCACTGCGGCCACTGGAGATGACCTGCGCAAATACCTGACCCGACAGTTGCGCGTCGAAACGCGCCCCCATCCGCACCAGCAAGCGCGATCGCACCATTTCCAGCACCGCCAGAGTCGCCAGGCAGACGGCGGCAAACAGGGTGAGGTAGAGCAGGGTCGATTCGCTGCGTGACGCAAGCACCCGGTCATACACTTGCAGCATGTAGATCGACGAGGTCAGCGTCAGCAGGTTGACAAAGAAACTGAAGAACGCAACCCGGCGCAAAGTGCGCTTCGCGGCATCCATCGCCCGGCGCATCGGCGTTTGCAGTTTGGGCTGCTTGAGGCCACTCATGAACGACTCCCGGACGGACAGAAGCCGGCCTCAGGCCGGCTTCGTGACATGCAAAGTAGCGCGTGCAGACTCAGTCGCAAACGCGTTGCCGACGACGGCCGACAAGCGCCGCACCGAGGCCAGCCAGCCCCAATAAGGCCAGGCTTCCGGGTTCGGGAACGGTCTGCTGACGCTCGCCGATAATCTCGAAGGACAGATCGCCATCACCCTCCACCCAAGCGCCGCCGTCCAGATAGTGGCTGAGGCCATCCCCACCGCTACCCACCGTCCATGCCCAGGGCTCGCCCTGAACATCGCCCTCGCTAGCCACCGATAGCAGATAGCTTCCGGATGCGAGGGCCAAGGCGTCTGTCAGCGTGAATTCGAAGCGAAAGACCGGACGCTGATCCGAGTCATTACCGGCGCTGCCCCCCACCACGCTGGTATTCCCCGCAAGATCCGTCGTCAGGCCGGAAGTATCCGACGCCAGCCGAACCGAAAACAGGGTTGTGTCGATGCTGTCGAAAATACCCCACCAGGCGATGGAGGTGATCGTCGATGCAGCGCTCAGCGTGAACGTATCAGCGTTCTCAAACCCACCTGTGCGATTGGAGATGAAACTACTCCCTCCATCTTCCACCGGCTGGCTGACGAGAACCGCTGCGCCCGCCGACGCCGCCACCAGCGCCAGAGCGGAAGCAAGCACACCACGGCACATACCACGAACCAAGTCATTCCTCGAAAACATCACGGTGCCCCTCAATAAACGTTTTCGTATCTTCAGCAAGATTCAAGCCAATGATTACTTCATCAACAACATCAATGGCTTGAAATTCTCGCCTGATCGCCGTGTAAAAACTGCCGACATTTCTCAACCGCCAAAGCCATCGCCAATCCCGATCACGGGGGCCGGGAAGTCGAACTCGATCCAATCCACCAGGAAGTCGCTACCGTGCTGCTTGCCCGCTATATCGGCAAAGACGCCAGAGGCGAAATCGCCGTTTCCATCGGCGTAGCCACCGAAAATGAAGGTATCGCCGTCATACACGCCCGCACTGAGCTCCACCGCGGTGAAGCCCCCCGCACTTCCAATGGAAACCGTCTTCTCACCTGCGCTGGAATCGGCAACGAAGGTAGTTTCACCCACAACATTGCCACTGGCATCAAGCAGTCGCAGGCGCCCCGCCTCATAGTAGATGGCGCTGTCGTCGTTGATGTAAAAGCGGGACAGATCCACCCTGACGCCACTTGCCTCGGCCTCAAGATTGAAGCGAAGCGCTTCCGTGCCATCGATCTCCTGCTTGACCGCGCTCGTCGCTGCACTCTGTCCGCTCACGCCCAGGTCGCCGTTATAGATGTCGCCTCCCGCAAGCACGCCAACATTGAGCACACTCAGTTGCGCTGCCGACCAGCCTGGCGCAGCCACCGATGCATCCGCCGTATGCTCGATCCCGGAAACAAGCGGATCAGTCCACGCGGCCACCAACTGCGACGTACTCGTGATGCGCGATGGAGCGTCACCGATGCGGACCGTTTCGATCGCCTGTGGCTCGACCGTAACGGTGAATTGGCCCGTGCTCTCCACCGTGCCGTCCGACACCGTGTAGCTGATCGTCT
>DAORUJ010000058.1:7500-17987 GCA_035433105.1 Thauera sp.
CTGACCGGCGTGCACCGCGTAGCTCTCGTCCTGCACCACCGGCGCGGTATTCCCGCCTCCGGCCGCCGTCACCAACACATCGCGACTGGCCGCACTGACGTGAGTACCGTCCTCGTCGACAAGCCCGATAGCAATCGAGTAGCTACCCGGATCCGCATAGACATGGGTCAGGTCGCCCGCCGCAGAGACGACGGAGTTGCTGCCGTCACCCCAGTCGACGAGGTAGCTTGAAACCGTATCCATACCCGGATCCATCACCGAGCCAAGTGTCAGCGTGTAAGCGCTGTCCTCAACCACTGTCGCCGCGCCAGCAAGTGCGATCGTCGGCGCCACGTTGTTGACCGTCACGGTCTTCGTTGAGACGGAACTGCCGCCGTCCTCGTCGCTGACCGTCACCGTGATCGTGCGTCCAGTCGAATTGACCGGACCATCCTCATCATCGGCATAGACATGCGTGACGTTGCCGCCAAGCCCCGCCAGTTCGAGCGCGGTGAGTGCCTGTGTTGTGCTGCCGTCGCCCCAGTCGATGCTGTAGGACAGCGTATCGGCCGTGCCCGCAGGATCACTGCCGACAAGATTGAGCGCGTACGCCGCACCTTCGGCACTCGACTCTGCGCCGGTCAGCGCCACCGCTGGCGCGACGTTGTTTACCGTAACGGTGTGTGTGCCGGCGTTGGCGTGCTGACCGTCCTCGTCGGTCACCAGCACGCTGATCGTGCGATTGGTGGTGCCGTCGACATAGACGTGCGTGTAGTCACCGAGGCTATCGACCACCTCGACGCTGCCGTCGCCCCAGTTGATGGTGTAGCTGGTCGGCGTGTCCTGACCGGGGTCGGTAACCGCCCCCAGGGTCAGGGTGAAGTTCGAACCTTCATCGACCGTCAGATTGCCACCCAGCGCAATCGTTGGCGCCACGTTCTGCACCGTGACCGCCTTGGTCTGGGTCCAGGTACCGTCCTCGTCGGTTGCGCTCACCGTGATCGTGCGCGCGGTGCCAGCGGCTGCGCCATCGGCATAGCTGTGGGTCACGCTGCCGCTAAGCGCAGCGAGTTCGGCCGCGGTCAGCGTAGTGGCCGCGCCACCGTCGCCCCAGTCGATCGAGTAGTTCGCAATCGTGTCGTCACCCGGATCGCTGTGCGTGATGGCGAGCGTATACAGCGCGCCCTCGGCGACGCTGCCGCCGCCGCTCAGGTTCAAGGTCGGCGCCACGTTGTTCACCGTGACCTCGAAGCTGTCGCTACCGGACTGCGCGCCGTCATCATCCACCGTCACCGTGACCGTGTAGGTCGCGTCGCCGTCGGCATAGGTGTGACCAAGGCCGAGCGCGGACGGGTTGAACGTGCGCCCGCTGTCGACATTGCCGTCACCCCAGTCGATTGTGTACAGGCGGCCCGCAGGGTCGGTGTCAGTCAGGTCACTGAAGCTGATTGAGGGCACGAAGTACTGGCCTTCGTTCACCGTCAGGTCGCTACCGGCGTTCACCGTCAGCACCTCGGCTGGCCCGCTGACCTGCACCATCCGGGTGTCGACGTCCGCGTACGAACCGTCCTCGTCGACCAGGCTCACGGCGATCTGCCAGTTGCCCGTGCTGGCATAGGTATGGGTCAGCTGGCGGTTGGCTGGCAGGTCACCGGTGGCGAGCACTTGTACCGACGTGCCGTCACCCCAGTCGATGCGGTATTCGGTGACGGTGTCGTCACCTGGGTCATAAACACTGCCCAGCGTCAGCGTATAGGGCTGGTTCTGCTCCACCGTGGCATTGCCGGACAGATTCAGATCAGGCGCCACGTTGGACACCACCACCTCGAAACTGTCGCTCTCGATGCTGTTAGCCTGTCCGGTCTGGTCGTTCGCAGTCACAGTCACCGTATAGCTGCCGTTGTCCGGGAAGTAGTGCGTGATGTTGTACACCGTCGCGCTGGTCGAATACTGCGACGGGGCCGAACCATCGCCCCAATCCACCGTGATCAGATGGGTGTCGGGATCCGGATCGCCAAGCGTGACCGCGTGGCTGAACCAGGTGCCTTCGGCCGCAGTGTCGTCGGCACCCGCCTGCAGCGCTGGCGCATCGTTGACGTTGGCGAGGTTGATGATCGAGAACACCGGACTGGGCGCGTAGGCCACCCCGTCGCTACCCGTCCATGCGAACTGGTCGAGACCGAAGTAGTTGACGTCGCCCTGATAGCTCAGCTTGTCGGCCTGCAGGTCGGCAAGGCTGATCTCCTGACCGGGGACCACCGCGACGCCATCCAGCTTCAGCACGCCCTCGGCCGGCAGCGTGGTGACGCGGATCGCTGCCAGGTTCTGGCCTTCGGCGTCGGAGAAGCTGTCGATGAAAAGCTGGGCCTCGAGCACGATCACGGCCTCTTCCTGACCATTGACCGTGAAGGGCGAGATCTGCGGCGCAGTGTTGCTGAAACGCTGCAAGCGGATTTCATAGGTGTCGTTGCCGCCGTCCGGCAGACCGTCACCGTTCTGGTCGCTCGAGTACACGTAGGACGAGTAGGCAACGACGAAGCCGCCGTCGGGCATGGCGGTGATCGCGGGCTGCTGCTGCACATAGGGCGTGTAGCTGTTCACAAGCGTCTCGCCATCGACCTGGCGACCGGCGGCGTCGTACTGCTGCAGGAAGACATCATAGGTACTACCCGCCGCGCCATACTGGTCGGTCCAGGTCACCACCCAGCCGCCATTGGCCAGGCCGGTCACCGCCGGCTCAAGCTGCGAACTACTGGTGGTGGTGTTGACACGGAACTCTGTGCCCACCGTCGTGCCATCGGCAGCGTAGCGCTGCGCGTAGACGCCCGCGCCGCTCAGGTCCTGCCCGTCGGAGCGCCACACCACGAGGTAGCCGCCGTCTTCGAGCGCGGCCACGTCGGATTCGTACTGGTTGCCGCCGGTAAAGGTATTGGCGCGGAAGGCGGTCCCGAGCGCATTGCCCGCAGCGTCGAAGCGCTGGCCGAACACGCCGTAAGCTTCACCATCGGTTGCGCTGGTGTCGGTCCACGTCACCACGAAGCCGCCGTCGGCCAGCCAGGCGATCGCGGGCTCTGATTGGTACTCGAAGGTCGACCCCAACGGCGGGTTGGCACGCGTCTCGGCGCCCAGCTTGCCGCCGGTCGCGTCGAAGCGCTGGAAGAAGATGTCGGCGTACTCGGTGTTGGTCGCGCTGTAGCCGTCGTGATACCAGGCGACGACGAAGCCACCGTCGGCCGTCGCGGTGAGGTCGGGCTGGTACTGATTGTTGCTGGTCATGGTGTTGACCCGCGTCTCGGCCCCTGCCGCGGCACCCGTGGCGTCGAAGAGCTGCGCATAAACGCCCGCGCCGCTGCCATCCTGGCCGTCCGAGCGCCACACCACGGCGAAGCCGCCGCCCGCCAGACTGACCACGCTGGGCTCGTATTGGGCATTGGCAGTGGTCGTGTTGACGCGGAATTCAGTGCCGAGCGCATTGTCGTCAGCGTCGTAGCGCTGCCCATAGACGCCGTAGCTGCTGCCGTCGGCGCCACCCTCATCCGTCCACACGACGACGTAGCCACCATCTGCAAGATGGGTGATTGCGGGGTTGGTCTGCGAGCCACCCACGGTGGTGTTGACCTGACGCTCGAGCCCAAGCGGCACGGCGCCGTCGACCTCGGGCGTCACGTTAAGCGTGACGAAGCGCGCATCGCTCGCCCCGCCATCACCGTCGGTGACGCGGATCGAGATCGTGCGGCTGGCGAAGGGATTGCTCGAGGTGTTCTGGTAGCTCAGGTTCTCGATCACCGACTCGACCGCCGGCACGGTGGCATTGGCGTTGAACTCGAGCACCAGCTTGCCGTGGTTGCTGCCGTCGGCCACGAGGGTGCCGATCAGCGCTCCCGAGTAGTACACGTTCAGACCGGATACGCGGATCTGGGTCGGGCCATCGCCCTCGGAGCGGATGCCGAGCTGGTCCTGGTTCTCCAGCCCTTCCATGCCGAGCTGGTCCTGGCCGCCGTAGCCGCTGATGTAATCCACCTCGAGCCGGCCACCGTCGAAGTTGGCCGAATCGGGGTCGATCAACCCGACGCCAGGGTCGATGACTTGCGGTGCGAGGTTGACCGCGTTTTCGCGGAAAGTGACCGACGACGCCACATCGACCAGCTCAGGATTGATCTGGCGGCTGAAGTCTGCCGGGTCGCCGAACACGCGCTGGAAGATGCCGTAGCTGTTGGCGTTCGCGTCGTCCTGGTAGTCGGTCCAGCTCACCACGAAGTTGCCGTTCGACAGCGCGAGTACCGCCGGATCCGTCGCCCAGTTGCCGTCCCTTACGTCGACCCGGGTCTGGCCGTCCACCGGCAGGCCTGCGGCATCGAACTGCTGCAGGAAAATCTCGCTGCCGGCCGTCCATGCCACCACGTAGCCACCGTTGGCGAGCCCGGCAATCGAGGGCTGCTGTTCGCTGTCGGTGGTCGTGGTGTTAACTCGGAACTCTTCGCTTACCGGGGTGCCATCTGCGGCATAGCGCTGGGCAAAGACCCCGGTCGTGCTACCGCCATCCTGGTAATACGAAGTCCACGCCACCACGAAGCCACCGTCAGCCAGGGCTGCGATGCTCGGCTGGTACTGGTAGGAGTCGATATAGGTGTTGATGCGGAATTCGCTACCGAGGGTACTGCCGTCCGCGGCGAAGCGCTGCCCGTACACCCCGGCATAGCCGCCATCGCCATCCTGACCGTCGGAGCGCCAGGTCACCACGAAGCTGCCGTCGGCAAGCACGGCGACGGCCGGCTCGTACTGGTTGTTGTTCTCGAAACCGGTGCTGGTGTTGGCGCGAGTCTGCGTTCCGAGCGCAACACCGCTGTCATCAAACCGCTGGAAGAAGACGTCGTAGTACTGCCCATCCTGATAGGCATCGGAGTGCCAGGCGACGATGAAGCCGCCACCCGGCAGGCTTGCCACCGCCGGCTGGTACTGGTTGCTGCTGGCGTTGGTGTTGATCAGAATGGCCTCGCCGACCTGCAATCCGTCGGCATCATAGCGCTGGCCGAACACCCCGTAGCCGCTGCCATCGGCGCCGCCCCGGTCGGTCCACACCACGACGAAGCCCCCACCAGCGAGGCTGGTCACCACGGGTTCGACCTGGTCGTAGGGCGTGTAGTTGTTCGCCTGGAACTGGTTGCCCATCGCCACGCCCTGCGCGTCGTAGCGCTGGCCGTAGATGCCGTAACCCCAGCCGTCCTGTCCCTGCGAAGTCCACACCGTCACATAGCCGCCGTCGGCCAGGCGCGTCATCGCCGAAGCGCTTTGCTCGCCAGGGGTGTAGGTGTTGACCACCTCCTCAGCGAACAGCGGCTGCGCACCATCGTACTCAGGCGTCACCTTGATCGTCAGCATGCGCGGCACACTTGCCCCGCCCGCGCCGTCGCTGACCTGGATGGACACCGTGCGGCTCTCGACCGGGTTGGATACGGTGTTGCGGTAGGTAAGATTCTCGATCACCGCCTCGACAGCCGGCGCGGTGGCATTGGTGTTGAAGCTGACGACGAGGTCACGGCCTGCCATGCCGTCGGAGATGATGCTGCCGATCGCCACCCCGCCGAAGCTGACCGTGCTGCCGGATACGCCGATCTGAGCGGCACCGCTACCCTGGTTGCGAATGCCGAACGCATCCTGCGCTTCCGCCTGCTGTACGACCTGAGCCTGCTGGATGTTGCCGTAGCCTGACAGCACGCTGACCACGAGTTGCCCGCCGGCGAAGTTCGCCGAATCCACGTCGGACAGACGCACCGCGGCATCGATGAGCTGCGGGGCGGCGTTGACCGTGTCCTCCATGAAAGTGACGCTGTCGGTCACATCAACCAGTTCAGGCGCAGTAGAGCGCACGATCGAGCCCGGCGTACCCATGATCTGGGAGAACACGCCGTAGCTGTTTGCGGTATTCGCCTCCTGGTTGTAGCCCGTCCAGGCGACGACGAAGTTGCTCCCGGTCAGCCCGGCAATGTCGGGCAGGTACTGCGTGCTGGCGATGGTGCTGTTGACCACTGTCGCACCGTCGACCTTGCTGCCGGTGGCGTCGTACTGCTGGACGAACACGTCGTAGGTGCTGCCACCGACGCCGTTGTAGCTGTCCCAGGCCACCACGAAGCCGCCGTCGGCCAGTGCGGTAACGCGGGCGTAGTCCTGGTAGGGCACGCTGTCGACCGTGCTGACCTGGAACTGGCCACCGAGCTTCGCGCCTGCGGCGTTGAAGCGCTGGCCGTAGATCTGGTCGTCGGCTGACCACCACGTCACCACGTAACCGCCGTCGGCCAGCACCGCCACATCGTGGCCGTACTGGTTGCCGGCAACCGTGGTCGGCACCCCCAGCTCGGCGACTGCGACCGAACCATCGGCGTTGAAGACCTTGCTGAACACACCGTAGCCGCTGCCGTCGTTGGCGCTGGCGTCACCATACACGGCGACGAACTTGCCACCCGGCAGCGCGGCCAGGCGCGGATTGAACTGCGTACCCGAGACGGTGGTGTTGAGCGTGAACTCATCCGCCAACAGCGTGCCATCGGCCGCGTAGCGCTTGGCCAGCACATCCGTCGTGTAGGTGGAATCGGTGTAATCACTGCGGTAAGCGACGACGAAGCTGCCGTCGCTCAGGCCGATTACCGCCGGTTCGTACTGTGTGCCGGTCGTCGTCGTGTTGACGAGGAACTCGCCGCCCGCGCTGACCCCGTCGGCACCGTAACGCTGGGCATAAATGCCCGAGCCAGAGCCGTCCTGGCCGTCCGAGCGCCACGCCACCACAAAGCCACCGTTAGCGAGTGAGGCGACCTCAGGCTCATACTGGCTACCGAGTCCCTCGCTGTTGACCTGGAACTCGGCACCGACCGCCGCCCCCTTGGCGTCATAGCGCTGGCCGAAGACGCCGTATCCACTGCCGTCCTGGGCATCGTCCGAACGCCATACCACCACGTAGCCACCCGTGTTCGCGCCCTGCAGCGCGCTCACCGCCGGCGTCTGCTGCTGGCCAGCCTCGTAGGTGTTGACCTGCTGTTCACCGAACACCTTGCTCGCACCGTCGACCTCGGGCGTCACGTTGATCTGCACCGTGCGCGGCATGCTGGCGCCACCAGCGCCATCATTGACACGGATACTCACCAGGCGGGTCGCTGCCGGATCGGTCGAACTGTTGGCGTAGCTGAGGTTCTCGATCAAGACCTCGACCGCCTGCGGCGTCGCATTGCTGTTGAGGCTCACCACCAGGTCAGCACCATTGGCGCCGTTCGACACCAGCGTGCCGATCGCCACCCCGCCGTAGCTCACGGTGTTGCCCGAGACCCCGATCTGGCCGGGATCGGTACCCTGGTTGCGAATGCCGAGCTGATCCTGCGCAAGCTCGTACACGGCCTGGTTCTGCCCGGCGGGGATGATCGCCGCCACCAGTTCGCCGCCGGCGAAGTTCGCCGAATCCACGTCGGACAGACGCACTGCAGCATCGATGAGCTGCGGGGTGGCGTTGACCGCGTTTTCCATGAAAGTGACGCTGCCGGTCACATCGACCAGTTCGGGCGCAGCCGAACGCACGATCGAGCCCGACGTACCCATGATCTGAGAGAACACGCCGTAGCTGTTTGCGGTATTCGCCTCCTGGTTGTAACCCGCCCAGGCGACGACGAAGTTGCTCCCGGTCAGCCCGGCAATGTCGGGCAGGTACTGCGTGCTGGCGATGGTGCTGTTGACCACTGTCGCACCGTCGACCTTGCTGCCGGTGGCGTCGTACTGCTGGACGAACACGTCGTAGGTGCTGCCACCGACGCCGTTGTAGCTGTCCCAGGCCACCACGAAGCCGCCGTCGGCCAGTGCGGTAACGCGGGCGTAGTCCTGGTAGGGCACGCTGTCGACCGTGCTGACCTGGAACTGGCCACCGAGCTTCGCGCCTGCGGCGTTGAAGCGCTGGCCGTAGATCTGGTCGTCGGCTGACCACCACGTCACCACGTAACCGCCGTCGGCCAGCACCGCCACATCGTGGCCGTACTGGTTGCCGGCAACCGTGGTCGGCACCCCCAGCTCGGCGACTGCGACCGAACCATCGGCGTTGAAGACCTTGCTGAACACACCGTAGCCGCTGCCGTCGTTGGCGCTGGCGTCACCATACACGGCGACGAACTTGCCACCCGGCAGCGCGGCCAGGCGCGGATTGAACTGCGTACCCGAGACGGTGGTGTTGAGCGTGAACTCATCCGCCAACAGCGTGCCATCGGCCGCGTAGCGCTTGGCCAGCACATCCGTCGTGTAGGTGGAATCGGTGTAATCACTGCGGTAAGCGACGACGAAGCTGCCGTCGCTCAGGCCGATTACCGCCGGTTCGTACTGTGTGCCGGTCGTCGTCGTGTTGACGAGGAACTCGCCGCTCGTGGCCGCCCCGTCGGCGCCATAACGCTGGGCATAGATACCGGCGCCCGAGCCGTCCTGGCTATCCGAGCGCCACACCACCACGAAGCCACCGTTGGCGAGGGCAGCCACTTCGGGCTCGTACTGGTTGCTCTGGGCGTAGGTATTGACCTGGAACTCGGCGCCCACGGCAGCACCCTTGGCATCGTGGCGCTGGCCGTAGACACCGTATCCACTGCCGTCCTGTGCGCCATCCGAGCGCCACACCACGACGTAGCCGCCGACATTCACCCCCTGCAAGCCCGCCACAACGGGAGCCGTCTGCTGGTCGGCCTCGTAAGTGTTGACCTGTTGTTCGCCAAACAGCGGGCTGGCACCGTCCGCTTCGGGCGTCACGTTGATCACCATCTGGCTCGCGCTGCTTGCCACGCTGGCGCCGTCACGCACCACGATCTGCACTGTGCGCGAGGGAAGCGGACCGTCGGAGTTCGTCCTGTAGGACAGGTTTTCGATCACGCGTTCGATCGCCTGGGCGGTCGCCGTCGCGTTGAAATTGATCACGAGCTGGTCGCCATTGGCGCCGGTGTCGGCGGCATTGATGGTGCCAATCAGCACCCCACCGTAGCTGACGTTAGCGCCCGATACGCCGATCTGCGCCGCACCGCTGCCCTCATTGCGGATGGAGAGCTGATCTTCGGCGCGCCCTGTGTTCGACACGTAGGACACCGTCAGACTGCCGCCATCGAAACCCGTGGCGCCGTTGTAGGCAAGCTGAACGCCGGGGTCGAGCACCGCGCCCGTCTGAGCTGCGGACTCGGACAGCGTGATTGCGGATTCGACATCCTGCAGCTCGACCGTGGCCGGCGTGACGCTGGCCTGGATGCGCACCAGCACCGATTGCGGCGCGCTCGCTGCCCCATCGCCGTCAAACAGGCGGAAGCCCACATAGCGGTCGGTCTGGCTGGCACCCGGCGCGGCGTGGGCATAGGTAATGTTCTGCACCAGCGCCTGCACCGCCTCGGCGCTGGCGCTGACGTTGAGGGCGAGCGTCAGATCGGCGCCAGCACTGCCACCGCTGAAAGTGCCGATCACTGTGCCGCCGTAGCTGACGTCACTGCCGGAAATGCCGATTTCGCCTGCTGCCGTGCCCTGATTGCGGATCGCCAGCGTCTCGTTCACATGCGTGGCCAGCGTGCCGTCGAGGAACTGCACGATCAGCCTGCCGCCGTCGAAGTTCGCCGAATCGGCGTCACTGACGAACACGTCCGGATCAATGACCTGCGCGGTCCCTGCGTAGAGCGCGGAGGCATTGTTGTAAGACAGGTTGAGGGTGGCGCGCAGATCGTCGAGCACCGGGTCGACAGAGGGCCGTGCCAGCTCAGTGGCATCGCCGAACAGCTGCTGACGGATCTCATGCGTGTTGTTGCCGCCATTGGCACTGGTCGCATAGCTGCTATAGACCACCGCAAAGTTGCCACTGCCCAGGTCCGCCACCACCGGCTGATAGGCGGTGCCGTTGTCGGGCGACTCGAGCTTGCGCTGGCCGTCCACCGCGCTGCCGGTGGCGTCGTATTCACGGATATAGACGTCGGCCGTCGTCCCGCTGCCCGAAACGTCGTAGTTGTCGTTGTAGAAGCTCACCACGAAGCCACCGCTCGACAGCGCCGTCACCTCGGACATGTACTGGCTGCCCGCAGTCGTCTCGTTGACCTGGAACTCGCCGCCCAGCTTGGCGCCCGCAGCGTCGAAGCGCTGGCCCATCACCGCCCAGCCGCTACCGTCATTGGCGTCGGACGGCCACACCACCACGAAGCCGCCGTCGGCGAGCACGGCAACGTTGGGCGCCCATTCCCTGTTGCTGGCGTAGGACTGACTCCCCGTGCTGGTGGTGTTGACGAGGAACGTCGATCCGAAGGTGGCGGTGCCGGCATCGAAGAGGCGACCGAACACGCCGTAACTGCCGCCGTCATTGCCACCCGCATCCGACCACACGACCACCAGGTCGCCATTGGCCGCCGCGGAGAGATCGGGCAGGTACTGGGCACCTGATTGCGCCGAGGCGCTGCCCGGCGCGGTGCTGACCAGGGTCTCGCCGCCCTGCTTGGCGCCGGCGTTGTCAAAGCGTTGCAGGTAGATGTCGT
>DAORUJ010000059.1:0-17831 GCA_035433105.1 Thauera sp.
TGAGCGTCGGCACCGACCCGGTGGCGATGTTCGAAGCGCTCAAGAGCAAGCTCGACACCCCGCTGGGCGGCATGGCAACCAGTTTTTCGACTTCGCTGTTCGGTCTGGCCGGCTCGCTCATCGTCGGTTTTCTCGACCTGCAGTCGGGCCATGCGCAGAACCGCTTTTACAACGAGCTCGAGGAATGGCTGTCGCGCATCACCCGCCTGCCCTCGACCAGTGGCATGGAGGGCGACGCCAGTGTGCCCGCCTATGTGCAGGCCCTGCTCGAACAGACCGCCGAAGGCCTCGACCGCATGCAGCGCTCGGCAGTCGAATCGGAGCGCGAACGGCGGGTCACCGCCGACCACCTCGCCGAACTCAACACCCAGCTCGGCCGCCTGGCCGACCTGATCGGCCGCGAATCACGCGATCTGTCGGCGCTATCGAGCTCGCAGG
The DNA here is from genome assembly GCA_035433105.1 of Thauera sp. Classification (GTDB taxonomy): domain Bacteria; phylum Pseudomonadota; class Gammaproteobacteria; order Burkholderiales; family Rhodocyclaceae; genus Thauera. Next base: position 439 of record DAORUJ010000059.1, read on the forward strand.
AAGATCTGCGCGGACTCCTCCGCCAGCTCGCCCAGCAGCCGGCACAGGGCGCACAGTTCTCCGAGGACCTGCGCGCCGAGTTGCGTCTGCTGTCGCGCACCATTGCCGCTGCACTCGGCGGCACGAACACCAACAGGGCGGAGTGAGCCATGGCCCGCCTGTCACGCCGCCGGGCGCTGGACTTCTGGCCCGGCTTCGTCGACGCCCTCGCGTCCTTGCTGATGGTGATGGTGTTCGTGATCCTGATTTTCGTCATCGGCCAGTTCGTGCTCGCCGATGCGGTTAGCGGACGCGACCGCGCGCTGGCGCAGCTCAATGCCGAACTGAGCCTGCTGGCGCAAACGCTGAGTCTGGAAAAAACCGCTCGTGAGCTCGCTGACACTCGGGTCGGCGAGCTGAGTGCCTCACTCTCAGGCTCGGAACGTGAACGCGAAGCCTTGTCCACCGAGCTGCAAACAGCCAGGGTAGAACTCCACACGGCGCAGGACGAAGCCGCCGCAAAGCGCGACGAAGCATCCCGACTGGCCGCCGACATTGGCGCGCTGCAGCGCCTGAAGGCCGAACTCGAAGCCGAGATCGCCCGCCAGGCCGGCGCACTCGATATCTCCGACAGCCAGCTGAAGCAGCAGACCGCGATGTCCGAGCAGGCCATCGCCCAGGTCGAACTCCTGAATCGCCAGCTCGCGGCGGTGCGTAGCCAACTCGAGCAGCTCAACGCAGCGCTCGCATCCGCCGAGGCCGCCGCCCGCGACAAGGATCTCAAGCTCGAAGAGCTCGGTCGCGAGCTCAACCTGGCGCTGGCGGCGCGCGTGCAGGAGCTGGCCCGCTATCGTTCGGAGTTCTTCGGCCGCCTGCAGGCGGTACTGGGCAAGCGCAAGGACATCCAGATCGTCGGCGATCGCTTCGTGTTCTCAAGCGAAGTCCTGTTCCCGACCGCATCGGACGAAGTCAGCGCCGAAGGCATGATCCAGCTCAGCCGGCTGGCCGAGACGCTCAAGGCCTTGTCGACCGAAATCCCCAAGGACTTGCCCTGGGTGCTGCAGGTTGACGGCCACACCGACCGTCGCCCGATCGCTACTGCGCGCTTTCCTTCCAACTGGGAACTCTCCACCGCCCGCGCGCTGGCCATCGTGAAGTTCCTGCGCAGCCAGGGCATCGCGCCACAGCGTCTGGCCGCAACAGGCTACGGCGAATTCCATCCGCTGGATTCACGCAACAGCGAAGAAGCCTATGCGCGCAACCGCCGCATCGAACTCAAGCTCACCAGCCGTTGAGGCCGGAGCGACTTAAGGCGCGGCAAGCCGTCCAGTAACGCTGTACGTTCGCGCCTGCCAGCACTCACGAGGCATTCTTCGCGCCTACATGAATGGAGCTTGATCGCGCGCAGCTTCAAGATCCTTCACCACGACAGCCAGGGCATCCGTCGAAATCAACACTTCGACCAGTGACAACAGCAGCGACAAGGTCAGCGCGAGAATGCTGGCGCCAAACATCAACTTGCCCGGCAGTTCGGCCTCCAGGAACAAGGCAAACATAGACAGCGCACACAGCAGAAAGCTGAGCACGCCAAAACCCTGCATGTACTTGGTCAACATGATGCGCCGCTTCAGACCGGGCAACTGGCGCTGCACCAGCGCCGCGCCGCGATCGGCGGAAGTGTTCAACTGTCGAACCACCTGCGCCAGAGTCAGAAAACGGTTGGTATAGGCGAGCAGCAGCAGCGAAATCGCGGGAAAGAGCAGGGCAGGCGTGGTGAGGTTCATGGCGTTGCCGGCGTGGAACAGGGGACAGACCCCATTGTCCTGCGGGACGCGCGGCCTGTCCCCTGTTTCGTCCAGATAAAAAAACGGCGCCGAAGCGCCGTGTCCCATTAGGGAGAGGGGAAGACTGATACGAACTGCCGTTGTTACATGCTGCGGCGGTACTGGCCACCTACCAGGTACAGCGCCTCGGTGATCTGGCCGAGTGAGCAGTAGCGCACCGCATCCACCAGCACCTCGAACACGTTACCGTTGTCGATGACGGTCTGCTGCAGCTTGGCCTGCCACTTGGCGGATTGATCCTTGTTGCGACCCTGGAAGTCGGCGAGGCGCTTGAGCTGACCCTGCTTCTCTTCATCGGTGGAACGCGCGAGTTCGATTTCCTGCTGGGCCTGGCCCTTCGGGTTGAGGAAGGTATTGACGCCGATGATCGGGTAGGAGCCGTCGTGCTTCTTGTGCTCGTAGTACATCGACTCTTCCTGGATCTTGCCGCGCTGGTATCCGGTCTCCATCGCGCCGAGCACACCGCCGCGGGAGGCAATCGCCTCGAACTCCTTGAGCACGGCTTCTTCGACGAGGTCGGTGAGTTCCTCGATGATGAAAGCGCCCTGGTTGGGGTTCTCGTTCTTGGCCAAGCCCCATTCGCGGTTGATGATGAGCTGGATCGCCATGGCGCGACGCACGGACTCTTCAGTCGGCGTGGTGATCGCCTCGTCGTAGGCGTTGGTGTGCAGCGAGTTGCAGTTGTCGTAGATCGCGATCAGCGCCTGCAGCGTGGTGCGGATGTCGTTGAAGTCCATCTCCTGCGCATGCAGCGAACGGCCCGAAGTCTGCACGTGGTACTTCAGCTTCTGGCTACGCTCGTTGGCGCCGTACTTGTTCTTCATCGCCACCGCCCAGATGCGGCGGGCAACGCGGCCGATCACCGAATACTCCGGGTCCATGCCGTTACTGAAGAAGAAGGACAGGTTGGGCGCGAAATCGTCGATGCTCATCCCGCGTGCCAGATAGCTTTCGACATAGGTGAAACCGTTCGACAGCGTGAAGGCAAGCTGGCTGATCGGGTTCGCACCGGCCTCGGCAATGTGATAGCCAGAGATCGACACCGAGTAGAAATTCTGCACCTTATGGCGCACAAAGAACTCCTGGATGTCGCCCATCATCTTGAGTGCAAACTCGGTACTGAAGATGCAGGTGTTCTGACCCTGGTCTTCCTTGAGGATGTCGGCCTGCACCGTGCCACGCACGGTCGATAGCGTCCACGCCCTGATCTTGTTGTACTCGTCCTCGGTCGGATCACGGCTGTTGTCGGCCTTGAACTTGGTGATCTGCTGGTCGAGCGCGGTGTTGAAGAAGAAGGCCAGGATGATCGGCGCAGGACCATTGATCGTCATCGACACCGAGGTCGTCGGCGCGCACAGATCGAAGCCGTCGTACAACACCTTCATGTCATCGAGGGTGGCGATGGAGACGCCCGAGTTGCCGATCTTGCCGTAGATGTCCGGACGCGGATCAGGGTCGCAGCCGTACAAGGTGACCGAGTCAAAAGCCGTCGATAGACGGTGCGCCGGCATGCCTTCGGACACGCGCTTGAAGCGGCGGTTGGTACGGAAGGCATCGCCTTCGCCGGCAAACATGCGCGTTGGGTCCTCGCCCTCGCGCTTGAATGCGAACACGCCGGCGGTATAGGGGAAGGAGCCGGGGACGTTCTCCTTCATCAGGAACTTCAGGGTCTCGCCCTCATCGTCGAAGTTGGGCAGCGCCACCTTGCGGATCTTGGTTCCCGACAGCGACTTCGAGGTGAGCGCGGTGCGGATCTCCTTGTCGCGGATCTTCACCACGTACTCATCGGCGGCATACAGAGCCTTCTCGGTCGGCCATTGCTCAAGCAGCTTCTTGGCCGTCGGCGTGAGCTCGCCATCCTTCCAGTTGATCAGTTCATCAAAGCTTGCCAGTTGATTGGCGGCAGTCTTTTCACGCTGCTCGAACAAGCCCTTCGCGATCTTCAGCGACTGGCGCTCGCGTGCAACGCGTGCCTGCTGCTCGATGTGCTTGTGATAGCCGCGCACGCTGTCGGCAATCTCCGCCAGATAACGGATACGCTCGGCCGGCACGACCGCCCGACCTTCGCTAGACGCCTTCACGGTCACCGCCGGCAGCTTGCTCTTGGTGGTTTTCAGTCCCTTGGCCAGCAGCGCCGGCAGCATTGCCTGGTACAGCGAGGTAACGCCGTCGTCGTTGAAGCGCGCCGCCATGGTGCCGAACACCGGCATTTCATCGGTGTTCTGACTGAACAGCTCGCGGTTGCGCTGATACTGCTTGCGCACGTCGCGCAAGGCATCAAGCGCGCCCTTGCGATCGAACTTGTTGATCGCGACGAAGTCGGCAAAGTCGAGCATGTCGATCTTCTCGAGCTGGCTGGCAGCGCCGAACTCCGGCGTCATCACATACAGTGACAAATCAACAAAAGGCACGATCGCGGCATTGCCCTGGCCGATGCCAGAAGTCTCGACGATGACGAGATCAAAGCCCGCCAGCTTGCACGCGGCGATGACTTCCGGGAGCGCTGCGGACACTTCCGAACCGGTGTCGCGAGTGGCGAGCGAACGCATGAAGATGTTCTCGTGCTCGATCGCGTTCATCCGGATGCGGTCGCCCAGCAGCGCGCCGCCGGTGCGCTTGCGCGAGGGGTCGATGGAGACGATGGCGAGCTTGAGCTTGTCGTCCTGATCGAGGCGGAAGCGGCGCACGAGCTCGTCGGTCAGCGAGGACTTGCCCGCACCGCCGGTACCGGTAATGCCCAGGGTCGCCACCTTCGTCTTGGCTGCGGCGTCGATCAGTGCTTTCTTGACGTCATCGCCGTAAGCGCCATTTTCCAGCGCAGTAATGACGTGTGACAGCGCGCGCCGATCACCGGCGGCAAGCGCCTTCAACACGGCCTCTGCCTTTTGCGGCGCGGCCTTGGTGACATCAAAATCACAGCGCTCGACGACGCTGTTGATCATGCCCTGCAGACCCAGCTTGGCGCCGTCCTCGGGTGAGAACACGTGAGTGACGCCGTATGCGTGCAACTCCTTGATTTCGGAGGGCACGATCACGCCGCCACCACCGCCGAAAACCTTGATGTGCTCACCGCCATTAGCCTTGAGCAGATCGATCATGTACTTGAAGAACTCGACGTGACCACCTTGGTAACTGGTGATGGCGATGCCCTGCACGTCTTCCTGCAGCGCGGCAGTGACGATCTCGCCAACCGAGCGGTTATGGCCCAGGTGAATGACCTCGGAACCCGTCGACTGCAGGATGCGACGCATGATGTTGATTGAGGCGTCGTGGCCGTCAAACAGTGCCGCGGCGGTGACGAAACGAACCTTGTTCTTCGGCTTGTAGGGCTGCAGTTTGTGCGCAACGCTCAGATCGGTCATGTTGGTCTTCCCCAAGACGTGTTGATGGTGGTGGTGCTGTTGTGCCCCTAATACTAGAGGGCCTACTGCGGCTTTGCCATTGCGCTTGCCGACGCCCATCGTGCAAAATCGGCCAACAGGCGTGCTGACGGAGCTGAAGGCATGGACAGGACCACGAAGAGCGCGGCGACGAACCTCGGAAAACGCCATAGCCCCCGCCGGCAGGCGACCGTGGCAAGGGGCTTCGTGGATGGCATGTTGTCCGGCATGCGACGTCTGCAACACGACCCGTCTCCCATGCTCGCGGCTGCCGGCATCAGCCTTGCAGAGTCCGCCAGCCGCATTCCGGTCGAGCGCTACGCTGCACTGTACAACAGCATCATCGCCGAGCTAGGCGATGAGGCATTCGGGCTGTTCCAGCAGCCCATGCCGATCGGCAGCTTCGAGTTCCTGTGCCGCGGCATGCTCGGAGCCCCTTCCCTCGATGAGGCTCTGGCGCGCGCGAGCCGCTTTCTGCGCATCGTGCTGCCCGAGCTCTCGGTATCGATCAAGCGTGACGGCACCCGCGCCGAACTGGAGATCGCCGAAGCCTCGCACTGTTTCGGCACCAATGATGAGCCCGCACGGGTCTTCGCCTTCGAATGGCTGCTGCGGCTGCTTCACGGCGTGGCGTGCTGGTTCGTCGGCCGCGGCATCGCACTGGACAGCGTGCGCTTCCCTTATCCACGCCCAGCTCATGCTGACGACTACGCCCTGGTGTACACCGAACGTTCGAGCTTCGAGGGCGAGACCCTGCTCGCCCGCTTCAACGACAACCTGCTCGACCTGCCCATCCGTCGCGACGATGTCGCACTGGGCCGTTTTCTCGATGGCGCGCCCGGTCGCATCTCGATGCTCTACCGTCGCGACCGCGAGATGGTGCTGCGCGTGCGCGACCTGCTGCGTGCCGCTCTACCCGAGAACCTGTCGATCGAGCACGTCGCCAGCCAGATGCACCTATCTACCCGCACCCTGCACCGGCGCCTGGAGGACGAAGGCTCCAGCTTCCGGCTGATCAAGGAGGCCACCCGGCGCGACATCGCCTACGCCCGCCTGACCAAGACCGCCCAGCCGATCGCCGAGCTTGCGGCCGACTTGGGCTACGCCGACACCTCGACCTTCTATCGTGCCTTCGTCGCCTGGTCAGGCGTGTCCCCGGACCAGTTTCGCAGTCAACTTGCAGCACGCCATGATGCTGCGGACAAGACGCGAAAGCGCAGCGGAGCAATCGCAGGAGTGTAGAATATTCCGTTAACGTCAACGTTAACTATGTATTGAACAATGCATCACGACACGGCCGCATCGATCGAGCCCACGAGTGATGAACGCCCTGCCCCGCACGCACGAACTGTGTAAAGATTCATCAAAAACACCCAGCAACAAAGGAGACGCGCCAGCTTATGGTGAAGGCAGCCGACCACAGCCCCCACCAGTCCGCCCTGTCGCCCGAACAGCGCCGTCGCGACGATCTGCTCATGGCCGGGCTCGACCTGCTCGACCAGGCCATCGCGGTATTCGATGCCACGCCCAAGCTCGTGACGTGGAACAAGGCCTTGCTGCGCCTGCTGGATTTCCCCGAGTCGCTGGTCAGGGTCGGCACACCCTTCGAAGCCTTCGTGCGCTTCAACGCCGAACGCGGCGAGTATGGCGAAGGCGACATCGAAAAGCTGGTCACCGCGCGCATGGCCTCCGCACGTTCCTTCCAGCCGCACTACGTCGAGCGTCTGCGCCCCAACGGCCGCTTGCTGGCGGTGCGCGGCGTGCCGATTCCGAACCTGGGATTCGTCTCGCTGTGGACCGACATCACCGAGCAGCGTCGCGCTGAAGCGATGATCCAGCAGCAGAACGCACAACTCGAGGTCCGGGTGCGCGAACGCACCGCCGCACTCGAGCAGGCCAACAGCGAGATCGACCAGATCGCCGGCGCCCTGCGCTTGTCAGAGGGCCGCCTGCGGCTGATCCTCGACGCCATTCCGGCGATGATCGCCCACGTCGACGCCGGTCGCCGCTATCGCTTCGCCAACCGCGCCTACGCGGAATGGTTCGGTCTGACCAAGGACAGCATCGTCGGGCGCTCGATCGCCGAGGTCTTTGGCGACGACGCCTATCACGCGATCTCCCCGCACCTGGCCGAAGCCGAACAGGGCGAGCGCGTCAGCTACGAATACGTGCGCAAGAACGCCGACGACCAGACCGTTTACGCACGCAGTGTGGTGGTGCCCGACGTTTCGCTTGAAGGCGGTTTCCGCGGCTACTTCGTCATGTCGATCGACATCACCGAACAGAAGGCGAGCCAGGCCGCGCTGATCCAGGCGCAGAAGATGGAAGCGGTCGGCCAGCTCACCGGCGGCCTCGCCCATGACTTCAACAACCTGCTCACCATCATCATCGGCAACCTGTCTGCGCTGCAAGGCAAGCTCGGCGGCGATGGCGGCGAGGCCATAGGCGAATACGTCACTCCCTCGCTGCATGCCGCACGCCGTGGCGCCGAACTGATCCGCCGGCTGCTGAGTTTTTCCCGCCGACAAACCCTCGAACCCACGTCCGTCGAAGTATCCGGACTGGTGCGCAACATGACGCAACTCCTGACACGCACGCTGGGCGAGACCATCGACGTGCGCCTGCGCCTGCCCGAGGCGCCGCTATATGCGCTGGCCGATCCGCACCAGCTCGAGAACGCCATCCTCAACCTCGCCCTCAACGCACGCGACGCCATGACCGAGGGTGGCACGCTGACGATCACGCTGCGCGCACGCCATATCGACCCCATCCTCGCCACGCTAGGTGAAATCGCTGCCGGCGAATACGTGCAGATCGACGTCAGCGACACCGGCCAGGGCATCGAACCGGCCGTGCTCGCCCGCGTGTTCGAGCCATTTTTCACCACCAAGCCTTTCGGCAGCGGCAGCGGTCTCGGCCTGTCGATGGTGTACGGCTTTGCCCGCCAATCGGGCGGCAACATCCGCATCCTCAGCACCCCGGGCAAGGGCACCAGCGTGCGCTTCGTACTGCCCGCCGCGCAGCCGGCAGCCGCTGCAGCTGTCGGCAGCGAGCGCACCGCGGGCCGTGGCGCCCGCGCAACGGGCCCGGTGCTGCTGGTCGAGGACGAGCCCGAAGTGCGCAAGGTGATCCGCATGCAGCTCGCCACGCTGGGTTATGCCGTCATTGAAGCTGCCGATGGTGTGGAGGCACTGACGCTGCTGGAAAACGTCGACGACATTGCCGTGCTGATCAGTGACAGCGTCATGCCCGGAGGTCTCAATGGCCACGAACTTGCCGAACGCGCGCGTACGCTGCGTCCCGCACTGCCCATCCTGCTCGTTACCGGCTATACCAGTGAGCTATCCGCCACCGACGAGAGCATCGCCGGCATTCCCGTGCTGCGCAAACCCTTCGACCCACCGGCGCTGGCCACTGCGCTGAGCACCCTTTTACCCCAGGACTCAACCATGGAGGGCCAGCCCCCATGTCGCTGACGTCGCCACATGCGAACCCGCCCCTGATCCTCGTCCTCGAGGACGAGCCCGAGATTGCGCGCCTGATCTGCACCAACCTGGCGGAATACGGTTTTCGCTGCGAACACCTGCACACCGGCCGTGAGTTTCTGGCCCGCGCCCCCGTGGCCACGCCCGACCTGTGCATCGTCGACCTTGGTCTGCCCGACATGGATGGCATGCAGGTCGTGCGCGAACTGCAGGACGGTACGCCTTGCGCGGTGCTGATCCTGACCGGCCGCAACGACCTCACCGACCGCGTGCTGGGGCTGGAGCTGGGCGCCGACGACTACATCGTCAAACCCTTCGAGCCGCGCGAGCTCGTCGCCCGGGTACGCTCGATCCTGCGCCGCTATCAACGCTCCGCAGCCCCCGAAGCACCCAGCGAACGCAGCACCGCCTGCTTCGCTGGCTGGCGCTTCGACACCAGCCGCCACGCCCTCACCGCGCCCGATGGCCGCGAACTGAACCTGTCCGCGGCGGAGGTTGGCCTGCTCGCCGCCTTGATCCGCCGCCCGAACAAGATCCTGTCGCGAGAACAGCTGCTGGGCGAGCGCGACGTCGATCCTTTCGACCGCAGCATCGACGTGCGCATCTCGCGCCTGCGCCGCAAGCTGGACGACGATCCGCAGAACCCGAAGTTGATCAAGACCGTATATGGCGCGGGCTACCTGTTCTCAAGCCAGGTCGATTGGGTTTGAGCGCCTGAGTCGACGTCGCCGGTGCCCGGGCGCAGCATGGGCTGCTTGTTTCGCGCAGTCCGCGCCCAACGCGGGAGTGCTGGCAATGCGCCTCAGTCAGGCCTGCCTGTGCAAGCGCGCAAGCGGACCCGGCTCGCTATAATTATGGGTTATTGATCCCCCTACTCAACAGGAAGCCCGACCATGTCCCAGCGCCCCTTCAAGATTCTCGGCATCCAGCAGATCGCCATTGGCGGTCCCAGCAAGGAGAAACTCAAGACCCTGTGGGTCGACATGCTCGGCCTGGAGGTGACCGGCAACTTCGTGTCCGAACGCGAAAACGTCGACGAGGACATCTGCGCGATGGGCATCGGCCCGTTCAAGGTCGAGGTTGACCTGATGCAGCCGCTCGATCCCGAGAAGAAGCCGGCGGTGCACACCACCCCACTCAACCACGTCGGGCTGTGGGTGGATGACCTGCCCAAGGCGGTGGAATGGCTCAGCGCCAATGGCGTGCGTTTCGCACCGGGCGGCATCCGTCGCGGCGCGGCGGGCTTCGACATCACCTTCCTGCACCCGAAGGGCAACGACGAATTCCCCATCGGCAGCGAAGGCGTACTGGTTGAACTGGTACAGGCACCGGCCGAAGTGATCGACGCTTTCGCCCGGCTCGCCGCGAGCTAAGCGCGCCCGTGCTCGACAAAAGGGCAGGTCCTCACGGGCCTGCCCTTTTGTCGTTCTGCCCCTGCTGCGCGAGGTCTACAGCGCCGCCGCCGCGAAGGTGTCACAGGCGCGCATCTCCCCGCGCTCCAATCCGATGCGGAACCAGCGCACCCGCTGCGCCGCACTGCCGTGCGTAAAACTGTCGGGTGTGACATGGCCTTGCGACTGCTTCTGGATGCGGTCGTCGCCAATCGCGCTGGCTGCACGCAAGGCCTCCTCGACGTCGCCCTGCTCCAGGATCTGGCGCGTGCGGTCGGCGTGGTGCGCCCACACGCCTGCAAGACAATCCGCCTGCAGTTCGAGGCGGACGGAAAGCAGGTTGCCATCGCGCTCTGAGCCCCGCTGACGCGCCTGCTGCACCTTGTCCGAGACACCCAGCAGGTTTTGCACGTGATGGCCGACCTCGTGCGCGATCACATAGGCCTGGGCGAAATCGCCCGGCGCGCCAAAACGGCGATGCAGGTCATCGAAGAAGGACAGATCGAGGTAAAGCTTGCCATCGGCAGGACAGTAGAACGGCCCCATCTCTGCTTGCCCGACGCCGCATGCACTGCGGGTGGCGCCGGTAAACAACACGAGTCTGGGCACCTGGTACTGGCGCCCAGCGGCCTGAAAAATCGGCCCCCAGGTGTCCTCGGTATCGGCCAGCACCATGGAAGAAAAACGCGCCAGCGCGTCCTCGGCCGCCGGCCGGGGGGCGCCCGACTGCGAAGACTCGACTGCGGGCGGCTGGACCATGTTGGCGGTGTCGAGCACTACGCTCGGGTCGATGCCGAAGTACATCGCCACCAGCGCCAGCACGATGGTGCCGATGCCGATCTTGCCGCGCCCGCCCACACGCGGGCCACCCTGGCCGCGGCGATCCTCTACGTTGCTGCTTTCCCTGCCGTTACGAAAATCCACCGCGCTCTCCCGCCATTTCCTGTCGGCATGCTACTCCGCCATGCGCAGCGGCGGGAGAGGATGTGCTCAGCCTGTCTCAGCTCGCTACGGTGAGCTTGTCGTCGCGGATCGCCTCGTACTCGTCCTCCCAGAACCACTTCTGTTCGCCAAACGCAGGCTTAAGATGATGGAGCCAGGTGGCCTCTTCGTCGTATCTGGCAAAGAATGGGCGCTGCACCCAATCCGGGTTGCGACCCTGGATGAAACGCAGCACGAAGACCTTTTCACCGGCGATCTCAGCAACACCCTGGATTTCGACCTTGCCCGGACTGGCGCTCATGCTCGGGCCGCGCGCGGTGCGCGCGAGTCCGGAAACCTGTTGCATCGCCTCGCGGTAGATCTGCCAGGCGCGTGCCAGCGGTACCTCGAAGTAGGCGCGGGCGCCCGTGTCACGCTCGGCAAACATGTAGTAAGGGACGATACCGAGCTTGACCTGCAGCTTCCACATCTTCGCCCAAACCGCCGGATCGTCGTTGATGTGCGCCAGCAGCGGACCTTGCGCGCGGATCACCGCGCCGGTGCTGCGGACGCGGCGGATCGCGGCCTGTGCAGCCTCGGTGTCCAGTTCCTTCCAGTGGTTGTAGTGCGCCATCAGCGCCACATGCTTGCCCGCCTCGACGAGCTGGGTGAGCAGACGGATCAGGTCGTCGGCATCCTCGGCGCCAAGGAAGCGGTGCGGCCAGAACGTCAGCGCCTTGGACCCGATACGAATGGTCTGGATATGATCGAATTCGGGCTGCAGCAGGGGTTCGAGGTAATCACGCAGGTGACGCGTCTTCATCACCATCGGATCGCCACCGGTGAACAGCAGGTCGGTCACCTCCGTGTTGCGACGCAGATAGTCGTGCAGCGTCTTGGCCTCTGAAGATGCGATGCGCAACTCCTTGTCGCCCACGAACTGCGCCCAGCGGAAACAGAAGGTGCAATAGCTATGGCAGGTTTGCCCCTGGCTGGGGAAGAAAAGCACGGTCTCGCGGTACTTGTGCTGGATGCCGTCGAGGCGGTTGCCGTCCTCGTCACGCGGCATGTTCATTTCCATCTGATCAGCCGGGTGCGGATTGAGATCCTGGCGGACCTCCGCGATGGCCTGTTCCAGCTCAGCCTTGTCGGCGCCCTGGCGCAACAGGGTGGCGATGCGCTCGAAGTGCTCGGGCGCCAGCATGCCGCGCTGCGGGAAGGTGAGCTGGAAGATGGGATCGGCCGGGATGTTGCTCCAGTCGATCAGCTCATCGATGACGTACTGATTCACCCGAAAGGGCAACACCGACGACACGACCTTCATCTCGAAGCGCTGCTCGGCGGGCAGGTTCGCCAGCTGGGGAATGCGCTCGAGGTCGCGTTGGGTAAAGACCTTGAACGGAACGGGTTCGAAAACCGCCTGCGCTGCTGCTTCGATACTCCAAAGGGGCTTGAGAGCCTGCACTTGAGCACTCATAGTTCATCTCCTTATGGTCTGGCATAGCAATTTTGGGGTGGCGCCGCGGATGCAGCGCCCACCGCCCTGCGACCGGATTCACGTGGATCGGGTTTGACAGTCGCCAGGGAAATCAGGGAAAGCGTCCGGCGGCGCAGAGGGATGGCGCCAGGGCCCGGATCGGCTTGCACCCACTACATCGGGTTCGGTGGGAGAGGGAACATGTTATCCCATAAAGTAAATTTGTGCAAACATTACATTTGCTTAATGATTGGGTTCCCGAGGCGCTTCCCTTCCATGCCCGGCTGACCGCTGACAGTCTGAACGGCGTTCCTGCCGGGGGTAGATCTACACCCCGGATGCGCCCCCCCCATCAGCATGCGGTATGCTGCACCGGTGGTTTTAACGCCGCGTTTCCCGCATTCATGCAGCATCACAAGGAGCGTCCCATGTCCGACCTTTGGCTCAAGACCCTGAAAACCGCCACCCCCCAAGAGGGCTACGAACTCGCGATCAAGCTTTCCCGGATGGGAGTCAAGTACACCCAGCCTTCCGATGAAGTTCGCCAGAAATTGAGGGATGATTACGCCAACAACGCCGACAGCTTGACGGCGGTTTCACAGGTCGTGGCAACCAACTTTCAAACAGTGGCCGCGGCAAACAATTACTGGAACGAGCGTAGCTAAGGACGCGGAATCCGACCCGGGGCAGACCGAGATCAACCTGCACGGCACGCAGGTTGCCGTCCTGGGATCACACCGGTTTCTGGGTGTGGGCCAGGCAGCTGGGGCAAGGCCCCTCAACCCTAGGCGGGACGCAGAGCCGGTTGCCACGCCAGGCCTGCAAGCGCAATGACGCAGAAGACCGCCCCCGCATGGAAGGTGACCGAGGCCCCGAACTGGTCCCACAAGAGGCCGGCAACCACGCTGGCTGCCAGCATCGCAATGCCGCTGAGCAGACTGAAGAAGCCATACGCCGTGCCGCGCAAATCGGCAGGCGCCGTATGCGCCACCATGGCCGCGAGCAGCCCTTGGGTCATCCCCATATGCAGGCCCCACAGTGCCACTCCGGCCAGCGTGACGCCCCAATGATCATTGCTGGCAAGCACCAGGTCGGCCGCAATCAGCACAGCCAGCCCAAGCGCCAGCAGTTTGCGGTGACTCATGCGGTCGGAGAGCTTCCCGAACGGGTATGCCGACAATGCATAGACCAGGTTCATCACCACCATCACGAGCGGCACCAAAGCGATCGGCACGCCCCCCTGCAGCGCACGCAGGACCAAAAACGCCTCGCTGAAACGGGCCAGCGTGAATACAGCGCCGATGCCAACCACCCACCAGTACGAAGCCCCAAGGCGACGCAAGTTTTCCCGCTGAATCGGGTTGACGCGTTCTTTGGCCACTGCCTGCGCTGGCTCGCGCAAGCCAACAGCCAACAGGGCGACGGCTGCCAGGCCAGGAATCACGGCTACCCAGAACACAGCGCGAAAGTCGTTGGCCCACAGCAACATCAGGGCGATTGCTACTAACGGGCCGAGAAAGGCGCCAACGGTGTCGAGCGACTGGCGCAGGCCGAAGGCAGCGCCGCGCATATGTGACGGCGCGATATCGGCAATCAGCGCATCCCGAGGCGTACCGCGAATTCCCTTGCCGACCCGGTCAAGAAGCCGGGCCGTGAGCACGATGCCGATGCTTGGTGCCAGCGCGAACAGGGGCTTGCTCAGCGCCCCCAGGCCGTAGCCGAACATGGCCAGCCCTTTGCGCCGACCCAGATAGTCGCTCAAGGTCCCGGAGAAGACCTTGACGATCAAGGCCGTGGCCTCGGCCAGGCCTTCGATCACACCGACGGCCGTGGCGCTTGCGCCCAGGGTGGAGACCATGAACAGCGGCAGCAGGCTGTGGATCATCTCCGAGGAAATGTCCATCAGCATGCTGACGAAGCCGAGCACCCAGACACCGGCAGGAATCCGTCGCAGGCTGGAGTCTCCGTTCATGTACCGCATTTCCCCGGTTCCCTCCTGCGCGTCACGCCATCATCTGCCACCACCCGTTCGTGCACCCGCCAGGCGAGCGCAGACGGCCACAGCTGTACCGGGTCATCCGCAATGTCTTTGCCACCTCAGCTATTCGATGCCATTCCGATTCAACCACTTCGTCCGGAATCGCCGCAAAAGCCAGAGTCCACCGCCAAGCACCAGGATCACCACCAGCACGACCTCCTCGATCGCCTTCAGGTCAACGAGAATGGCTTCGATGGCGGCACCAAAAGTGTAGCCGGCGCCGGCGATCAGCACTGCCCACAGCGCCGCCCCCAGCACATTGAGGAGGGCGAAGCGCAACACGGGCACGCGACTAGCCCCCATGATCACGGGGCCGGCGATGCGCAGACCGTAGAGAAAGCGCACCGCGAGGATGAACAGGGCGTCGTAGCGCTCGAGAAGTGCGTGAATGCGTGGCTTTTGCCGGGCAAGAACGGGGAAGCGCGCGATCAGGGCGTCGCCCTTCCAGCGTCCGAGCATAAAGGCGATCTGGTCGCCCAGAGTCGCACCCGCGAGGGCCACGAGCACCACCAATGGCCAGTCGAGCAGGCCGCGATGGGCAGCAAAACCAGCGGCGATCAGGATGGTTTCGCCTTCGAGCAGGGTGCCGGCGAAAACGGCCAGGTAGCCGTAGGAGGCGACGAAGGCGGCGATCATGGTTGGCGTCCCTGGCGGAGCACGGGCACAGCGCAGTGCGCCCGACCCCGGCTCCATCTCAAAACAGCACTCGCAAAAAAGGGCCTGCTTGCGCAGGCCCACTGATCCGATCGAGACCCAGACATCGCGCCCGGGTCTCCCTTGCCATCAAACAAAAGTATCGATGGAATCCGATCACTCGAACTCGATGATCACCTCGTCCACCGACAGGCTGGCGCCCGGCTTGGCGACGATCTTGCTGACCTTGCCGTCCTGCTCGGCCCGGAGCAGGTTCTCCATCTTCATGGCTTCGATCACGGCCAGCTTCTCGCCGGCCTTCACTTCCTGGCCCTCGGTCACGGCGATCTCGCGCAGCAGACCCGGCATTGGCGACAGCAGGAACTTGGACATGTCGGGCGGCAGCTTCTCGGGCATCAGGGACAGCAGATAAGCTGCACGCACCGTCATGACCATCGGTTCGACCTGCAGGCCGAAATGTGAAACGCGATAGCGCAGGCCGCGGCGCTCGATCTGCATCGAGACCGGCTTGCCGTTGACCGTTCCGGTAAACATCAGCTCGCCGAAGATCCAGTTCGATACGATGTTGTAGGTCTTGCCTTCGTGCGTAACCGCGACGCCGCCTTCGATCGCTTGCGTCGTGAGCGGATACTGCTTGCCGCCCATGACCACGACCCACTCGCCGGACACCTTACGGCCGTGACCGGCGAGCTGACCTTCGATCTGCACCGCACGCTCGATGTAGCGCAGGCGAGCGAAGGTGGCAACCGCCGCCAGAAGCACCGGATCGTCGTGCGGCACCATCGAGGCATCGAAGCCCTGCGGATATTCTTCGGCGATGAAACCCGTGTTGAAGTTGCCGGAACAGAAGCGCGGATGCTGCAGCAGCGCCGCCTGGAAGGGAATATTCGAACTGATGCCGCGGATGACAAAGCCATTCAGCGCGTCGCGCATGCGCTGGATCGCGTCCTGGCGACCCTTGCCGTGCACGATCAGCTTCGCGATCATCGAATCGTAGTACATCGAAATCTCGCCGCCCTCGTACACGCCGGTATCCACGCGCACGCCATTGCCTTCGGCCGGCGGCTGGAACTTGACCAGGCGACCGGTCGAGGGCAGGAAGCCGCGGAAGGGGTCTTCGGCGTTGATGCGGCACTCCATCGACCAACCCTGGAGCTTGATGTCTTCCTGCCTGAACGACAGCTTCTCGCCTGCGGCGACGCGAATCATCTGCTCGACAAGGTCGATACCGGTGATGTTCTCGGTCACCGGATGCTCCACCTGCAGACGGGTGTTCATCTCGAGGAAGTAAAAGCTCTTGTCGGCGCCGACGACGAACTCGACCGTACCGGCCGACTCGTAGTTAACCGCCTTGGCCAGTGCCACGGCCTGCTCGCCCATCGCCTTGCGCGTCGCGGGGTCGATGAAGGGGCTGGGCGCCTCTTCGATCACCTTCTGATGGCGGCGCTGGATCGAGCACTCACGCTCGTGCAGATACACCGTATTGCCGTGCGCGTCGCCGATCAGCTGGATTTCGATGTGGCGCGGCTCGACGACGAACTTCTCGATGAACACGCGATCATCGCCAAAGCTGTTGCGCGCCTCGTTCACGCAAGCGGTGAAACCTTCATGCGCTTCCTTGTCGTCATGCGCAACGCGCAGACCCTTGCCGCCGCCACCGGCCGAGGCCTTGATCATCACCGGATAGCCGATCTTCCTGGCGATTTCCACGGCTTCGTCGGGGCCGGAAATGGCTGCGTTGTGACCGGGGATAGTGTTGACGCCGGCATCCATCGCCAGCTTCTTCGACTCGATCTTGTCGCCCATCTTGCCGACCGAGTAGTGCTTGGGACCGATGAAGGTGATGCCTTCCTCTTCCAGACGGCGCGAGAACTCCGCGTTCTCCGACAGAAAGCCATAGCCTGGGTGTACCGCTTCAGCACCCGTCTGCTTGCAGGCGGCAATGATCTTGTCCATCACCAGGTAGGACTCTTTCGAGGCCGCCGGGCCGATGCATACACCTTCATCCGCCAGCTCCACATGCAGCGAGCCCTTGTCCGCCTCCGAGTACACGGCCACGGTGGCGATGCCCATCTTGCGGGCGGTCTTGATGACGCGGCAGGCGATTTCACCGCGATTGGCAATCAGTATTTTCTTGAACATTTCATTTTTCCTCGTGCGCGGATCAGAGCGGGATGTTGCCGTGCTTGCGCCACGGGTTTTCCAGTTCCTTGTCCTTGAGCAT
>DAORUJ010000060.1:0-3275 GCA_035433105.1 Thauera sp.
CAGCACGAACACCTTGTTGAGCTGGCGGTCGGGCACGTTGACGATGTCGCCCGGCTGCAGCGGCACGTTTTGCGACACGTCGCCGTCTTCGTACAGGGCCTGCATGTCGACGCGCCAGGTCTGGCCGCCGCGGGTCAGCAGCACGTTGCCGTGATCGGCCTCTTCAGTGATGCCGCCGGCGCGGTTGATGGCCTCGAGCATGTTCATCTGAATGTCGTTGATGGCCTGCAGGCCAGGCTGCTTGACCTCGCCCACGACATACACGCGCTTGCTGCGGAAGGCCACGATGCGCACGTCGAGCTGGACGTTTTCGATGACCTTGGACATGCGCTGCGACAGCATGTCGCGCACCTGGCGGGTGGTTTTGCCGGCCACTTTTATGGTGCCGGCAAAGGGGAAGAAGATGGTGCCGTCGTCGGCCACCAGGGTGCCGGACTGCTCGGCCGAACGGTAGGAGCCGGCCGGGATGGTGATCTCGGGGTGGTCCCAGACGATGACGTTGATGATGTCGCCAGGGCCGAGCTCGTAGTCCTGATGCATCAGCCCAAAGTCGGGGACGGTGGACTTGCTGGCTGCGGTGCGGCCACCGGCTGCGGTGCTGCGAAAGCTGGATTCAGCGTTGCGCACGTGGTCGATGATGAGCTGAGCGGTGATGGGCGTGACGGTGACGTTGGCTGGGACTTGTTCGCCCTGGGCGCTGTCCTGCCCCGCGACCGGGAGCGCCACCGATGATTCCTTGCGCATGTCCCAGCCCGAGGTGCCTGGCACCAGGGCGCAGCCCGATAGCGTGCTGACCAGTGCTGTGATCAAGCCTGCCCGAACCAACTGCTTGCGCGCCACGGCCCCCCGCCGCAACGACGCCAACGTCAACGTTTCGCCTTTCATGAACCCACCCTGTCCGATGTGCCGCAATGATCCTGGATTGTGCGTTTGCAGCATTTCCAGGCTCGAAAATATCGATTAAGCCATTATTTTATGATTCTGGCCTTAAAAAGCTAAAAACACCAACGTCAATAAAGGCTGCTAAAAACCTATTGAATCGTTATTTATCAGTGCTTTGCGAGGCGCAATGATACACGCTCGGCGGCGATCCGAACCTGCATCATTTCGTAAGTATGGGTATTAGTTCCTGCGTTGCAGCAGGTTGGACAGGGTGGGAGACGGCTCAGGGGCTGGTGGGTTTGTCCGAATCCTGCAGCTGATAGGCATCGGCTACATAGGCCGGTCCCTTCATCACATAGACGATGAAGGAAAAGATGGCGACGGTGAAGACGACCGTCCAATGCAGCACCACCACGCCGAGCACATAGATGTCGACGGTGGTGATCTGCGTAAGGGCCACGCTGGACGAGTCGCCCCAGTTGAGTGCGCGGACGATCACCGAGGGCAGGGCAATCAGCAGCGTGCCAAACAGCGCAATCCTCGGCAGCTTGCGCAACACCCCTCGCTCCAGCCCCGCCGGCGAGCGGGTGAAGCCTGGCAATTTGGTGAACCAGTTCATGGTGTCAATCTCCAGAAATGGGTTGGCTGCGGGGGGTTGGCTGCGGGGGGTCGGCTGCGGGGATCGCCCGCTCGTCTTATTGACCGAGGTCGGGGGGCGAGGTTCGGCGATCGTGCTGTGCCGCCGGCTGGCACAGTACGGCGTCGATAGGGCCGCGCAGGGCATTGCACAGCACGATGCGGTCGGCGCGGCGCAGGTCGTCGAGCGTGAGGGGGGCTTCGCGTGCGTTCCAGGCCGGGTCGTCGAGCAGCACGCCACGCATGATGCCGGGCAGCAGGCCGGCGCCGACCGGGGGGGTGATCCACTGGCCGTCGATGAGGGCGAAGACGTTGCTGCGCGCGCCTTCGGTGATCTGCCCTGCCCTGTTGATGAACAGCTGGTCGAAGGCGCCCTGCCCCGTGGCAGCGGCAATGGCGGCGTCGTAGCGCCTGCGCAGGCTGGTCTTGTGGCGAATGAAGGGGTCGTCGGCGGGGAGCGGTCCGCCGGCGCCGGTGGCGGAGTCGTCAGGCGGCAGCAGCGCAACCGGGCCACTGGGCAGCGCGGCCAGCCGGGCGACGACGACTTCGGTATTGCCGTCCTTGTGCAGGGCGAGGCGGATGCGGTAGTCGTGACCGGGGCTGAGGCTGGCGCACTGGGCGACCAGGGTGTCGATGATGGGCGCGCGGCGGAAGACGAAGCCGAGCGCCCGGGCGCTGGCCTGCAGGCGGTCGAGATGGCGGTCGAGGTGGCGGATGCCGCGGTCGCTGCGGGCGAACAGGGTTTCGAACAGGCTGAAGCCGGGATCGAGCTCGGTGAGGAAGCGGGCCTTGAGCTGGCATTCCTCGAATTCTTCGTCGGCCCGGCTGTCGATGACGATGCCGGCGCCCACGCCCATGCGGCCAGTGCGCAGACCGCATTCGTCGGGCGGGTCGAGGGTGATGCTGCGGATGGCGACTGACAGGCAGAAGTCGCCGCAGGACGGCGCTGGCGAGCCGGGTTCGGGCGAGAAGTCCGGCGGCTCGATCCAGCCGATGCTGCCGGTGTACAGGCCGCGAGGGGTGGTCTCCAGATTGGCGATGATCTGCATGCTGCGGTGCTTGGGCGCGCCGGTGATGGAGCCGCAGGGAAATAGCGCACGCAGCAGATCGGGGAAGGGGGTGCCGGGGGCGAGCTCGGCCTCGACCGTCGAGGTCATCTGAAACACGGTCGGGTAGGTTTCGATGGCGAACAGCTTGGGCACGCGGACCGAGCCGGTGCGGGCAACGCGGCCGAGGTCGTTGCGCAGCAGGTCGACGATCATGAGGTTTTCGGCGCGGTTCTTGGCGTCTTCGCCAAGCAGGCGGGCGATCTCGCTGTCGCCTTCCGGCGCGCTGGCACGCGAGGCGGTGCCCTTCATCGGCCGCGCTTCGAGCTTGCCCCGGGTGTGGCGCAGAAAGAGCTCGGGCGAGCATGACAGCACGTACCCGCCGCCCGCCGTCGCCGGCAGCGCAATGAAGGCGCCAAACCCCACCGGCTGGCGCATGCGCAGGCGGCGGTAAAGGCTGACCGGCGCGCCAAAGCTGCGAAAGTGCAGGCGGTAGGTGTAGTTGATCTGGTAGGTCTCGCCTTCGCCAATCAGCGCGTGGATGCGGTGGATGGCGTCGGTGAAGGCGTTGCGGTCGACGCTGGGCGTGATGTCGATGAGGCCGGCGGGCGCGGGGTCCGTCAATGCGGGCGCGGGCGCGGCCGCGTCGGCGCCGGGAGAGACCTGGAGCGCCTGTTCGGCTTCGGTTGAGAGCGCCTGTTCGGCTTCGGT
>DAORUJ010000060.1:3375-17690 GCA_035433105.1 Thauera sp.
GAGCGCCTGTTCGGCTTCGGTCTGGAGCGCCTGTTCGGCTTCGTGGCGGACAAGCCAGCCGTCGACTTCGTCGGTGGACAGCCGTTGCAGCTGATCGAACATCAGCACCCGCAGCGCCCCGCCAGTTTGCGCATCCAGACGCTCGTGCCCAGCCTGCATCAGCCGTGCGCCCCATTCGTAGTCGGCCAGCACGACCGCGTGCAGGCCGGCGTGCATATCGCACTCGACGCCCGCCCACAGCGCATCAAGCGCAGCGGGGTCGTCGCAGCGATGTTCGCGGACGAAGCCGGTGTACAGCCTGCTGGATGGCTGCGCGGCGGTGGCGTGACAGTCGTCGAGCAGGGCAAAACAGGGTGCAGGGGGCGGGGTCATCATCTGCCAGCTCGGCCAATGCTATAACTGCAAAAAACAATCATCCGGTCCATGAACTCCACGGCGCTACTCTCTGGCTGGCGGCCACTGTCTAGCTGCGTGCAGAACGCGCAGCACACGTACCAGCTCGCCGGCCAAGTCATAGACCAAGATGTAATTTTGATGTGCTACCAGCTCACGCGTGCCGGCAATACGGCCAGGTCGGCCCAGGCCAGGATGATCGACCAGGCGGTCGGCTTTCTCTGCGAATAGCTCATCAAGAGCCAGCGCGGCGGCCGGATTGTCGGCCTCAATGTAGTCATAGATGCCGTCACGGTCTTGTATCGCCTCTAGCGTCCAGAACAGCTCCATCATTCAGAGGCTTCGAGCCGGCGACGTGTGGCCGCCCGCTTGCCCGCGAACTGGGCTTCGACTTCGGCCGCTGGAATCAGGTTTCCTGCATTGGCTGAGTCCAGGCCGACCTGTACCTGGCGACGGAACCAGGCGTCATGTGCGGCCGCGTCCTCTTGCTGTCGCACGAAGTCGCGCATGAAGTCACGCAACAACTGCGCCCCGGTGCGATCGCGGGCCTTGGCGGCTGTGGAAAACTCGGTTTTCAGGGATTCATCGACCCGGAATGTGAAGGTCGTTTCGCTCATGGCTTTGCCCTCATGTGTTACGTAATAAGTACAAAGTAGCACACGGCTGGCCGCGCTGAAACTGCCCCAGTTTTGTCGCATGAGTCCTGAGACCTGCGCCCCCCCCCCCGCTTCTGAACACTTGCGCCCTACTCCAGCTCGCGCATTCGCTCCAGCGCTTCTTCGACTCGGTCGACGGCGATCACTGTCAGCCCGTCGATTGCCTGCCGGGGGGCGTTGGCCTTGGGGATGATGACGGTGTCGAAGCCGAGCTTGGCGGCTTCGCGGAGGCGGTCTTGCCCGCGCGGTGCGGGGCGGATTTCGCCGGCGAGGCCGACTTCGCCGAAGACCGCCAGGCCGCGCCGCAGCGGGCGGTCGCGCAGTGACGAGACGATGGCGAACAGGATGGCGAGGTCGGCGGCGGGCTCGGTGATCTTGACGCCGCCGACGGCATTGACGAACACGTCCTGATCGAAGCACACCACGCCGGCATGGCGGTGCATGACGGCCAGCAGCATGGCCAGGCGGGTGGGCTCGAGGCCGACCGAGAGGCGTCGCGGGTTGGGGCTGTGGGCGGCGTCGACCAGGGCCTGCACCTCGACCAGCAGCGGGCGCGTGCCTTCCTGGGTGATCAGCACGCAGCTGCCGGCGACCTGTTGCGAATGCTGCGACAGGAAGATGGCCGAGGGGTTGGAGACGCCGCGCAGGCCGCGTTCGGTCATGGCGAACACGCCCAGTTCATTTACCGCGCCAAAGCGGTTCTTGAACGCGCGAATGAGGCGGAAGCTGGAGTGGGTGTCGCCTTCGAAATAAAGCACGGTGTCGACGATGTGTTCGAGCACGCGCGGCCCGGCCAGGGTGCCGTCCTTGGTGACGTGGCCGACCAGGATGAGGCTGGTGCCGCTTTGCTTGGCAAAGCGCGTGAGCTGCGCTGCGCATTCGCGCACCTGGGCGACCGAGCCGGGGGCGGACTGCAGCGCTTCGGAATAGACGGTCTGGATGGAGTCGATGACGGCGACGCGGGGCTTTGAGTCGCGCAGGGTGTGGAGAATGCGCTCGAGGTTGATCTCGGCCAGCATCTGCAGCTCGGACGGCGGCAGCTGCAGGCGGTGCGCACGCAACGCGACCTGTTCGCCGGATTCTTCGCCGCTGACGTAGACCACCTTGTGCGCTTCGGCCAGGTGGGACAGCGCTTGCAGCAGCAGCGTGGACTTGCCGATGCCGGGGTCGCCGCCAATGAGCACGACCCCGCCGGCAACCAGCCCGCCCCCCAGCACACGGTCGAATTCGTCCAGCCCGGTGGGCTGACGCGATTCTTCGCGCGGTTGCAGCGAGGACAGCGACTTGAGCCGGCTGGTTTCGCCCGCGAGCGCGGCAAAACGGCTGCCGGCCGCGGGAGTGGGCTGGATGACGGTTTCGGACAGGGTGTTCCAGGCCTGGCACTGGGGGCACTGCCCCTGCCAGCGTGGCGCCTGGGCGCCGCATTCGCTGCAGACGAAGGCTGACTTCGCCTTCGCCATCAGATCACGGCGTCCTTGTCCTGCGCCATGCGGGCGAATTCTTCGCAGGCAAAGTCAGCAAAGGCGGTGATCAGACGCGAGCGGAACTTGTCTCGCGGCAGGATGATTTCCAGCGGCGTGTAGATGCGGGGTTCGAGGCGAACCGCCGCCAGCCGCCCTTCGAGCACGTCACGCCGGATGGCGCGTTCGGATGCGATCGCAAAGCCCAGCCCCGCGGCGGCAAGCTGCTTGATGGTGGCCAGACTGCCGACTTCGGCACACAGGGTGATCTCGCTGCCGGCGATGCCGGCGGCTTCGAAGAATTCGTCGGCAATCTGGCGGATGCCGTTGCCGGGGTCGCGGTCGATGAAGCAATGGCCGATCAGGTCCTTGGCCGTCAGCTTTTTGAAACCGGCAAGCGGATGGTCGGGGCTGCAGATCACCATCAGTTCGTCGCGCGCGGCGCTGCGGCGTTCGATGGCGTGCTGTTCGGTGACGATCTCGATGAGGCCGATGTCGAGGTCGCGCGCGGCAACGCTGTCTTCGGTGAGCTTGGAGTTGCCCACCACGACGCGCGGCAGCACCCGGGGGTACTTGCGCTTGAAGCCCACCAGGATGGCGGGCAGCCAGTAGGCGGCGATTGTGGTGCTGGTGCCGATCTTGATCTGGCCGGCGAGCTCGTCAGTCATCTCGGAGACGCGCGAATCGAGCTCGGCCGACAGCCCGAGGATCTTCTCGGCATAGGCCAGCACCAGCTCGCCCGCGGACGTCAGGCTGATCTTGCCGTGGCCGCGATCGAGCAGGCGGGTGTCGAAGTGCTCTTCGAGCTGCTTGATCTGGAAGGTGACGGCCGGCTGCGTCATGAAGAGATGCTCGGCAGCGCGGGTGAAGGAGCCGTGTTTGGCCACGGCATGAAATACCTGGAGTCTGCGATCGGCCATGGTCTTAATAAGTAGGGTTTATTGTTTGGATTAGATCACAAACCCATGACCTTGGCACACCCGCAATCGGCCATCGCCGGTGTGGTGTTGCCGCGTTCGTGAACTGCGTCAGCCCAAGACCGACTTTTTCCGTGTTATAAACCGCGCTCCCGACAACAGGTGCGCGGTTCCCGATGCCGTTCGGCTTCTACATCATCATGGCGGCGCAGTTCTTCTCTGCGCTGGCGGACAACGCCCTGCTCATTGTCGCCATTGCCCTGCTGCGGGACATGGCCGCACCCTCCGAATACGAACCGCTGCTGAAGCTGTTTTTCACCGTTTCCTACGTTGCGCTGGCCGCCTTTGTGGGCGCTTTCGCTGACTCCATGCCCAAGTGGCGGGTGATGCTGATCAGCAACACGATCAAGATCGGTGGTTGCCTGATGCTCTTTCTCGGCGTCCATCCCCTGTTGGCCTACGCCGTCATCGGGCTGGGTGCGGCGGCTTATTCGCCGGCCAAGTACGGCATCCTGACCGAGTACCTGCCCCACCGCCTGCTGGTGGTGGCCAATGGCTGGATCGAGGGCCTGACCGTGGGGGCAATCATCATGGGGACGGTGCTGGGCGGCCTGATGATTCGCGGTGATGTGGCGCAGAGTCTGCTGGCGCTGAACCTGCCTTTCGTCAGCACGCCGTTCGAGGCCGGCATCGTGGTGATCGGCTCGCTTTATCTGGTGGCGGCCGCTTTCAATCTGCGCATTCCGGACACGGGTGTCGACCACAAGCCGCTGAAGAACAACCCGCTCTACCTGATTCACGACTTCAACCACTGCCTGCGTCTGCTGTGGCGCGACAAGCTCGGGCAGATCTCGCTGGCGGTGACCACGTTGTTCTGGGGCGCTGGGGCGACGCTGCAGTTCCTGGTGATCAAGTGGGCCGAGCAGTCCCTGAACATGACCCTGTCGCAGGCGTCGATGATGCAGGGGGTGGTGGCGCTTGGCGTGGCGGTGGGGGCTATTCTGGCCGCGCGCTACGTGTCACTGCGGAACTCGGTACGGGTGATTCCGATGGGCGTCGCGATGGGGGTGGTGGTGATCGGGATGATCTTCGTCACCGACGCGACGGTGGCGATGGCCCTGCTGATGGTGATCGGCGGGCTGGCGGGTTTCTTCGTGGTGCCGATGAACGCCTTGCTGCAGCATCGCGGCCATATCCTGATGGGCGCGGGACATTCGATTGCGGTGCAGAACTTCAACGAGAACCTGTCGATTCTGCTGATGACCGGGACCTACGCCGTGCTGATGATGTTCGGGCTGTCGATCGAGGTGCTGACCGTGCTGTTCGGGCTGTTTGTCGCCGGTGCGATGCTGATGGTCAAGCGTCGCCACGAACTCAACCAGCGCCAGTTCGACAACGCCGCCCTGCTGGACGATCATCCGCACTGATCGGCGCTGATCGGCGCTATCTAGTGAGGCACGCGTCTGGCAGGCCCTGCTCAGCAGCCCCCCGGTGTCTCGCTGGCCAGCAGCTGGCGCGCAAAACACAGGTCGGCCCAGGCCTTGCCCTTGTCCTGCGGATTGCGCAGCAGGTAGGCCGGGTGGTAGGTGACCACCAGCGAAATGCCCTTGAAGTCGAAACGACGCCCCCGTGCTGCTGCAATGCTGACTTCGGTATTGAGCAGGGCGAGTGCGGCAGGACGACCGAGCGCGACCAGCAGGCGGGGCTGGACCAGCGCGATCTGGCGTTCCAGGTAAGGCAGACAGGCGTCGAGCTCGGCCGCTACGGGGGTGCGGTTGTGTGGCGGGCGACACTTGACGGCATTGGCGATATAGACGTTTTCGCCGCGCGTGAGGCCAAGCGCGGCCAGCATGTTGTCGAGCAGGCGGCCCGCCTGGCCGACAAAGGGTTCGCCGCGCTGGTCCTCTTCGCTGCCCGGCCCCTCGCCGACGAACATCCATGTGGCCTGCCGATCGCCGATTCCGGGCACGGCCTGCTTGCGCCGTTCGCACAGCACGCAGGCACTGCAGGCGCGGATGTCGGTTTCGAGCGCGTCCCAGTCGAGGGTGGCGATGCGGGCACTGCGCTGAGGGTCGGCGGGCGTGCGGGTACGGGCTACAGCGCGTGGCGTGGAT
The DNA here is from genome assembly GCA_035433105.1 of Thauera sp. GTDB lineage: Bacteria > Pseudomonadota > Gammaproteobacteria > Burkholderiales > Rhodocyclaceae > Thauera. The sequence continues at coordinate 8,916 of DAORUJ010000060.1, forward strand.
TGAGCGGCGGGCTGCGGCGTGGGTTGAGTTGCTGCCCGTGCGGTGGGGCCAGGTGCGGCGCGCGGTGCCGTGGGCGCGGACGGCGGAACGTCGTTGAGCGCCGGGCGCGTGTCGCCTGCAGGCGCCGACGCTGAAGGGCGTGTCGGCGCAGTGGGTGCCGGGCCTGGTGCTGGATTTTGAGTTTGAGCTTGAATCGGAGCCTGAAGCGAGGCGTCGGGCCGGGTCTGGGCCACTTGCTCGACCTGATCCGGGGGCGCGATGTCGGCGATGCTGTCCTGATCGAGCACCTCGGGGCTGGATGTGCGCAGGCGCCAGATCGGCCCGAGGCCCATCTCGCGCAGCATGGCATCCCGGGTCGAGCTCAGCTTGCGTGCCGTCCTTGCCATTGGCTCAGAGCCCCCGCCGCATCACGATTGCGTCTTCGCGCCCGTCGACGCCGGGGTAGTAGCCACGCCGCCGACCGATCTGCTCAAAGCCCATCGACCGATACAGCGTCAGCGCGGTTTCGTTGGACGGCCGGACCTCGAGGAAGAACTGCGTTGCGCCCTGGCTGCGCGCCTGGTCGTGCAGCCAGTCGAGCAAGCGGCGACCATGGCCTCGACCTTGAGCGGCGCGCGCGATGCTGATGTTGAGCAGGTGGGCTTCATCGAGTACGCCCAGCACGATCGCGTAGCCAATGTTCTGCGTGCCCTCCTTCATCAGCCAGCTGCCATGCCCGGCCGCCATGGAGTCGACAAAATTGCCGCGCGTCCATGGAAAGGCGTGCAGTTCTGCTTCGCACTCACCGACCCAGTCGAGGTGCTCGGGCTGCATCGGGATGAAGCAATGGCGCCCCGCTTCGCTCACGCTTTACCCCCACGGGCGAGGCGCTCGGCGGTGGTGAAGGCGACCTTGTCGCGGACGTAAAGCGGCGCCGCCCGTTCGGGCGCGACCAGTTGTCCGGCGCGTGCGATTCGTTCGCCCAGCATGGCGACCTCGTCGGCGCGGGCAACGAGATCGTCGCGGCAGCCGGAGAGCTGGTGCTGGAAGCGGGTGTGCAGGACATCGGCCCAGACGCGAAACCCCGAGCCGGCAGCAAGCCACTGCCCTGGCGGCAGTTCAAGGGATTCGGGCGCTGTGCAACGGGCTTCGGCAACGACCTGCAGGCTGTTCGCGTCGGCGCCTTCGAAGGCGGCGTAATAGACCTCGCCCATGCGTGCGTCAGTGGCGACGAAAACCCGTTGCGCCTTTGCCTGCAGGGCGATCGCATCAAGGCTTCCGATCACGGCAACGCCGATGTCGCCCCCCAGCGCGAGGCCTTGCGCGACCCCACAGGCGAGTCGCAGCCCGGTAAAGGCGCCGGGCCCGGCGCCGAAGGCCACGGCATCGAGCGCCGTGACGGACAGCCCGGCCTCGGCCAGCAGGTCGCTGACATCGCTCAATACGGTTCTGGAGTGGTTTGCCGCACCGTCGATACGACGGCTGAGGATGGCGTCGTCGACCCGAAGCGCGACGCTGCCCTGTTCGGACGAGGCTTCGATAGCGAGGATTTTCATGGTGCCGGTATTCTACTGGCTCGACGACCCCGCTGGCTCGGCCGGCTGCTCGGGTAGCAGGATTCAGCGCGCTCTTTTGCGTCCCGTGGGCTGCTCGGGATAGGCGCCGCGCATGGCGTCGCGCAGGTCGCGGTGCAGGGCGCTGCGCTCTTCGGGATTGAGTCGGCGGCGCTCGGACGGGCTTTCTTCTGCGGCATGACGAGACGTGAGAACACGCCGAAGATCATGCTGCGCGCTCTCGTGCTCGCGCACGACCTCTGCGCTTGACCTGGCCTGCGCACCACCGGGCAGGCTGCAGATCGCGATCAGGCAGACGAGCAAGGCACCGGTAAGCCCGTGTGGTCTGCGCACGGATGTTGCTGCGCGACGTAAGGCGACGGGGTTTGATGCTAAGGGGCGGGAAGCAGGCTTCGGTGTCATCGTATGTCCATCGGCACAGGTTGAGCCTTCGGCAGGCGTCAAACATGTTGGGGACAATACGACAAAGCGGCTGATTGCGACAGCCTTGCAGGTCACGCCCGGCGGGGTTTTGTAAGTCCATGTTGCTCGCAGATTGGCCGCTTACGAAGCGTTACCAGGCGCGGGCGGCCGTCATCGCGCGAGCCACTGGCAAGGCGCCCTGTTGAAGGTTACGATTTGCGTCATGAACGGAAAAACACGTTATCGGATACTGCTGGTGGACGACGATGCACGCCTGCGTGAATTGCTGTCCCGCTATCTACAGGAACAGGGCTTCGCGGTGAAAGCCGTGGGCGATGCGCCAACAATGGACCGCGCCCTGCATCGCGAGCACTTCGACCTGATGGTGCTGGATCTCATGTTGCCGGGCGAAGATGGCCTGGCCATCTGCCGGCGACTGCGGGGGGCGGATGACAAGCTGCCGATCATCATGCTCACGGCCAAGGGCGACGACGTCGATCGCATCGTCGGCCTGGAAATGGGCGCCGATGACTACGTTGCCAAGCCGTTCAACCCGCGCGAACTCGTTGCCCGCATCCAGGCGGTGATGCGGCGACAGCCGCAGACCTTGCCCGGTGCCCCAACGGCCGAGGACGAACTGGTCGCATTTGGCAGCGTGCGCGTCAATCTGGGCACCCGCCTGCTCGAACGTAGTGGCGAGGAGATCCAGCTGACGACGGGCGAATTTTCCCTGCTCAAGGTGCTGCTGCAGCACCCGCGTCAGCCCCTGTCGCGCGACAAGCTGATGGAACTGGCGCGCGGCCGTGAGTACGGTGTGTTCGATCGGGCAATCGACGTGCAGATTTCGCGCCTGCGCAAGCTGGTCGAGGACGACCCCGCCAAACCCCGCTTCATTCAGACGGTGTGGGGATTTGGCTATGTTTTCGTGCCTGATGATCCCAAGGGTGCGGCAGCCGACGAAGGCAGAACCGAAAGCGGGGCTTGAGCGCGGCATGTCCGCCAATATGGATCGCGCACCCGGTGGTGCGAGTCAGGGTGAAGTTCGGGGCGCGAGCCCGATCCTGCTGGCCTGGTTACCCCGTAGCCTGCTGTGGCAGACCTTCCTGCTGGTTGCGCTGCTGCTGATTCTGGCGCTGGGTTCCTGGTCGCAGATGTTTCGCTACCTGCAGGAGCCTGCGCGCGCGCGCGATGTGGCGCAGATGGTGGTTTCGGTCGTCAACCTGACCCGTACGGCGCTGATCAATGCCGACATCGAGCGCCGGACCGACCTGCTGATCGAGCTGGCCGCACTGGAAGGCATCCGCATCTATCCGGCCGAGGTATCGGACGAGCTGGAGCCGCTGTCCGACACCAGGCCAATGCGCCTGCTGACGGACGATGTCCGCAGGCAGCTGGGCATTCATACCCGCTTTGCGTCACGCTGGAAGTCGCTCGAGGGCTTCTGGGTGAGTTTTCGCCTGGACCCGGACGACAAGCTTGACGAGTACTGGGTGATGCTGCCGGGCGAGCGCATCGAGAATCCGGATAGTCTGAACTGGCTGGTGTGGGGGCTCGGCGCTCTGGTGGCCGCCATGCTGGGGGCCTATCTGATTGCGTCGCGGATGGGCAGGCCGCTGCGCCAGCTTGCGCATGCGGCAAGATTGGTCGGAGGGGGGCAGAGTCCGTCTCCGCTGGACGAATCAGGGCCGCATGAGATTGCCGTGGTGGCGCATGCCTTCAATCAGATGACGGGTGATCTGGCACGCACCGATGCCGACCGCGCACTGATTCTGGCGGGTGTTTCGCACGATTTGCGCACCCCGCTCGCACGCCTGCGCCTGGGGGTCGAGATGTCCGGCGCACCGGACAGCGAAATCATGGCCATGGTGTCGGATATCGAGGAAATGGACCGCATCATTGGTCAGTTTCTTGATTTTGGCCGTGGCGTGCCGCAGGAGCCGGTGCAACCAGTGGATATTGCGCTGCTGGCGCGCGAGATTGCGGAACCCTACCGCTTGCGGGGAGTCAATATTCGCCTTGAAGCACCCGAGTGTCTGCTCGGGCCGGCGCGGGCACTGTCGCTTCGGCGGGCCATCGCGAATCTGCTCGACAACGCCTTGCGCTATGCCGGTGAGGACAAGCCACTCGACGTGAGCGTTTACCGGCAGGCGGAAGACGTCTGTATCGAGGTGGCCGATCGCGGCCCGGGTATTCCTGACAGCGAGGTTGAGCGTATGCGGCACCCCTTCACCCGGCTTGAGAAAGCACGCTCGAACACCAAGGGTGCAGGGCTGGGCCTGGCCATTGTCGAGCGGGTGATGCGATCACATGGCGGCCGACTGGATCTGCTTGCCAGAGAGGGCGGTGGCCTGCGCGCGGTCCTGCGCCTGCCGGCCAACGAAAACCTCGTGGCGCACGCTAGAATGCAGGCCAACCGCCAGGAGGGCAATGACAAATGAGCATCGTGTTCCGCCAGTTGTACGACGAAAATAGTTCGACACTGACCTATCTGCTGGCCGACGCCTTGACTGGCGACGCCGTGTTGATCGACTCCGTTGCCGAGCAGGCGGCCCTGTATCTCGGGCTGCTGCAGGAGCTGAAGCTCAATCTGGTGTATCTGCTCGAGACCCATGCCCATGCCGATCATGTCACCGGTGCCGGACTGATGAAGGAGCGTAGCGATGCCGAAACCGCGACCGGTTGGCGCACGGGCGCAAACTGCGCCGATCTGCAGTTGTCCGATGGCGACACGCTGGCGTTCGGCAACGAAGTGATCCGGGTCATCAATACGCCGGGGCACACGCCAGGCTGTGTCAGCTATCGCTGGCGCAACTGCGTGTTTACCGGGGACGCGCTGCTGATTGGCGGTTGCGGCCGCACGGATTTCCAGGGCGGCGATGCCGGCACCCTTTACGACAGCATCACGCAGCGCCTGTTTACCCTGGCGGACGAGACGCTGGTCTATCCGGCCCATGACTACAAGGGCATGCGGGTGAGCTCGATCGGCCAGGAAAAACTGACCAACGCGCGTGTTCCGGGGCGCAGCCGGGCGGCCTTCATCGAACTGATGGACAGTCTCAACCTGCCGCGGCCGCGCCTGATCGATGAGGCCGTGCCCGCCAACCTGCGCTGCGGGGATCCCTACGAGATCATCGACGTCCATGCTTCCTGAGCGGGGCCTGCCCACCCTGGGCGCACTTCGCATCCGCCTTGTCAGCGCCATTCCTTCACTTGCGCCATAGGTCCGAAGCGACAGGCGTTCAGACCCGGCCACAATCGTTATAATTCTGCCGCATGAAATTCTTCTTAGACCTCTTGCCGGTCATCCTGTTTTTTGCCGCCTACAAGGTTGCCGGTGCGCAACCCGAGGCCTCATTCCAACTTGCCAGCCAATGGCTGGGCGATGGCATCACCGCCAGTCAGGCGCCGATCCTGATCGCGACTGCGGTGACGATCATTGCGACGTTCGCGCAAATCGCGATCGTCTGGGCAAAGCACCGCAAGGTCGATACCATGCTGTGGGTCAGTCTGGTGATCATCGTCGTGTTTGGCGGGGCCACCCTGTTCTTCCACAACCCGACCTTCATCAAGTGGAAGCCGACGGCGCTGTACTGGATGTTTGGCGGCGTTTTGCTGGGCTCCACCGTGCTGCTGAAGCGCAATCTGATCCGCAAGATGCTCGAAGCCCAGATCGTGTTGCCGGATGCCATCTGGGGGCGACTGAACCTGGCGTGGGCGCTGTTCTTCATCTCGATGGGCGTGCTCAACATCTATGTTGCCTACAGCTTCAGCGAGGAAGCCTGGGTCAACTTCAAGCTCTTCGGCGGGATGGGGCTGATGCTGGCCTTCGTGCTGGGCCAGGGTTTTTACTTGTCTCGCTATCTGGAAGAGGAAAAGAACTGATGTTTTACGCGTTGATTGGCGAGGATGCGCCCGGTACGCTCGATCGCCGCATGGCGGCACGACCCGAGCACCTGGCCCGACTGCAGGCCCTGAAGAACGAAGGCCGCCTGTTGATCGCCGGCCCCATGCCTGCCATCGACTCACCCGATCCCGGTCCCGCTGGCTTTTTCGGCAGCCTGGTCGTTGCCGAGTTTGATTCGCTGGCCAGCGCCGAGACATGGCTGGCGGAAGACGCCTATGTGCGTGAAGGTGTGTTTGCGCGCTTCAGTGTGCGCCCGTTCAAGAAGGTGTTGCCATGAGTGCGACCACTGCCGAGCGCATCAGAGTCTGCCTGGTCGATGCCTTTTCACCCCACGAGATCGAGATCCGCGACGATAGCGCACTGCATGCGGGACACGCGGGTGCACGCGACGGCGGAGGGCATTACAGTGTGCGCATCGTTGCCGGTGCTTTCGCCGGAAGAGGAACGGTCGCGCGCCACCGCATGATTTACCAAGCCTTGGGTGACATGATGAAAAGAGACGTTCACGCGCTCGCCATCCAGGCAATTTCGGCCGAAGAGGCCACCAAGCAACCCACCTGAAGGAATATCGATGAACCGCTTTCCGAGCCGCCTTGCCATCGCCATGCTGGCTGGCTTTCTCGCCCTCCCCGCTGCTGCAGCCGATTCGATCGCCAAGGTCAATGGCGTCTCCATTCCGGCCGAGCGCGCCGAAGCGATGCTTGCCGAACAACGCGCTCAGGGCGCACCCGACGGCGAGCAACTGAAGAACGCAGTGCGTGAAGAACTGGTCCGCCGTGAAGTGCTGAGCCAGCAGGCCAGCAGCAAGGGCCTGGCCAAAAAGGCCGACGTACAGGCGCAAATGGAAATGGCCAAACAGGCCATCCTGATCCGTGCCTACCTGCAGGAATTCGTCAAGAACAACCCGGTGACCGACGCCGAAGTCCAGACGGAATACGACGCGATCAAGAGCCGCATGGGTGACAAGGAATACAAGCCGCGTCACGTGCTGGTTGAGACCGAGAACGAGGCGAAGGCGATCATCGCCAAGCTGCAGTCCGGCACCCCTTTCGAAGAAGTGGCGAAGGAATCGCGTGACCCGGGCTCGAAGGACCGCGGTGGCGAGCTGGGCTGGAGCAATCCGGCCATGTACGTGAAACCCTTCTCGGACGCGATGGTCGCGCTCGAAAAAGGCCAGTACACCGCGACGCCGGTGAAGAGCGACTTCGGCTACCACGTCATCCAGTTGGACGACATGCGTACGACTCAGGCGCCCCCGTTCGACGAGGTCAAGGCCCAACTGCAGCAGCGCCTGCAGCAGCAGAAGGTCGAGAAGCACGTCCTCGAACTGCGCGCCAAAGCCAAGGTGGAGTAAGCCTTTGGTCAGCGTGGCGGGTTTGCGCCGGCTACGCTGAACAATCAAAAAGAGACCGCAGCCGCGAGGCCCGGTCTCTTTTTTTGCTCAGCACCTCGAGGGCGCCGCCGCGATTGCGACGACGCCCTCGGTCGCTCAGAACTGCTCTTCCGTCAGCTCCAGCGCGCCAGCCGCGCCATTGACGATCGCGTAGGCCAGCCCCGACGCCTGCGCCAGCACATGATCGGCGTAGAAACGGGCGGTGACGATCTTGGCCTGGTAAAAGCTGGCTTCGCCCTCGCCCGTCTCGAGCTTGCGCTGCGCGACCAGTGCGGCGCGACCCATCTGCCAGCCGCCGGCAACGATGCCCAGCAGCTTCAGGAAGGGAACCGAGCCCACCGAGGCCGCCTTCACGTCCTTGCCATAGGTGGCGAGGATGTAGGCCACCGCCTGTTCCACCGCGGAGATGCCGATGCCAAGCGAGCGGGCAATGGCAGCGAAGGCGTCATCGCCCGCAGCGCCCAGTTCGGCCTCGACTGCACGCATCGCCTCGATGACGCCGGCGATGGTGGCGCCGTTCTCACGCGCGATCTTGCGGCCGATGAGGTCGTTGGCCTGGATGGCGGTGGTGCCTTCGTAGATCGTGGTGATGCGGGCGTCGCGGAAATACTGCGCCGCGCCGGTCTCTTCGATGTAGCCCATACCGCCATGGATCTGCACGCCGTCCGAGGCGACATCGATCGAGTTTTCGGTGCACCAGCCCTTCACCACCGGAATCATCAGGTCGACGAAGGCCTGGTTCTGGGTACGGACTGCTTCGTCCGCATGGTGATGCGCCTTGTCGGTGGCGGCGCCGACGACGTAGGCCAGCGCGCGCATCGCTTCGGTCTTGCTCTTCATCTGCATCAGCAGGCGACGAACGTCGGCGTGATGCAGGATGCTGACCTTGGGGCCGCCACGGACGCCGGCTTCGGTGCCCTGGACGCGGTCCTTGGCGTACTGCAGGGCGTGCTGATAGGCGCGCTCTGACAGTGCCAGACCTTCCATGCCGACGGCGAAGCGGGCTTCGTTCATCATGATGAACATGTACTCGAGGCCGCGGTTGGGCTCACCGATCAGGGTTCCGACTGCGCCGCCTTTGTCGCCGAAGGCGAGTACGCAGGTTGGGCTGGCATGGATGCCCAGCTTGTGCTCGATCGACACGCAGTGCACGTCGTTGCGCGCGCCCAGGCTACCGTCGGCATTGACCATGAACTTCGGGACCACGAACAGCGAGATGCCCTTGACGCCTTCGGGCGCGTCCGGCAGACGGCCGAGCACGAGGTGGATGATGTTGTCGGTGAGGTCGTGGTCGCCGTAGGTGATGAAGATCTTCTGGCCGAAGATCTTGTAGGTGCCATCACCCTGGGGCTCGGCCTTGGTGCGCACCGCGGCGAGGTCCGAACCGGCTTGCGGCTCGGTCAGGTTCATGGTGCCGGTCCATTCGCCGGAGATCATCTTCGGCAGGTACATGTTTTTCTGTTCGTCCGTGCCGCGCAGCATCAGCGCTTCGATCGCGCCGGTGGTGAGCATCGGGCACAGGG
>DAORUJ010000061.1:0-17228 GCA_035433105.1 Thauera sp.
CCGGTGCAGTACGGCATTGTCCTGGAGACCGGCGAGATCGACTACGACCAGGTTGAGGCGCTGGCGCGCGAGCACAAGCCGAAGATGATCGTCGCCGGCTTCTCGGCCTATTCGCGCATCATCGACTGGCAGCGCTTCCGCGACATCGCCGATGCCGTCGGCGCCTATCTGTTCGTCGACATGGCGCACGTCGCCGGTCTGGTGGCGGCCGGCCTGTACCCGAACCCGATGCCCTTCGCCGACGTCGTCACCACCACCACCCACAAGACCTTGCGCGGCCCGCGTGGTGGCCTGATTCTGGCGCGCTCGAACCCCGAGCTGGAGAAGAAGTTCAACTCGATGGTGTTCCCCGGCACCCAGGGTGGCCCGCTGATGCACATCATCGCCGCCAAGGCCGTCGCCTTCAAGGAAGCGCTGCAGCCTGAGTTCAAGCTCTACCAGGAGCAGGTGCTCAAGAATGCTCGGGCCATGGCGGCCGAGTTCGTCGCGCGCGGCTACAACATCGTCTCGGGTGGCACGGACGACCATCTCTTCCTGGTCGACCTGGTCGCCAAGGGCATCACCGGCAAGGCCGCCGATGCGGCACTCGGTGCGGCCCACATCACGGTCAATAAGAACGCGGTGCCCAACGACCCGCAGTCGCCCTTCGTCACCAGCGGCATCCGCATCGGCACCCCGGCCATCACCACCCGCGGTTTCAAGGAGGCAGAGGCCAAGGAGCTGACGCACTGGATCTGTGACGTGCTCGACAACATCGACGACGCGTCGGTGATTGCCGCGGTGCGTGAGAAGGCCAGCGCCCTCTGTGCCCGCTTCCCGGTGTATCCCGCCAGCCGCTGAACGATCCGCCAGGAGAAAGACATGGCCATTAGCGTATTTGACATGTTCAAGGTCGGCATCGGGCCGTCGAGTTCGCACACCGTGGGCCCGATGCGTGCGGCGCTGACCTTCGTCACCCGGTTGCAGGACGAGGGCGTGCTGACCCGCGTGCGCCGGGTGCGTGCCGAGCTGTATGGCTCGCTCGGCGCCACCGGCAAGGGCCACGCCACTGACAAGGCGGTGATCCTCGGCCTTGAGGGCGAGGCGCCCGATCTGGTCGATCCGGACACGGTCGACGAGCGCATGATGCGCATTCGTGCAAGCGGAAAGCTCTTGCTGCTGGGCATGCATGAGATCGACTTCGTTGAAAAGACCGACCTCATCTTCCTGCGCCGCCAGAGCCTGCCCTTCCACCCCAACGGCTTGCGCCTGACCGCCTATGGGGAAGACGAGGTGGAGCTGACGAGCCGTGTTTACTACTCGGTCGGCGGTGGCTTCGTCGTCAATGAGGAGGCGGCGGGTGCCGATCGCATCGTGCTGGACGACACCCAGCTGCCTTATCACTTCCTCACCGGTGACGAGCTGCTCGTGCAGTGCGCGGAAAGCAATCTGTCGATCAGCGGCCTGATGATGGAGAACGAGAAGCACTGGCGCAGCGAAGCGGAGACGCGCAACGGTTTGCTGCATATCTGGAAGGTGATGCAGGCCTGCGTGCGCCGCGGTTGCGAGAGCGAGGGTGTGCTGCCCGGTGGCATGAAGGTGCGCCGGCGTGCGGCCGAGCTTTATCGCAAGCTGTCCGCCGCGCCCGAGGCTTCGCTGCGCGATCCGCTGACGACGCTGGACTGGGTGAACCTCTACGCCCTGGCGGTCAATGAAGAGAACGCCGCCGGTGGGCGCGTCGTCACCGCGCCCACCAATGGCGCGGCCGGCATCATCCCCGCGGTGCTGCACTACTACTACCGCTTCGTGCCCGGCGCCAATGAGGACGGCGTGGTGCGCTTCCTGCTGACGGCCGCGGCCATCGGCCTGCTGTTCAAGATGAACGCCTCGATCTCGGGTGCCGAAGTTGGTTGCCAGGGTGAAGTGGGTGTTGCCTGCTCGATGGCGGCCGGTGCGCTGGCCGAGGTGATGGGCGGTACGCCCGAGCAGGTCGAGAACGCGGCCGAGATTGGCATGGAGCACAACCTCGGTCTGACCTGCGACCCGGTGGGCGGACTTGTCCAGGTGCCGTGCATCGAGCGCAATGCGATGGGCTCGGTCAAGGCGATCAACGCCGCACGCATGGCGCTGCGGGGCGATGGCAAGCATTTCGTGTCGCTCGACAAGGTCATCAAGACCATGCGCGACACGGGTCGTGACATGAAAGACAAGTACAAAGAAACATCCCGCGGCGGGCTAGCCGTGAATGTTGTCGAGTGCTGAGCGCACAGCCTGACAGCTAAAGGAGAAATCGTCATGCAACAATATTCAGGCTTCGGGCTCCTCAAGCACGGCTTGAGCCACCATGAAAACTGGCAGCGCATGTGGCGCAACCCCCCGCCCAAGCGCGAGTACGACGTCATCATCGTGGGCGGCGGTGGTCATGGCCTGGCCACGGCGTACTACCTCGCCAAGGTGCACGGCATCACCAACGTCGCCGTGGTCGAGAAGGGCTGGCTGGGCGGCGGCAACACGGCGCGCAACACCACCATCGTGCGTTCCAACTACCTGTGGGACGAGTCGGCGTGGCTCTATGAGCACGCGATGAAGCTGTGGGAAGGGCTGTCGCAGGAGCTCAACTACAACGTCATGTTCTCGCAGCGCGGCGTGATGAACCTCGGCCACACCCTGCAGGACATGCGCGACATCCAGCGCCGGGTCAATGCCAACCGTCTGAACGGTATCGACGGCGAGGTGCTCGACGCACGCCAGGTGAAGGACATCGTGCCGCACATGGACTGCTCGGCCAATCGCCGCTTCCCGGTGCTTGGCGCTTCCTGGCAGCCGCGTGCCGGAGTTGCCCGCCATGACGCGGTGGCCTGGGGCTTTGCCCGCGGCGCCGATGCGCTGGGGGTGGACATGCTGCAGCAGACCGAGGTGACCGGCATCCGCACGAGTGGCGGCAAGGTGCTGGGCGTCGAGACCAACCGCGGTTTCATCGGTGCCAAGACCGTGGGCGTGGTGACCGCCGGCAACTCGGGCGTGCTGGCGAAGATGGCCGGCTTCAAGCTGCCGGTGGAGTCTCACCCGCTGCAGGCGCTCGTGTCCGAGCCGATGAAGCCGATCCTCGACACGGTGGTGATGTCGAACCACGTGCATGGCTACGTCAGCCAGTCGGACAAGGGCGATCTGGTCATCGGTGCCGGTATCGACGGCTACACCGGCTACGGCCAGCGCGGCAGCTACCCGACGATCGAGCACACGCTGCAGGCGATTGTCGAGCTGTTCCCGATCTTCTCGCGCGTGCGCATGAACCGGCAGTGGGGCGGCATCGTCGATACCACACCCGACGCCTGCCCGATCATCTCGGCCACGCCGGTGGGCGGCCTGTTCTTCAACTGCGGCTGGGGTACTGGTGGTTTCAAGGCCACGCCCGGCTCGGGCCACGTCTTCGCGGCCACGCTCGCAGCCGGCAAGGCTCATCCGCTTGCCGCCCCCTTCACCATCGACCGCTTCATCTCCGGAAAGCTGATCGACGAGCACGGCGCCGCTGGCGTTGCGCACTGACAGGAGCAGGACACCATGCTGCATATCTACTGTCCCCATTGCGATGAATATCGCGAGGAAGAAGAGTTCCGCCCGAAGGGTGAGGCGCACATCGCCCGTCCCGCCGAGCCCGAGAGCGCCAGTGACGAAGACTGGGGCAACTATCTGTTCTTCCGCAAGAATCCGCGCGGCCTGCATCACGAGCAGTGGTTTCACGCGGTCGGCTGCCGCAAGTTCTTCAATGTCACGCGCGACACCGTGAGCTACGAAATCCTCGAAACCTACAAGGTCGGTCAGCAACCGGCGGTCACCGCCGAGTCGCGCAATGGCCAGGCCTCAGACAAGGGAGCGGCAAAATGAGCCAACGCAACCGTCTCGGTACCGGCGGCCGGATTGACCGCAAGCGTCCGCTGAGCTTCAACTTCAATGGCGTCAGCCTCCAGGGTTTTGCCGGCGATACGCTCGCCTCGGCCCTGCTGGCAAATGGCGTCGATGTGATCAACCGCAGCTTCAAGTACGCCCGCCCGCGTGGTGTGGTGTCGGCCGGAGCCGACGAGCCCAATGCCATCGTCCAGCTCGGTTCCACCGAAGCCGGCCAGGTGCCCAACGTGCGCGCCACGCAGCAGGCGCTGTACGACGGCCTGGTCGCCAAGAGCACCAACGGCTGGCCCAACGTCGACCGCGACGTGATGGGTTTGCTCGGCAAGCTGGGTGGCAAGTTCATGCCGCCGGGCTTCTATTACAAGACCTTCATGTCGCCGGCCTCGGCCTGGCCCAAGTACGAGCAATACATCCGCAAGGCCGCAGGTCTGGGTCGCAGCCCGGTCGAGAACGACCCGGACATCTACGACCACATGAATCATCACTGCGACGTGCTGATCGTCGGCGCCGGCCCCACCGGCCTGGCGGCCGCACTGGCGGCCGGGCGCAGCGGTGCGCGTGTGATCCTGTGCGACGAACAGGAGGAAATGGGCGGGTCGCTGCTCGACAGCCGTGAGTCGATCGACGGCAAGCCGGCGGCGGAGTGGGCGGCCACGGTGGTGGCCGAACTGGCCACCCTGCCCGATGTGCTGCTGCTGGCGCGCACCACGGCCAATGGCTACCACGATCACAACTTCGTTACCCTGCACGAGCGCCGCACCGAGCATCTGGCCGACCTTGCGCCGCTGGCCAATGGCCGCCGCCAGGTGCGGGCGCGCATGCACAAGGTGCGCGCCAAACGTGTCGTGCTGGCCACCGGTGCGCAAGAGCGGCCGCTGGTGTATGGGCGCAACGACGTGCCGGGCAACATGATCGCTGGCGCCGTGTCGACCTTCATCCGCCGCTACGGGGTGATCCCCGGCCAGCGTCTGGTGTTGTCGACCACCAACGACCACGGCTACCGCGCCGCGCTCGACTGGCACGACGCCGGTCGTGCCGTGGTCGCCATCGTCGATGCCCGCGACAAGCCGGACGGCGATCTGGTCGCCGCTGCGCGTTCGCGCAACATCCGCATCATCACCGGCAGCGCGGTCATCGAGGCGCAGGGCAAGAAGCGCGTCACCGCAGCCGTGGTCGGGGGCATCGACATCGACGGCTTCCGCGTCAAGGGCAGCACTCAGGAGCTGGCCTGCGACACCATCGCCAGCTCGGGCGGCTACAGCCCGGTCATTCACCTCGCGGCGCATACGGGTCGCCGTCCGGTGTGGCGCGAAGACCTGTTCGGCTTCGTCTCGGGCGGGGTGCCCGGGCAGATTGCGGCCGGCGGCGCCAATGGTCGCTGGTCCCTGCGCGAGGCGCTGGGTGACGGCCTCGAGGCCGGCGTGCGCGCCGCGGCCGAGGCCGGCCTGAACGCCGTCACGGTCACGTTGCCGACGGTGGCGCCGGTGCGCGAAGGCAAGCCGGTAGCGCTGTACGACGTGCCGCATACCAAGTCGACGATGCGTGCGCCCAAGCAGTTCGTCGATCAGCAGAACGACGTCACCGCGGCCGGTATCGAGCTGGCCACGCGTGAGGGCTTCGAGGCGATCGAACACGTCAAGCGCTACACCGGCCTGGGTTTCGGTACCGATCAGGGCAAGCTGGGCAACATCAACGGCATGGCGATCGCCGCGCGCGTGACCAAGCAGTCGATCCCGGAAACCGGCACCACCGTGTTCCGTCCGAACTACACCCCGATCACCTTCGGTGCGATCGCCGGGCGCCATTGCGACGCGTTCTTTGATCCGCGCCGCTACACCGCCCTGCATGCCTGGCACGTCGAACGCGGTGCAAAGTTCGAGGAAGTCGGCCAGTGGATGCGGCCGTGGTACTTCCCGCGTGGCAGCGAGTCGATGCACGACGCGGTGCAGCGCGAGTCGCGTGCGGTGCGCGAGGGCGTCGGCATCCTCGATGCCTCGACGCTGGGCAAGATCGAGATCCAGGGCAAGGATGCGCGCGAGTTCCTCAACCGCATCTACACCAATGCCTGGACCAAGCTCGAGCCCGGCAAGTGCCGCTACGGTCTCATGTGCAAGGACGACGGCATGGTGATGGATGACGGCGTGACCGCCTGCATCGCCGAGAACCACTTTCATATGACCACCACCACCGGCGGCGCGGCCGGGGTACTCGACTGGATGGAGCTGTGGCACCAGACCGAGTGGCCCGAGCTTGAGGTGTATTTCAACTCCACCACCGACCACTGGGTGGCGATGACGGTCACCGGCCCGAACGCACGCAAGCTGCTGGCTGAAGTGGCGGATATCGACGTCTCGGCCGAGGCCTTTCCCTACATGGACTGGCGTGAGGCGAAGGTGGCGGGCGTGCCTGCACGGATCTTCCGTATCTCCTTCACCGGCGAGCTCTCGTACGAGATCAACGTCCAGGCCAACTACGCGATGCATGTGTGCAAGGCGCTGTTCGAGAAGGGTGCGAAGTACGACCTGACACCTTACGGTACCGAGACCATGCACGTGCTGCGTGCGGAGAAGGGTTTCGTCATCATCGGGCAGGAAACCGACGGTTCGGTGACGCCGGAGGACCTGGGCATGCAGTGGTGCGTGGGCTACAAGAAGCCCTATTCGTGGATCGGTCGTCGTGCCTTGTCGCGGCCCGATACCCATCGCACCGATCGCAAGCAGCTCGTCGGCCTCAAGCCGCTCGATCCCAAGCTGGTGCTGCAGGAAGGCGCGCAGATCGTGCTTGAAAAGGAGATCAAGATCCCGATGCCGATGTACGGACACGTCACCTCCAGCTATTTCAGCCCGGTGCTGGGCCATGGTTTTGCGCTCGCCCTGCTCAAGGGTGGCAGCGAGCGCATGGGCCAGACCGTCTATCTGTCGATGACCGATGGCACGGTTCAGGCCGCCGAAGTGGTCAGCCCCGTCTTCTACGATCCCAAAGGAGCTCGTCATCATGTCTGATGTCGCAATGTTCGATGCCCACCCCACGGTGGCAGTCCAGGCCGAGTCGCCGCTTGCCATGAGCCGTATCACGGTGGCCACCCAGGCCGCAGCGCAGGGGGCGGGCGTCTGTATCCGCGAACGCGCACTGCTCGGCCATCTGATCCTGCGCGGCAAGGCTGCCGACGAAGGTTTCCGTGCCGGGGTCGAGGCGGCCCTGGGTGTGCCCTTGCCGCTGGCGATGGGTACGGTGTCGCGCGACGCCGAGCGCGGTGTCAGCGTGCAGTGGATATCGCCCGACGAGTGGCTGGTTGTCGTGCCGGAAGGCGAGGACTACGCGGCCGAGCTGCGTCTGCGCGAAGCGCTGAGTGGCCACTACGCGGTGATGCAGGTCAGCGGTGCGCAGACTTTGCTCGAGCTGAGCGGGCCCGCCGCCCGCGAGGTGTTGATGAAGTCGGCTGGCTATGACTTCCATTCGCGCAACTTCCCGGTCGGCAAGGGTGTCAGCACCACCCTGGCCAAGAGCACGGCGGTCATCCGCCGCGTGGGCGAGGCGCAGTGGGAAGTGATCATTCGTCGCAGCTTCGCCGACTACCTGTACCGCTGGCTGCTCGACGCCAGCGAGGAGTACGGGGTTCACGTCGCACGCTGAATGAAGCGGTGGCCGGGGCCGAAAGGTCCCGGCCATTTCTTTGCCATCTTCTGACTGGATCGACGTCCCATGAAGACCGAAACCTTCCAGCCGGCGACCCGGAGCACGGCTGCGCCGTCCGGGGTGCCGCTTTCCCTGCCGGTCGGCAACGACCTGATTACCGTGCGCGGCCTGCGGGTCGAAGCCTTGATCGGCGTGTACGAACACGAGCGCCTCGGGCCGCAGCCGCTGATCATCGATCTCGAACTCGAACTCTCCCGCTCGCACTGTTGCACCAGCGACGAAATCGACGATGCGGTCGATTACGGCGCGGTGGTCGCCACCGTCCGCCGTCTGGCGCTGCTTAACCGCCGTCTGTTGCTGGAGGCGTTCGCGCAGCATGTCGCCGACACCCTGCTTGGCGACTTCGCGCTGCATTCCGTCTACGTGAGTGTCGCCAAACCCGGTATTTTCGACGCGGCCGATCACGTTGGCGTATCGATCCGTCGCCGTCGCAACCCTGCTTTCAATCCTGCCGTGAGTCCTGTTGCATGAACGCTGACACCGATCTCGCCGCCGCCGCTATCGAGAACCTCCGCCCCATTCGCACCCTGCTGGTCGCGAACCGCTCGGAAATTGCGATCCGCGTGTTTCGCGCGGCCAATGAGATGGGCATCCGTACCGTCGCCATCTATGCCGACGAAGACCGCTTCGCGCTGCACCGCTTCAAGGCCGACGAGTCCTATCGCGTCGGCCAGCGCGGCCAGCCGATCCGCGCCTATCTCGACATCGACGACATCCTGCGTGTGGCGCGCGAGGCTGGAGCGGATGCGATCCACCCCGGCTACGGTTTCCTGTCCGAGAACCCCGATTTCGCCGAAGCCTGCGAGCGTGCGGGCATCGTCTTCATCGGCCCCAGGCCGGCGGTGATGCGCACGCTGGGCAACAAGGTGGCGGCGCGGGCGCTGGCGCAGTCGGCAGGTGTGCCGGTGGTGCCGGCAACGATCGCGCTGCCCAAGGACCTGGATGCGGCGAAAGCCGCTGCGGCCGTGATCGGCTATCCGCTGATGCTCAAGGCGAGCTGGGGTGGCGGTGGGCGCGGCATGCGCGTGGTCGAGAACGTCGATGCGCTCGGCCCGGCGCTGGAGGTCGCGCGCCGCGAGGCGCTGGCGGCGTTCGGCAACGACGAGGTTTACCTGGAAAAGCTGGTGCAGCGTGCGCGCCATGTCGAAGTCCAGATCCTGGGCGACCAGCATGGCAACCGCGTCCACCTCTTCGAGCGCGACTGTTCGGTGCAGCGCCGCAACCAGAAGGTGGTGGAACGTGCCCCGGCGCCGTATCTTGACGACGCCGGCCGCGCCGAAGTCTGCGCCCTGGCCCTGCGTCTGGCCGAGGCCGCCGACTACACTCACGCCGGCACGGTCGAATTTCTGATGGATGCCGACACCGGCGCCTTCTACTTCATCGAGGTCAACCCGCGCATCCAGGTCGAGCACACGGTGACCGAGGAGGTGACCGGGATCGACATCGTCAAGGCGCAGATCCGCATCGCCCAGGGCGCGCGCATCGGCGATGCCGCCTGTCCGGTGCCCGTGCAGGCGGCGATCCGCCTCAATGGCCATGCGCTGCAGTGCCGCGTCACCACCGAGGATCCGGAGAACGACTTCACCCCCGACTACGGCCGCATCACCGCCTACCGCAGCGCCGCCGGCTTTGGCCTGCGCCTCGATGGCGGTACCGCCTACAGCGGGGCGCTGATCACACCGTTCTACGATTCGCTGCTGGTGAAGGTGACGGCCTGGGGCAACACCCCGTCCGAGGCCATCGCCCGCATGGACCGCAGCCTGCGCGAATTCCGCGTGCGCGGCGTGTCCACCAACCTGCAGTTCCTCGAGAACGTCATCGCCCATCCGCAGTTCCGCGACGGCAGCTGCATCACCCGCTTCATCGACGAAACGCCGGAGCTGTTCCGCTTTCGTCCCACGCGTGACCGCGCCACCCGCCTGCTCGACTTCCTCGGCGAGGTGACGGTCAACGGCAACCCGGAGATGGCGGGGCGGGTGCTGCCCGCGCAATGGCCCGCCCCGGCGCGGGCGCCCGGCTATGAGCAGGCGCTGACGCCGCCCAAAGGCACGCGCGACCGCCTGCGCGAGCTGGGCCCCGAAGGTTTCGTGCGCTGGATGAAGGACGAGCAGCGCGTGCTGCTCACCGACACCACGATGCGCGACGCCCATCAGTCACTGTTCGCCACCCGCATGCGCAGCGCGGACATGCTGGCGGTCGCACCGTATTACGCACGCATGCTGCCGCAGCTGTTCTCGCTCGAGTGCTGGGGCGGCGCCACTTTCGACGTTGCGCTGCGCTTTCTGCGTGAAGACCCGTGGGAACGCCTGGCGCTGCTGCGCGAGGCGGTGCCCAACGTGTTGCTGCAGATGCTGCTGCGGGCCTCGAACGCGGTTGGCTACACCAACTACCCGGACAACGTCGTCCGCCACTTCGTGCAGCAGGCGGCAGCGGGCGGCATCGACGTTTTCCGCGTCTTCGACTCGCTGAACTGGGTCGACAACATGCGTGTGGCGATCGACGCGGTGCGCGACACCGGGGCGCTGTGCGAGGCTGCGATCTGCTACACCGGCGACCTGTTCGATGCGAAGCGGTCGAAGTACAACCTCAAGTACTACGTCGACATGGCGCGAGAGCTGGAGCGCGCCGGTGCGCACATCCTCGCCATCAAGGACATGGCGGGTGTGTGCCGGCCGCGTGCTGCGCGTGAGCTGGTGCGGGCGCTGAAGCAGGAGGTCGGGCTGCCGATTCACTTCCACACCCACGACACCAGCGGCATCTCCGCGGCCAGCGTGCTGGCGGCGATCGAAGCCGGGGCCGACGTGGTCGACGGCGCGCTCGACGCCATGAGCGGCCTGACCTCGCAACCCAGCCTGGGTTCGATTGCGGCGGCGCTGGCGGGCAGCGATCGCGACACCGGCCTCGACCTCGACGCCGTGCAGGCGGCGTCCCATTATTGGGAGGCGGTGCGGCGCCACTACGCGCCCTTCGAGTCCGACCTGCGCGCCGGCACCTCGGACGTCTATCGTCACGAGATGCCAGGCGGGCAGTACACCAACCTGCGCGAACAGGCGCGGGCGATGGGGCTGGAGCACCGCTGGCCCGAGGTGGCACAGGCTTATGCGACGGCGAACACCCTGTTCGGCGACATCGTCAAGGTGACGCCGACCTCCAAGGTGGTGGGTGACATGGCTTTGTTCATGGTGGCGAACGATCTTTCCGCCGCCGACGTCGACAATCCGGCGCGCGAAATTGCCTTCCCTGACTCGGTGGTGTCGCTGTTCCATGGCGAGCTCGGCTATCCGGCCGATGGCTTTCCGCCCGCGCTGCAGGCCAGGGTGCTGAAGGGGCGCGAACCGCTGGTCGGCCGTGCCGGCGCCAGCCTGCCGCCGGCCGACCTGGATGCGGTGCGGGCCGAGTTGGCGGCGTTGCTCGGGCGTGCGCCGGACGAGAACGAGGTGGCGTCCTGGCTGATGTACCCCAAGGTTTTCCGGGAGTATGTGGAACACCGGCAGCAATACGGCGATGTGTCGGTGCTGCCGACCTCGGCTTTCTTCCACGGTCTGCGCGACCGCGAGGAGGTCGCGCTGGAGATCGATCGTGGCAAGACCCTGATCGTGCGTCAGACCGGCCGCAGTGAGACGGTCGACGAGGAGGGCCGGGTCAAGGTCTTTTTCGAGCTCAACGGCCAGCCGCGCATGATCCGCGTCGCCAAGGCGGGCGCAGCCAGCGTGCGTAGCCGGCCACGGGCGCGTGACGGGGATCCGTCGCAGGTCGGCGCGCCGATGCCGGGCGCGGTGGTGACGGTGGCGGTGCATGCGGGCCAGGTCGTCAGCAAGGGCCAGCCGCTGCTGTCGATCGAGGCGATGAAGATGGAAACGGTGATCGCCGCCGAGTGCGATGGTGTGGTGAAGGCGCTTCATGTCGTGCCGGGCGACCGCATCGAGGCCAAGGACCTGCTGATCGAACTGGGCTGAATGCGACGGGCGCGCCCGATCGACTATAGTGGGGGCATCACTGGCTGCAGCAGGGTGCCCCCATGTCCCGCCCCGTCGTCGAGTTTTGGTACGAGTTTGCCAGCACCTATTCGTGGTTGTCCGTCATGCGCATCGAGCCGCTGGCCGAAGCGGCGGGCGTGCAGCTGGAATGGAAGCCCTTCCTGCTTGGCCCGGTGTTCATGGCGATGGGGTGGAGCGATTCGCCGTTCAACATCTACCCGCCCAAGGGCCGTTACATGTGGCGCGATCTCGAGCGCCTGGCGGCCAGACACCAGCTGCCGTTCCGCAAGCCGAGCGGTTTCCCGCGCAACAGCATGCTGGCGGCACGGGTGGCCCTGCTTGGGGTCAACGAGGGCTGGGTGGCACCGTTTTCGCGCGCGGCGATGAATGCGAACTTTGCCGAAGATCGGGACATCGGCCAGCGCGCCGTGATCGCCGACATCCTGTTGGCTCAGGGGCTGGATGCGGATGCCGTGATCGAGCGCGCACTGGCCGACCCCAACAAGCTCGCGCTGCGCCAACAGACGGCGCATGCAGCCGAACTCGGGCTCTTTGGTGCGCCGAGCTTTCGGGTCGGCGAGGAGTTGTTCTGGGGTAACGATCGCCTCGAGGACGCCCTCGACTGGGCGCGCGGCCTGCGCCCAGGCTGAGCACTCTGAGCTGCGGCAGGGGCAGGTCGCGTGCTCCACGCCCGCCGTGCCCGCCGCATCGCCTACTTCTTCTTTGTGGCCTGCTCTTCTTCGTACTTGCGGATGCGTTCTTCGTAGCGCGCACGGTCGCGTGCTGTTGCTTCGGCCCGTGAGGCAGCTTCGGCCTCGGTCTGGGCGCGCTTGACCGCACGTTCGGCGTCGCGGGTGGCCTGCTGGTCCTGGGCGGCCGCTTCGGCCTCGGTGGCGGTTTGAGCGCGGTTGCTGCGGATGCGCTCGGCTGCGGGGGTCGGGGCGATATGGGCCTCGGGCGATGGCACCGGGGTCACCGTCGCGGCAGCCGGCGGAGTCGGCAGTGGCGAAGCAAGGGCTTCAGCCGCTGCGGGCGGCGTTGGCGTAGCGCCTTGCTGGGGCGCTCGCACCTCGGCGACGGCGCGCTGGCGCTGGGCAAGGTCGATCTCGCGTGCTTCGGCTTCCAGCGCGCGTGCGCGCTGGATGGTCTGCAGGCGTTGTTGCTTGGCCTGGTCGATGCAGCGGTTGACGAGGAATTTCCTGTAGCAGTCCGGCTCGGCGGTCTGGTAACTGGTTTCGGCTTCGGCGCGCAGGGCCTTGGCCTGGGCTTCAAGCTCGGCCCTGCGGGCGTTTTCGGTGGTGCGCTGGGCGTCGCTCGTCGCCACGGGGGGCGCGGTCGTGGCCGCGTCGGCATTCGCCTGTGCATGGACGAAACCACTGCCTGAAATCATCAGCAGCAGGATGGCGACCCCGGCAGGAAGTGTGCGGGGCGGGGCGGGGCGGAGGGCAAAGCGGGACATGCGCGCAGGATTCCGGAGACAATTCGCTTGGCGCGTAGAATAGCGCCTTTATCTCAATCCGCGGCCGCCCGGCTGCGCTTTACGTTCGTGATCAGTCTTCGCAATTTGCGCCTCGCGCGCGGCGCCAAAGTCCTCATCGAGGGCGCCACCCTGCAGATTCACCCCGGCTGGAAACTTGGCCTGACGGGCGCCAATGGCAGCGGAAAGTCCAGTCTGTTCGCCATGCTGCGCGACCAGTTGCATCCCGATCAGGGCGATCTGGACATGCCGCCGGGCTGGGTGATCGCCCACGTCGCGCAGGAAACGCCGGGTCTTGCCTCTCCGGCGATCGACTACGTGCTCGATGGCGACGCCGAGTTGCGTCGCATCGAGGCTGAGCTGGTCGCAGCGGAAAACGCGCACGACGGCGCCCATATTGGTGAGCTGCACGCCCGCCTGCACGAGATCGGCGGTTACGCGGCGCGCTCGCGTGCAGCCTCGCTGCTCGATGGTCTGGGCTTTTTGCAGTCGGACATCGAACGCCCGGTGTCGGACTTCTCCGGTGGCTGGCGCATGCGGCTGAACCTGGCACAGGCCCTGATGTGCCGCTCCGATCTGCTGCTGCTCGACGAGCCGACCAACCACCTCGACCTCGACGCGGTGATCTGGCTGGAGGCCTGGTTGCGTGACTACCGTGGCACCCTGCTGCTGATCTCGCACGATCGCGAGTTTCTCGATGCCTGCGTGACCCACATCGCCCATATCGAGCAGCAGAAGCTGATGCTCTATACCGGCGGCTATTCCGACTTCGAGCGCCAGCGTGGCGAACGTCTGCTGCAGCAACAAGCCATGTTCGAGCGCCAGCAGCGCGACATTGCCCACATGGAAGACTACATCCGCCGCTTTCGCGCCAAGGCCACCAAGGCCCGCCAGGCGCAGAGCCGGATCAAGGCGCTGGAACGCATGGAACGCATTGCCGCGGCCCACGTCGATACGCCCTTCACCTTCGTCTTCCGCGATGCGCCGCCGGCGCCCGACCCCTTGCTGCAGATCGAGGACGGCGCGGTCGGCTACGGGGCCAGGACCGTGCTCGCGGGCATCACCCTGACTTTGCGGCCCGGCGAGCGCGTCGGTCTGCTCGGGCGCAACGGCGCCGGTAAATCCACGCTGATCAAGCTGCTGGCCAACGAACTGGCGCTGGCCGCCGGCAGCCGCCTGGAAGGCAAGGGGCTGGCTACCGGCTATTTCGCCCAGCATCAGCTCGAAACCCTGCGCACCGACGAATCCGCGCTGCAGCACATGGTCCGGCTCGATCCGCAGACGCGTGAGCAGGAGTTGCGCGATTATCTGGGCGGCTTTGACTTCCGTGGCGACGGCCTGGGCGGCAGCTCGACTCCGGCCACCACGCCCTGCGGCCCGTTCTCGGGCGGCGAGAAATCACGCCTGGCGCTGGCGCTGCTGATCTGGCAGCGGCCCAACCTGTTGTTGTTGGACGAGCCGACCAACCACCTCGACCTGGAAATGCGCCACGCCTTGACCATGGCCTTGCAGGACTATGAAGGCGCGATGGTGCTGGTGTCACACGACCGCGCGCTGCTGCGGGCTACCTGCGACCGTTTTCTGCTGGTTGACGACGGCCGCATCCAGCCCTTCGACGGCGACCTTGACGACTACCGCGACTGGCTCGCCAGCCGCCGTGCCGAAGTGGCGGCCGCTACACAGTGTCCCGATCAGGTCGCGGACAAGGCCACGCGCAAGGCCGATCGCGCCCAGGCTGCAGCTGAGCGCCAGGCCCGCATCGCGGCACGCCGGCCGCTGGTGAAGGAGGTTGAGCAGATCGACAAGCGGCTGGCGGCGTGGAACCGCGAAAAGGGCGAGATCGACCAGCGTCTGGCCGACCCCGCGCTTTACGCTGGCCCGCAGGCGGGTGAAGTGCCGACGCTAAACAAGCGTCAGGCCGAACTCGCCCAGCGTATCGAAGAGGCCGAACTGCGCTGGCTCGAGTTGCACGAGACCCTGGAGGCGATTCCAGCCGACTGAGCCGCCAGCCAGACCTGCGCGCGGGCTCTACTCTGGCAGCCAGCGCAGTGGGTCGATGTTCCAGGTGGCGAAGTCCTCGTGGCCGACGATGCGGTCCTGCGAGTGGCGCAGGTCGACCACTTCGGGTGCCAGGTAGTAGCCACGGGTGTGGAACACGAGCTTCACCACCGGCTGCATCAGCTGGTCCGGGTTCTGCGCCTGCACCACCGCCAGGCGCCGGCTCTCGAGCCGCACCAGCGAGCCGGTCGGGTAGATGCCGACGGCACGGATGAAGGCCTGTACCAGTTCGGGCTTGAAGTGGAACTTGCCCCATTCGAGCAGCTTGCGCAGGGCTTCGGTCGGTGCCATGCCCTTGTGATAGACGCGGTTCGAGGTGATCGCGTCATACACATCGACGATTGCCCCCATCTGGCCGTAGAGGCTGATTTCGTCACCCTTGAGCTTGTTCGGATAGCCGGTGCCGTCGAAGCGTTCGTGGTGCTGCGCTGCAACGTCGAGCGCAATGTCGCTGATGCCGGGGGTGTCCTGCAGAATGATCTTGCTCTGCACGACGTGGTTCTTCATCTTGGCGAACTCGGCGTCGGTGAGCTTGGCCGGCTTGTTCAGGATTTCGTCCGCCACCCTGGCCTTGCCGACGTCGTGCAGCAGGGCACCGACGGCGATCTCGTGGATGATCTCGCGCGGTAGCTCCAGCGTGCGGGCAAACGAGGTCATCAGCACGCATACCGACACCGAATGCTGGAAAGTGTATTCGTCGTGTTCTTTCAGGCGTGCCAGCGGCGCCAGCGCGTCCGCGCGGCGGAAGATCGAATCGACGATGCGTGCGACCAGTGGCTCGACCTGCTCCATCTGGATCTGCTTGCCGAGGCGGATGTCACCCATCACGTCACGCACGATGCGGTTGGCTTCGCGATGCAGCTTCTGGGTGCGTTCAACCTCGTGCTGGAGCGATGCCCGGGGCACGGCTGGCGCGGTGTCGGTCGCAAGGGCCTGCAAGGCCTCATTGACCTGATGCTCGCGCTCGGCCTGGGTTGGCGCCTCGACGAGATCGAGCCCGCGACTGGTGTCGATGTAGATCTCCTTCATGCCCAGCGCTCGAACCTCGGCCGCCACGGTTTCGTTCTTGACGGCAAAGCGGTTGCGCACGAAGTTGTGGTCCATCCAGCCGCAGTTCAGGTCATGGATGTACATGCCGGGCTGGAGCTTTTCGGTCGGGATGAGTTTGATCATGGGCGGCGCATTCATCGTTTGGCATAAGTATCCGGCCGGAATCCGGCACTGAACACCCGGAATTGACCACGTTCGAGAACTTGAGCACGGCGCCGCGGCAGTCAGTGCCATGCCCCATCCGCTCCGACTATCCCAGGGCGCTTCGTCGGGTGTGGGCGCTGCGATTCGATGCGCAGAGGTGAATGCTAGAATTGCGCCTTCGCCAAAATCTCGTCTGCAGGAGCGTACGGTGCGTATCGTCTGTCTCGACCTCGAAGGTGTGCTGGTTCCCGAAATCTGGATCGAATTCGCCGAGCGTACCGGCATCCCCGAACTGCGACGTACTACGCGTGACGAGCCCAACTACGACACGCTGATGAAGTACCGCCTGAACATCCTGGCGGAGAAGAAACTCGGCCTGCCCGACATCCAGGAAGTCATCGCCAGCATGGGGCCGATGGCAGGGGCGCGTCAGTTTCTCGACGACTTGCGCGATACCTATCAGGTCGTGATCCTGTCCGACACCTTCTACGAGTTTGCCAAGCCGCTGATGAAGCAGCTCGGTCTGCCGACGCTGTTCTGCCATAGCCTCGAAGCCAATGACGAGGGCATTGTGGTGAATTACCACCTGCGCATGCCGGACCAGAAGCGCGAGGCGGTGAAGCGCTTCAAGGAACTCAATTTCAAGGTCGTCGCCGCGGGCGACTCCTACAACGACACCGCAATGCTGGGCGAGGCCCACGGTGGCATCCTGTTCCAGCCGCCAGAAAACGTCGTGGGCGAATTCCCGCAGTATCCGGTGGTGCGCGACTACGCCGGCCTGCGCGCGGAAATCGACGCCGCTTTCGCCAAAGCCGGCTGAGCCCACGAGACATCATGCACCGCGAACGTTTTTTCACGCTTTCCGCCTCCTGTCCCGACCGCGTCGGCATCGTCGCCCGGGTGTCGGGCTTCATCGCCGAACACAAGGGCTGGATCCTCGA
>DAORUJ010000062.1:0-17200 GCA_035433105.1 Thauera sp.
CCCTCCTCCTCGTCGCACTCGTCCTCGGCATCATCGAAGGCCTGACCGAATTCCTGCCCGTATCCTCAACGGGCCATCTCATTATCTTCGGTGATCTTCTCGGCTACACCGACGACACCAGTAAGGTATTCAAGATCGTCATCCAGCTCGCGGCCATCCTCGCCGTATGCTGGGACTACCGCGAGCGCCTGATCAAGGTCGCCAGCGGCCTGCGCACCGAACCCAGCGCGCAGCGTTTTGTCGGCCTGCTCTTCATCGCCTTCCTGCCGGCCGCCGTTCTCGGCCTGATGTTTCACTCGAAAATCAAGGCCTTGCTATTCAACCCGATCACCGTCGCCACCGCGCTGGTCGTCGGCGGCCTGATCATCCTCTACGTGGAAAAGCGCGCCTACAAACCCCGCATCCTTGAGGTGGAGCAGATGCGCTGGACCGACGCGGTCAAGGTCGGTTTCGCCCAGGCGCTGGCAATGATCCCCGGCACCTCGCGCTCGGGCTCGACCATCATGGGCGGCCTGGTTTTCGGCCTGTCACGCAAGGCGGCGACGGAATTTTCCTTCTTCCTCGCCATCCCGACGATGTTCGCCGCCACCGCTTACGATCTGTACAAAAACTGGGCGATGCTGCGCCTGGAAGACCTGCCGGTGTTCGCCGTCGGCTTCATCGCCACCTTCATTTCCGCGATGTGGGCAGTGAAGAGCTTCATCAAGTTCATTTCCAACCACACCTTCATCGTTTTCGCCTGGTACCGCATCGCCTTCGGCCTGTTCGTGCTGGCCACCTGGTATTTCGGCTGGGTGCAATGGTCGGAAGCCTGAGCGGAACGCCGCTGATGATCGTCTACCTGCACGGCTTTCGCTCCGCACCCGCTTCGATCAAGGCCCAGGCGCTCAAGTCACGGATGCTCGAGCGCGGACTCGGCGAGCGTTTCTGGTGCGAGCAGTTGCCGGTCTCGCCGCGTGCAGCGATTGCACTGGCCGAGGCCGAGATTGCCCGCGCCCGCAGCGCCGGACTGCAGCCCACCGTCGTCGGCAGTTCGCTGGGTGGCTACTACGCCACCTGGCTGGCCGAAAGTCATGCGCTACGCGCGGTGCTGGTCAACCCGGCGGTGGTCGCCCCCCTGGAGCTCGAGGCCTTCGTCGGCATTCAGGACAACCTCTACACCGGCGAGCACTTTGAATTCACCCGCGCTCACATCGACGAACTACGCGCATTCGAAACCGTGGCGATCACCCAGCCCGAGCGCTACTGGCTGCTTGCCGAAACCGGCGACGAAGTGCTCGACTACCGCCACGCCGTAAGCAAGTACGCTGACGCCCGGCAGACCATTCTGGACGGCGGCGACCACAGTTTTTCGCGCTGGCACGACTACCTCGACGCCGTGATCGATTTTGCCGGACTCGGCATGGAGAACGCTCGATGAACACGCCCGAACACGAAAAGCCGTTAACAGGTGCTGGCACGGCTGCGGGCTTCGACGCCCGCCGCTTCAAGGCGATGGAACGCGCCGGCTTCAATCGCATCGCCAGCCGCTACGCCGAAGGCGCCCACTTGCGCGCCGACCTTGCCACCGCGCTGCTCGAGGCCGCGGCGCTCGCCCCTGGCCAGCGCGTGCTCGACCTTGCCAGCGGCCCCGGCCTGCTGGCGCGCGACGCCGCACTGCGGGTCGCACCGGGCGGCACCGTGCTCGCCACCGACATCGCCGAAGGCATGCTGGCCGAAGGCGCCCGCCGCTGCGGCCCCCATGCCCATGCCCCGTGCTTCGCCACGGCCGATGCCGAACACCTGTGCCTCGCTGACACCTGCGTGGACCGCGTGCTGGCCGGCCTCGCCCTGTTCGTCTTCCCCCATCCGGAACGCGCACTGGCCGAAATACGCCGCGTGCTCGTGCCCGGCGGCCACATCGCCCTGTCGGTCTGGGGGGCGCGCGAAACCGTGCCACTGATTCACCGTGCCCAGGACTGCATCGCCCGCCTGCTGCCGCCGCCGAAGGTCGCACGGCCGTCGGTATTCCGCTATGGCGACCCCCAGGTGCTGGAAGCCACGCTCACAGCCGCCGGTTTTGACCACATCGACATCCAGCCATGCGAATTCAGCTGCCACTTTGCCGATGCCGAAGCCTACTGGCAGGCTTTCCTCGACCTTGCCGGCGGGGCTGCGGAGGCACTCGGCCGCCTGCCCGAGACCACGCAGCAAGCCCTGCGCACTGCCGTTGTCGAAGATCTCGCCTGCCATGACTGTCAGGACGAACGCGGCGGCTTCGTGCTGCCGGCACGCACGCTGATCGCCGTTGCCCGCCGCCCGGCCTGAACAGCGCGACAGCGTTGTCGACGCCGACACTCGACCTCAGCCTCCACCATCGATGACCACGTTCGCAGTCGAATCCGCCGGGCAGGGGCGCAGTCGCACCAAGCCCTCAACATGGCTTTAGGGCAAGCACTCCGAATCCAGTAAACTACGCAGCTTGCTTTCTCCAGGCGGATGCCGATGTTTGTGCTGTATGAAGAGGACGGGGCCTTCAAGGCCGGTACGATCCTCGCCGATAACGAAGCCACTCTGCAGGTCGAAAACACCCACGGCAAGCGGGTGAAGCTCAAACGCGCCAACGTCCTGCTCGAGTACCGCGAGCCGGGGCCGAGCGAGCTGCTGAGCCGCGCCGAAGCGGAAGCGGAAGCACTGGACACCGAATTCCTGTGGGAGGTTTGCGGGGACGACGAATTTGCCTTCGCCGACTTTGCAGCCGAGTATCAGGGTCATAAACCCACACCCGTCGAATCCGCCGCCATCCTGCTGCGCCTGCACTCCGCGCCAATCTGGTTCCATCGCAAGGGCAAGGGGCGCTTTCGCAAGGCCCCCGCAGAAATCCTGCAGGCCGCTCTCGCCGGTCTGGAAAAGAAGCGCCAGCAGGCTGCCGCAATCGAGCACATGCGCGGCGAACTGGTCGATGGCCGCATGCCGCCCGAGCTCGCCGCACTACTGCCGCAAGCCCTCTACCGTCCCGACCGCAACCGCAACGAGATCAAGGCCCTGGAGGCGGCATGCGTCGACACCGGGCTGTCATCCGCGCGCCTGCTGCTTAAATGCGGTGCGCTGGGGTCGAGCTACGACTTCCACTACAACCGCTTCCTGTTCGAACACTTCCCCGAAGGCTCAGGCTTTCCTGCCTTTGCCCCGGCACCCCTGCCGAGCGCGCTGCCACGTGCCAATGTGGCGGCGTTCTCGATCGACGACGCCTCGACCACCGAGATCGACGACGCGTTCTCGGTGACGCCGCGCGCCGGGGGAGGCTGGCGCATCGGCATCCACATTGCCGCGCCGGCACTGGGCTTCGCCCGTGGCACCGAGCTGGACGCAATCGCACGCCGCCGCCTGTCCACGATCTACATGCCGGGCGGCAAGATCACCATGCTGCCCGACGAAGTGGTGCAGACCTTTACCCTCACCGAAGGCCGTGACTGCCCCGCAGTGTCGCTCTACCTCGATGTCACCGCGGGGCTGGCTATCGTTGGCGAAGAAAGCCGGGTGGAATGCGTCCCCATCGTCGCCAACCTGCGCCATCACGACATCGAGCCTTTCTTCAACGATGACACCGTGCATGGCGAAGACGGTCCGGACTTTGCGTGGAAGCGCGAACTGACGCTGTTGTGGGATCTGGCCACCGTGCTCGAAGCCGGCCGCGGCAAGGCCGGTGGCAACGAAGACCGCATCGACTTTGGCTTCAGTGTGGACTGGGCCCAGCACACCGCAGACGGCCCCGGCCATGTCAGCATCGGCCGCCGCATGCGTGGCTCGCCGATGGACAAGCTGGTTGCCGAATTGATGATCCACGCCAACTTCACCTGGGGCCGCCTGCTTGACGAAGCCGGCGTGCCCGGTCTTTACCGCGCCCAGGGCGGCGGCAAGGTGCGCATGACGACCGTCGCCGCACCTCACGAAGGGCTGGGGGTGGAATGCTATGCATGGTCGAGTTCGCCCTTGCGTCGCTACGTTGACCTGGTGAATCAGTGGCAGATCGTGTCGGTATTGCAGGGCAGCACACCGGCCTTCGCTCCAAGGTCAGCCGACCTGATGGCCGCGCTGCGCGACTTCGAGCTCACCTACGCCGAATACGCCGAATTCCAGCGCGGCATGGAACGCTACTGGTGCCTGCGCTGGCTGCGCCAGCACGGCCGCGGCGAGGTGGATGCAACCGTGCTGCGCGAGAACGTCGTGCGCCTGAGCGAAGTCCCGCTGGTGTTCAGGGTGCCGTCGATGCCGCTACAGCTGCCGGGCAGCCAGGTACGACTGGTGGTGGAGCGCACCGACCTGCTCGACGTCGAGGTGGACGCCCGCTTCCAGCGCACGCTGGCAGAGCCCGAATCACAGGACGAGAGCCGCGCGGCGGATGCCTTCGGCCCACTCTGAGCCTTGACGATGGACGCCCCCCAGCCTTCGGTCACAGCCCCTTCGGACGCGGCGGTGGTCGCGCGCGCAGCGGACGGGCGGGCAACGAACAGCCGCACGCGAGGCAGTCGGCTGCTGGCAGGTGCGTTCGTCATCTCATTGGTCGCGCACGGCCTGCTGCTCAGCCTGCAGTTCCGCATGCCCGAGGCCAGACCGAGCAAGGACAAGGGGCTGGAAGTCGTACTGGTCAACACCCGCCACGCCAAGGCCCCGGACAAGGCCGAGGTGCGCGCCCAGGCGAACGTGGACGGTGGTGGCAGCGCAGAACAGCAGGCGCGCCCGAAATCTCCCATTCCTCCGCAAACCTCCAGGCAGGACGGCGACGCCCTCACTGATGCCAGGCGCCGCGCGCATGATCCGGTACACCAGCAGAAGCCGGTCATTACCCGCAAGGAGTCTTCAGCCAAGGTTGCTGCTGCACCGAAGAAGGTCGAACAGCCTGTACCCGAGCCCCAGGTCAGCGGCCTCGATCTGCTCGACAGTGCCGCTGCCGTCGCCCGCATCGAAGCCGAGATCGACCGCAACATGGACGAACTCGCCAAGCGTCCGCGCAAGAAATTCATCGGCGCCAAGGCCAGGGAATATCGCTTTGCGCAATACGAAGAGGACTGGCGCCTCAAGGTGCAGCGTGTTGGCACCTTGAACTATCCCGAATCTGCACGAGGACGCATCTACGGAAACCTGCTGCTGGCGGTGGAAATTCGCGCAGATGGTTCCCTGGAGCAGGTAGAGGTGCTGCGCAGTTCGGGCCACAAAGTGCTTGATGAGGCCGCCATACGCATCGTCAAACTTGCCGCGCCGTATGGGCAGTTCCCTCCCGAAATCCGCAAGAAGTACGACGTCATCGTCATAACCAGGACCTGGTCATTCACGCAGGGAGACCAGGTTCGCGCCAACTGAGACGCATCCATGGACCGCTACGCCGTCATCGGCCACCCGATCGCCCATAGCAAGTCACCGCAGATCCACGCCGCCTTTGCCCGTCAGACCGCCCAGGACATGCATTACGAGGCCATTCTTGCCCCGCTCGATGGCTTCGTTGCCACCGTAGAGGCCTTTCGTGCCGCCGGCGGCCGCGGCATGAACGTCACCATACCCTTCAAGCTCGAAGCCTTCGCCCTGGCCGACCGCCACACCCCACGGGCCAGGGCCGCTGGCGCGGTCAATACGCTGCTCTTTGATCGCGAAGGCACTCTTGGCGACAACACCGACGGCGCCGGCCTGGTGCGCGACCTCACCCTCAACCTCGGCTTTGCCCTACGCGGGCGACGGGTTCTGCTGCTCGGCGCGGGCGGTGCCGCGCGCGGCGCCCTGCTCCCTTTGCTGGCAGAACACCCGGCAGTGCTGACGATCGCAAACCGCACGCCCGGCAAGGCCATAACGCTGGCGACGACGTTTACCGCCGAGACCGGCGAGACCCGGCTGTCCGCCTGCGGCTTCGAGGCACTCACTGGCGAGCAGTTCGACATCCTGATCAACGCCACCGCCGCCAGCCTGGCCGACGAGGCGCCACCGTTGCCCAGCGGGCTGTACGCCCCCGGTGCGCTCGCTTACGACATGATGTACGGCCGCCACGACACGCCCTTCATGGCCGCTGCCCGGGCCGATGGCGCGGCGCGCGTGGCCGACGGCCTCGGCATGCTGGTCGAACAGGCCGCAGAGAGTTTCGCGCTGTGGCGCGGCGTGCGCCCGGACAGTGGCGCCGTCCTCGCCGACCTGCGCCGCGAACTCGCTGCCAGACCATAGCCGATGTCGGCTCCACGCACCTGGCTGGGTTGGCTGGGCAGCGGCCTGCTGGCACTGCTCCTGCTGGTGTTGTTCTGGCAGGCGGTGCTATTCACCCAAGTCATCTGGTGGAGCCGCTTCGACCCGGACAGTACGAGCTTCATGCGCATGCGTCTCGCGGAGCTGCGCGAATCCGACCCCAAGGCCGTGCTGCATCACCAGTGGGTGCCCTATGAACGGATTTCGATTCACCTCAAACGCGCGGTCGTTGCTGCCGAAGACGACCGCTTCCTCGATCATGAAGGTTTCGACTGGGAAGGCATTCAACGCGCGCTGGAAAAAAACGAGCGCCGCGGTCGCCTCAGTGCGGGTGGGTCGACGATCTCCCAGCAACTTGCCAAGAACCTCTTTCTCTCTCCATCCAGAAGCTGGCTGCGCAAGGGACAGGAAGCCGTGCTGACGGTAATGATCGAACTGACCTGGGACAAGCGCCGCATTCTTGAGGTGTACCTGAACGTGGTCGAATGGGGTAACGGACTGTTCGGCGCTGAGGCAGCGGCGCAGCGCTACTACCGCAGCTCCGCCGCACAACTGGGGCCGGCGCAGGCCGCCCGACTGGCGGTGATGCTGCCCAACCCACGGCGCTACGAACGCAACTATGGCCCACGCCTGGCGGCCCACGCCGACCGCATCCAGCGCCGAATGCTGGCGTCGCAGGTTCCGTGAGCGACCTTTCGGCGAATCGATTTCGTTGCTGTGCAGCAATAGGGCCTGCAATGGTCGCGTGCCGCGCATCAAGCCCGTAGAATTCCGGTTTTTGCCCCCGACCCGACGCACGCTCATGACGCAGGAAGAGGAACTCCATCCCGACGATGTACAGCAGCACCTGCGTGAAGTGCAGGAGCTGCTCGCACGCCAGAAAGCGGTCGAAGACCTCGTCGTCCAGCAGGACATCCCGCGCCACGAGATGGTCGAGAGCCTGGTGCACAAACAGCACGAAGCGGGTCTGACGGCAAAGCTCGAAGAGCTTCACTCAGCCGACATCGGCTACATCCTCGAAGCGCTGCCGCTCGAGGAACGCCTTTACATCTGGAATCTGGTCAAGGCCGAGCGCGACGGCGAGATCCTGCTCGAAGTCTCGGATGCAGTGCGCGAATCGCTGATCGAGACGATGGCGCCGGAAGAGCTGAAAGCCGCCGCCGAATCGCTGGACGCCGACGAGCTTGCCGACCTCGCGCCCGATCTGCCGCCCGAGATCATCCAGGACGTCTTCCAGTCGCTCGACCCCGAAGGCCGCGAGCAGTTGCGCGCGGCCATGTCCTATCCGGAGGACTCCGTCGGTGCACTGATGGACTTCGACATGGTGACGGTGCGCGAGGACGTCAGCCTCGAAGTCGTGCTGCGCTATCTGCGCCGCTTCGAGGAGTTGCCCGACCACACCGACAAGCTCTTCGTCGTCGACCGCGAGGATCACCTGAAGGGCATCCTGACGCTCGAGAGCTTGCTCATCAATGACCCCGAGCAGGAGGTTGCCGATGTCATGCGCTCGGAAACGGTGATCAGCTTCACCCCCGAGGACGAAGCCGACGAGGCAGCACAAGCCTTCGAGCGCTACGACCTGATCTCGGCACCGGTCGTCGATGGCGAAAAACGCGTCATCGGCCGGCTGACCGTGGCCGACGTGGTCGACTACATCCGCGAGGAATCCGAGGCCGAAATCCTGAGCAACGCCGGCTTGCGCGAAGAAGAAGACATCTTCGCCTCGGTGTGGGACTCGGTGAAGAACAGATGGGCCTGGCTGGCGGTCAATCTGGTGACCGCTTTCGTGGCCTCGCGCGTCATCGGGCTGTTCGAAGGGTCGATCGAAAAACTGGTCGCATTGGCCGCGTTGATGCCGATCGTGGCCGGCATCGGCGGCAACTCGGGCAACCAGACGACGACGATGATCGTGCGTGCGATCGCGATGGGCCAGGTGAAACAATCCGCGATGAAGCGGCTACTGAAGAAAGAACTCGGTGTGGCGCTCTTCAATGGCCTGGCATGGGGTGGACTGCTGGGCGTGCTGGCATGGTGGCTGTACGGTAACGTGGCGCTGGGCATGGTCATGACCGGAGCAATGGCGTTGAACCTGCTGCTGGCAGCCTGCGCCGGGGTAATCATTCCGATGCTGCGCGAGCGCCTGGGCGCCGATCCGGCCATCGGCGGCTCGGTGATGATCACCGCGCTCACCGACTCCGGTGGATTCTTCATCTTCCTGGGATTGGCGACGCTGTTCCTGTTGTGATCTAAAAGTGGCGGCGGCAGGAGCGCGTAGCGGAGCAGCCTCCGGAAGGAACGCCCGGCGCAGCCCCGGCGGATCGCGAGCCCCGATCCGCCCTGCCACGCCCCGCCCTGGCCCGATCAGCCCAGCTTCGCGAAGACCTCGCGCGCTGCCGAGATCGTCGCATCGATGTCAGCATCGCTGTGTGCGGCCGACACGAAGCCCGCCTCGAAGGCCGACGGCGCAAAGTAGTGACCCGCCTCCAACATGGCGTGGAAGAAGCGGTTGAAGCGCTCCTTGTCCGCGGCCATCACGTCGGCGAAGGATGCCGGCACGGTGTCGGTAAAGTAGACGCCGAACATGCCGCCCACCGCATCCGCACTGAAGCTGACGCCGGCATCGGCGGCGGCGGCGGCAAGTCCACTGACGAGGCGCCGGGTGCTGGCGCTGAGACCTTCGTAGAAACCGGGTGCGCGCGTCAGTTGCAGCGACACGATGCCCGCGGCCACCGCCACCGGGCTGCCCGACAAGGTGCCGGCCTGATACACGGTGCCGAGCGGTGCGATCTGCTCCATGATGTCGCTGCGGCCGCCAAAGGCGCCCACCGGCATACCGCCGCCGATCACCTTGCCCAGCGTGGTCAGGTCGGGGGTGACGCCATACAGGCCCTGGACGCCCTGCGGACCGACACGGAAACCCGTCATCACCTCGTCGAAGATCAGCACTGCGCCGTATTGCGTACACACGCGCCGCAGGCCTTCCAGAAAACCCGGCTTCGGCTTGATCAGGTTCATGTTGCCGGCAATCGGCTCGACGATGATGGCGGCAATCTCACCGCCGCGCGCCTTGAACACGTCCTCGACCTGCTGCAAATCGTTGAAGTCAAGCACGATGGTGTGCTTGGCAAAGTCGGCCGGCACACCGCCCGAGGACGGGTTGCCAAAGGTCAGCAGGCCAGAGCCGGCCTTCACCAGCAGACTGTCGGCATGGCCATGGTAGCAACCCTCGAACTTGAGAATTGCATCGCGCCCGGTAAAGCCGCGCGCCAGACGGATCGCGCTCATCGTCGCCTCGGTGCCTGAACTGACCAGGCGCACCATCTCCACCGACGGCAGCAGATCGCGGATCAGTTCGGCCATCACGACCTCGCCCTCGGTCGGTGCGCCGAAGGACAACCCCTTCAGCGCCGCCTCACGCACCGCCTCGACGATGGCAGGGTGGGCGTGACCGGCGATCGCCGGGCCCCAGGAGCCCACGTAGTCGAGGTAAACATTGCCGTCTGCGTCCCACACCCGCGCGCCCTCGGCCCGCTCAAGAAAACGCGGCGTACCCCCCACCGAACGAAAGGCGCGGACGGGTGAATTGACGCCACCAGGAATGGTCTGCTGGGCACGCTGGAAAAGGGTTTCGTTACGACTGGTCATGGTTCGATCGTCCTGGACTGGATTCGAAAAACGCCATTGTCGCGCCCGCGCCCGGCCCTGGTCCACCACAGCGATCAAGACCATCTGCCCGAACGGCGAATGCGCCCGGAACACTCCGCTACGGCAAACACCACCTGCGCGTCAGAATAATGCGCGATAGGCCGCAGCGCGCGCGGTCGGATCGGGCGCGGCAAACACATCGCTGACTACCGCGATCAAGTCTGCGCCGGCGGCAATCACCTGGTCGGCATTGTCGAGCGTGATGCCACCTATTGCCGCCACCGGCAGCCTCAGTTCGTGCTTCGCGCGCGCGATCAGGGCGAACGGCGCCGGTGGTGCATGGGGCTTGGTGACGGAGGGGAACATCGCACCAAAGGCGAGGTAGTCGGCTCCGGCCTGGGCGCCCGCGCAGGCCCGATCCCAGTCGGCATAGCAGGTGACGCCCAGGATGCGGTCGGTGCCGAGCGCACGTCGCGCCGTCGCTGCGTCGCCATCCTCACGCCCGAGGTGGGCGCCATCGGCGCCGATCTCGAGCGCGAGCGCGAGATCGTCGTTGATGATCAGCGGCACCTCGGCCGCACGGCAGCGTTCGAGCAGCGCGCGCGCCTGAACACGGCGCTGATCCGGCCCGGCCAGTTTGTTGCGGTACTGCAGCAGAACCGGCCTTCCAGCCAGCACCCGTTCGACCAAGGCAAGCAGGCGGGCGTCATCGGTGTCGTCCGGCGTGATCGCGTACAGACCACGCAACACGCACGCAGACTTTGCGTTTGCGGAGGGGAGTGCCGCATCAGTCATCACTGCTTCCTTTGCCGCGCGCCCAGAAAAAGCGGTCGGGGAGCGCCCGTCCCATGCCCGCGCGATAAGCGTGGCGCAGCGTCTGCTGAGTGAACTCCTGTGCCTCACGCACCGCCTCGGGCAAGTCCATGCCGTGCGCGAGCGCCGCGGCGGCAGCGGCCGCCAAGGTCGTCCCCGCCCCCAGGAAACGCTCGCTGAAGCGCGGCCAGGCGTCGGTGCGCACGGCGCCCTCGCGCCCGATCAGGCTATTGATCACCTGCGGCCCACCTTCGCCACCGCCCGTCAGCAGGACATATTCGGTACCGCAGCCAAGCACGCGCGCAAGCGCGTCGTCCAGGCTGGGCAGTTCATCGTCGTCATTGGCTTCATCCGCGACACCGGCCAGCCGGCACAGATCATGCCGGCCAAGCACCAGCAACGTGGTCTGCGGCAGAATCAGGTCAGCGAGCGCCGCATTCATCTCCTCACCGACCTCACCCAGGTCGCCCGCGGCATACAGTGCGAACTCGACGACAAGCGGCAGCGCGGAATAGTCGGACAGTATCCCGGCGATGACCGCGATGTTCTCGACGCTGCCGCAAAACCCGAGCTTGAAGGCTGCCACCGGGATGTCTTCGAGTACGGCACGCGCCTGGGCGAGGACGATCTCGACGTCCTGCGGCCAGACCTCGTCGGCGTTGCGTGTATCACGCAGAATGGCAGCCGTCTGCACCGGCAAGGGGTGGCAACCCATGCTCGACAGGGTCAATACATCGGCTGCGAGCCCACTGCCGGCGGTCGCATCGCCGGCGCCAAAGCACAGCACGGCCGGCGGCGTATCCGGGATATCAATCGGCATGAGCGAGAAGTCCGCCACGGAGGCGGCATTTTGGATGGGTTAAGATGAGACTGATTTTACCCTCAGCCCTCAAGTTGAGTCGAACCATGGCCGAAATCCCCTACAAGACCTACATGTGCCTGATCTGCGGCTTCATTTACGACGAGGCTGCGGGCGTGCCTGATGAAGGCATCCCTCCGGGAACACGCTGGAAAGACGTCCCCCCCAACTGGACCTGCCCGGAATGCCATGCCCGCAAGGAAGATTTCGAACTGGTCGAGATCTGATCCGGCGCAAGCCCGAACGTACGACGAACAAGCGAGGACAGCCTGCATGGACATTGCCGGACTGAAGGTAATGATCATCGACGACAGCAATACCATCCGGCGCAGCGCCGAGATCTTTCTCGGCCAGGCCGGCTGTCAGGTCTTGCTCGCTGAAGACGGCTTCGATGCCCTGGCAAAGATCGCCGACCACAATCCCGACGTGATCTTCGTCGACATCATGATGCCGCGACTCGACGGCTATCAAACCTGTGCGCTCATCAAGAAGAACGCGCAGCTGTCGGCAACGCCCGTGATCATGCTGTCATCTCGTGACGGCTTGTTCGACCGCGCGCGCGGTCGCATGGTGGGCTCGGACGAATACCTCACCAAGCCCTTCACCAAGGACAGCCTGCTCAAGGCCGTCGCGACGCATACACACCGCAGCGCGCCACGCTGAACCCGATTCCGCAGGACTTCGACGATGCCAATAAGCAAGATTCTTGTCGTGGACGACTCGCCCACCGAACGCCTGGCCCTCCAGGAGCTGCTTTCCCGTGAGGGCTATCAGGTCGTTACCGCCGAATCCGGTGAACAGGCCATCGCCGGCAGCAAGAGCGAAAAACCCGACCTGATCCTGATGGACGTGGTGATGCCTGGCATGAACGGCTACCAGGCCACACGCACAATCTCGCGCGACGACAGCACGCGCGATATCCCGATCATCCTGTGCACCAGCAAGGGACAGGAAACCGACAGAATCTGGGGCATGCGTCAGGGCGCCTACGCCTACCTGGTGAAGCCGGTCGACCACGACGAACTCATCGCCCGCATCCGGGCGATCGGCTGAGGCGAACATGGCAAGACGCAGCAGTCTGCGGGAGTTCCAGGAAAACCTCACTCGCCGCCTGGCCGAGGCCCGCAGCGCAGACCGTCGCGGTCTGCTGGGTTTCCAGGCCGGCAGCGAGAACTTGCTGATCGACCTCACCGAAGCCGGCGAGATCATGCCGCCACCCCCACTGTCATCAGTGCCGCTCACGCGCCCCTGGTACCGCGGTCTGGCGAACGTGCGCGGCACCCTTTACAGCGTGGTTGACCTGGCCCAGTTTCACGGCGAAAGGCCGACTGTCGCCGCCGGCCGAGCACGCCTGCTGCTGGTCGGCGCCCGGCTCGGCATCCATTGCGCGCTACTGATCTCCAACTCGGTCGGGCTGCGCAGCGTGGATGACTTCGAAGCCGACTCGGGCGACGAGCCCCGTCCCTGGGTCGCAAAACGCCTGCGCGACGCGCAGGGTCACCTTTGGCTGCAGATCGACGCCGCAAAATTGCTGGCCAGCGTTCAATTCCTCGACGCCGGCCTCGAATGAACCGGGCCTCACGCCCGCCTCCCGCCCATCCCACGAACACGGTGGAGCACGCAACATGGCATTGAAGCCTTTCGGCAACACAACAGCGGCCGCAAACGCCGCCGACAGCGACAGCACCACGATCATCGAGACTGCGCCAGCGCGCAGCGGGCCCAGCGCACCAACAGCCGAATCCAGACCGCCCCCCAAGTCCGGCACTGCCTCGAACGGCCTGCGCAACTTCGGCATCCTGTTCGGGATCTGCGCCGTGGCGACGGCTGGCCTGGTCGTTTTCCAGCAGCGCGAATCCACCAACGCCACGCTGCACGTCACCGCATCGAGCGAGATGCAGATGTTGTCGCAACAGATCGCCAAGTCAGCGCAACTCGCGCTGCGTGGCAACAACGCCGCCTTCGCCGAGCTCGACACTGGCCGCGGTCGTTTCGCCACGCTGCTGCAGACGCTCGACCAGGGCGGCGACATTGATGCTGCCGGCGTGCCACCGGTGCCCGCTGCCGTCCGCCCGCAGCTCGAAACCTTGTCTGCGGCCTGGCAGGGCACCGAAGGCAACGCGGCGCAGTTGCTGGCACAGCGCCAGAACCTGGTCACACTGAACAGCGCGGTTGCCACCATCGACAAGGCCAGCGCCGAACTCCTCGACCTCAGCGACCAGGTCGCCCGCCAGCTTGCCGACAACGGTGCCAGTTCTGCCGCCATCAGCGCGGCCAGTCGCAACATGATGCTCACCCAACGCATCGCCAAGAACGCCAATACCCTACTGGCGGGCGATGCCATCGATCCCGAGCCGGCTTTCGTGCTCGGCCGCGATATCGAAACCCTGCGCCACGAGATCGACGTACTGGAGCGCAGCATAAGCAACGGCGAGCTGCGCAACCGCGTCACTGCGCTGGCTGCAGCGGCGGCGCCCACCTTCGACGCTGCGACCACGATCCTCGACAACATCCAGAAAACCGTGCAGGCCAAGCAGGCGGGTAGCCGCATCTTCGGCGACTCGGTCCCTTTGCTCGCGCGCAGCACCGAGCTGACCGATGGTCTCAAGCAGGCCTACAGCGGCTTCACCCTGATTCACGCACTCATCGCCGCAGGCGCCCTGGCCAGCGTGCTGGCACTGTTTGGCATGGCGCGCGCCTATCGCAGCGACATGGCGCTGCGCCGCACCGAATCGGAGCAACTGCGCCAGACCGCTGAAAACGAACGCAACCTCACCCAGCAGGCCATCCTGCGCCTGATGAACGAAATGGGCGACCTCGCCGATGGTGACCTCACCGTGCGCGCCACCGTCACCGAGGACATCACCGGCGCCATTGCCGACTCGGTCAACTACACGGTCGAAGAACTGTCGGTGCTGGTGCGCCGCATCAACGACGCCGCCACGCGTGTCACCTCGGCCACCGAATCTGCGCAGCGCACCTCGCGTCAACTGCTCGATGCCACCGAGCGCCAATCGCGCGAAATCGAAGAGGCCGGCTCGACCGTTCAGCGCATGGCGCAATCGATGACCGACTCGTCAGAGCGCGCACTGCAATCGGCCCAGGTCGCGCGGCGCTCGCTGGACGCGGCGCGCAAAGGCGCGGACGCGGTGGAGAACGCCATCCGCGGCATGAACGGCATCCGCAACCAGATTCAGGAGACCTCGAAGCGCATCAAGCGCCTGGGCGAGTCTTCGCAGGAGATCGGCGAAATCGTTGAGCTGATCTCGGACATCACCGAGCAAACCAACGTGCTTGCACTCAACGCCGCCATCCAGGCAGCATCAGCCGGAGAGGCCGGCCGCGGCTTCACCGTCGTGGCAGAGGAAGTGCAGCGCCTGGCCGAACGCTCAGGCGAGGCCACCAAACAGATCGCGGCAATCGTGAAGACCATCCAGACCGACACCCAGGATGCCGTGGGCGCAATGGAAAACGCCACCCGCGACGTGGTCGAGGGCGCCCAGCTGTCCGACGCCGCCGGTCAGGCCCTGTCCGAGATCGACCGCGTCTCGCTCGAAGCTGCACGCCTCATCGAGAAGATCTCGACCGACACCCAGGAACAGGCGGCCACCGCCGGCCGCGTCGCAGCGACGATGAAGGACATCCTTACCGTCACCGAGCAGACCACCTTCGGCACCCAGCAGACTGCGGTGTCGGTCGGCCAGCTCGCCGAACTCGCGGTCGAACTGAAGGGCTCGGTATCGGGCTTCAAGGTCTGAACGCCGTCACCTCGAGAAGCACCTCATGACACACGCCACTGCGACCGATCTTGGCCCGCTCACTTGGGTAAAGGGCGAAATCGACGCCGCCTTGCAGCGCACGGCCAGCGCCCTCGCCGAGGCCCGCAGCGCCGACGATGCAGCCGGCCGCGTACAGTTCGCGCAGACGCACCTTCATCAGGTGCGTGGCGCACTGTCCATCGTCGGCCTTGACGGGCTGACCGAGTTCGCCGACGCGGCCGAGCTGCTGCTCGGACTGATGTCACGTGGCGAACTTCCGATCGACGTTGACTCCCTCGCCCTCGCCTCGCGCGCCGTCGCCAGCATCGGCAACTACCTCGAGGAAATCGCCCACGGCGCTCCCGACCAGGCGCTTCGGCTCGCACCGCTGTACGAAGAAATCGCCGTTGCCCGCGGCCTGCCGCTACCCTGCGCAGCCGAGCTTTTTCACCCCGACCTGTCATGTCGCCCGCCAAGGCGGGAAACACCGCCTTCGGCGCTCGATACGAGCGCCGCTCCGGCCTTGCTGCGCCTGGCGCGCACGCGCTTCGAGCGGGGTCTGCTCGAATGGCTGCGTGGCAACACCAGCAAGGGCGCGCAGGGGATGCGCGACGCCATCACCGAAGTCGAAGCCCTGCAGGTCACACCCGCACAACGCAGCCTGTGGTGGGCTGCGCTGGCCTTTTACGACGGGCTGATCGATAGCAGCCTTCCGGTCGACGTCACCGTCAAGCGCCTGTGCACCCAGATCGATGCGCAATTCCGGCGCTTGCTCGCAGGCACGCCCTCTGCACCCGACCGCCTGTTGCGCGACGTCCTGTACCGCGTCGCCACCATCCCACCCCGCAGCGCGCAGCAACGGGCCGTTCGCGACTGCTGGCAGCTCGACGCCCTGCTGCCCGCCCCTGACAGCCCTGTCAGCGACATCGCAGTGGGGCCGCTCCTGCAGAAGCTGCAACAGGCCCTGACCGCGGTTCGCGAGCAATGGGACGATTTCAGCAGCGGCACGGCGATTGCCCTGACCCGTTTCGACGACCAGCTTGCCGCCCTCACTCAGACGGCACAGCCACTCGGCCGTCCCGCCACCCAGCGTCTACTCGACGGACTGCAAGCGGTAGCGCGGTGGTTGCGCCACGACCCCCTGCAGCACTCGGATGCACTCGCGCTCGAAGTCGCAACCGCTTTGCTGTTGCTGGAGTCCGACTTCGGCCAGCGCGTGACCGACGCCGATCTCGCCGGCCAGATGGACCCGCACCTGGGGCGGCTGCAGGCCCTGCTGCGCGGTGAGCAGCTCGATGCCGGGCCTTCAGGCACGGCGCCCCGCGGCACACGCGACAGCCAGGAGAAGGAAGCACTCGCACAGCTTTGCCGCGAGATGCGCTCCAGCCTGGCCCAGGTCGAACAGACCCTGGATGACTATTTCCGCAACCAGACCAAGCACGAACCACTCGCCCAACTGCACCAGCCGCTGCAGCAGATCGTCGGTGCGCTGAGCCTGCTGGGCGAAACCCGCGCACTCGAGCTGGTCCGTGATGCCGGCATGGCCATCGCCCGCCTCGCCAACGCTCCCGTAGACGCCGACAGCAGCGCCTTCGAGGCCCTGGCCCATCAGTTGTCGGCACTTGGCTTCTATCTGGAGGCGCTTCCTCACGGCCCAGCCGACCTCGACGCCTTTCTGCATCCCGAGCGGCGGCGCGAGCAGGCCGCGGGTCAGGACCAGCGCGTGCGGCCCGATGCGCCGGCCGCACAGGTCGAAGGCGAATCCGGGGCATCGATCACACCCCTCACCGCAGCCCTTCCCGACGCCGGCTCCGACGCGGATGAGCCCGCCCTGGCGCCGCTCGAATCACCAACCGTGCCCGGCACCGTCGACCTCGGCACACTCGACCTGCCCGATCTTGATCTGCCGGACCTCGACCTG
>DAORUJ010000063.1:0-17082 GCA_035433105.1 Thauera sp.
CGGCCGTGGATGGTGGCTGCGTGTGGCACGCCGCGGATGGCCTCGGAATATGTGGAGACTGGCTTAACGGTGGCCGGGTCGAAGGCGCCTGGTTGAGCGGGCGGGCCGTCGCCCAGCAGGTGCTGGATAGCTTCGTGGTCGAGGCGTGTTAGCCGTTTCCACCGATGAGTGTTCACCCGTTGGCCGCAAATGAGCGATGGCGTTTGCGCCTCAAGGGCGTGTCCGAATAGAGTCCACTCTGCCGTCGGCGGCGTCGTTCATTGGCGGCAAAATGAGCAGGGGCAGGGTCTGCGCCGCCTTCACCAGGATCTTGTAAACATCCATGTCGAACGCAGGGCGACCGTGTTCAAGCAGTTCTGCCATCCCGATTTCGTCCCTCGCGCTACCGAGGTAGCGCCAGCCATCGACGAGGTGCAGTTCATCGCCCTCGCGCAGTGCGATTGCTCCCGACCACGGCCAGCTTTCCAGCTTCAGACCCTGTAGCGCGTCGAGCA
Source organism: Thauera sp. (assembly GCA_035433105.1). Lineage (GTDB taxonomy): Bacteria > Pseudomonadota > Gammaproteobacteria > Burkholderiales > Rhodocyclaceae > Thauera. The sequence continues at coordinate 495 of DAORUJ010000063.1, forward strand.
GGCGCAGGCCATGGGCCTCGGCAGATTCGCCGCCATTGCAGGCGCCGCGGCAGCGCTTGAGCTGGAAGTCGAAGCAACGCATCCCCGGTGTGTGTTTCTCCAGGCCCAGTAGGGGCGGGCATAGCCCATGGTCACGGGCCAGCGCGCGCAGGCGGTTGCTGGCCTCGCGGCGGGTGCGGAATAAACCGTACAGATTGTCGCGTCGGCCAAAATCGAGTGCGGCTGCATGTACCAGTTCGAGCCGTGACGCTCCGAACATGTCTGCTGCGAGCCGCCAGGTGCACAGGTCGCGATTGCGCCGTAGCAGGCGGTTGTGGGTGGGCTGCAGTTGCTTGATGAGTTCCGCTTCCTTCAACAGCGCGCCGACCTCGCCGGCGGTTTCGATCCAGTCGATGCGCCGCACTTGCTGGCTCAGGCTGAGCTCACGGTCACTCTGATGGTCGGCCGCGAAGTGCGACAGCACACGGCTGCGCAGGTGCGTACTCTTGCCAATGTAGAGCGGCAGCGTGGCTTTGCCGTTGCGCTCACCGTAAAAGAGATACACCCCGGGCGTATCGGGTAGGGCGCTGATCTGCTTGGCATCAAGGTGGGACGGCAGGCTGCGGTGAGCCACCAGACCCCGCACCTGATCGGCGATGTATGCGGGTGGAAAGCGTTCGTGGAGCTTCTGCCAGAACTGCCACAGCAGTGCGGCGTCGCCCAGCGCGCGATGGCGCTCGCTGACTGCCAGCCCGTGGCGTGAAATCAGATGGTCGAGCCCGTGATGGCGATGCTCCGGAAACAGCCGGCGTGACAGCTTCACCGTGCACAGCACTTGCGGGCGCATGTCGAGCCCGGCACGGCGAAAGGCTGCGCGCAGGTGGCCGTGATCGAAGCGTGCGTTATGGGCGACGAAAAGCCGGCCGTCCAGGCGGTCGAAAACCTCGTCTGCGATCTCGGCGAAACACGGCGCGTGCGCCACCATGTCGTCATCAATGCCGGTCAGGCGCCGGATATGATCAGGGATGCGTGATTCCGGTCGTAGCAGCGTCGACCATTCGCGGGTGCCGTCCTCATCGACCTGCACGATGCCGATCTCGGTGATCGACGCGCGTTGCGCTGGCCCGCCGTTGGTTTCGATATCGACGAAGGCGATACCTCCCGGGAATTGGCGAAGCAAGGCGGGCATCATGGCAACTCCGGGCGGCGGATCCGATTGATCGAGTCGGTCTTGGAGTGCGTATCGACCTCGATGGTTTCGAAGTCCGTGCTGCCGCCGCGAGGTTCAGCGTGCGCTGAAGCCGGCGTCCTCAATCGCTTGGTAGATGTCGGCCGCGGATACGAACTGACCGTGCTCGATCGTTGCCGCACCGGTCTCGAGCGAGATCTCGAGATGGCCGATGCCCGGCAGGTCCTGGATGGCGTTGGTGACCAGGCGCAGGCAGTGTTCGTCGCGCATGCCACTGATCGTCAGGGTGGTGTTGTGCATGGGAGCTCTTCCGCTTGAAGGGTGGTCGATGGTGAGCGTCTCGATCCTTCCGCGCAAGTGCTTGGCAAGCCGGCCTGTGGCCCAGCGCTAAGGCACCAGCCCGGCAGCCGGGCGCCGGGACTCACACCAGATTGAACTGATCGGCCAGCCTTGCCGCCGGAATCAGGAAGCGCCTGAGCTTGGTGCTGAACAGACCCGGAAAGCGAACCTCCACCGGGCGCTCGCACCCCAGCACGGTGCTGTCGGGCTGGTCTGCGGCGAGCGCCTGGGCGACATTCATGCCCATCATCGGTCCCAGTTGATTGCCCCAGGAGCCGAAATTCATCAGTGCGAACACGCCCTCATCCATCCGGTAGAACTTGGGATAGGCCTTTTCGTAGGCAGGCGAGGAGTTGTGCGTCATGCCGGTCCAGTAGGTTTCCAGTTCGATACCCACGTCTCTGGCCCCGGGATAGACGCGACGGAGATGGCGAAGGAAGTAGTTGAAATGGATGTCGCTGCGGTGGGCGCGGCCGACGGCGGGGATGGTCGCAGTGATTAGACGCCCCTTGCGGTCAACGACCATCGGATAGAGCCCCGCCGGATGCTGGCTCAGCGCTGCCCGCGTCGGGTTGATCACGTCGAGCAGCGACTGCGGCAAGGGGCGTGTGGCCAGTCCGCAAGCAAGCAACGGGAACTGGGTGCGCTCCAGCTCTGAATAGAAACCCTCACCGACATGGCCATTGGTACACAGCACCACGCGATCCGCGAGTACGCTGCCGAATTCCGTTCTCAGCTTCCAGCGCCCCTTGTGCCGTTCACAAGCCAGTGCGGGCGAGTCGCCGTACACCCGGGCGCCCAGCGCGATGGCGGCATTGACCATGCCATTGGTGAGAAGGAAAGGGTTGACGCAGCCGCCGTCGCGCCATAGCGTTCCGAACGAATAGCGATCGGTCCCGACCAGTGGGCGTAGTCGGTCGGATCCCAGTATCTCGACATCGAGACCCAGCTTGGTCCAGCGCTGTGCCTTGCTTTCGAGCTCTGCGCTTTTCTTGCGTGCCAATTCCAGCAGGCCCGACTGCACCTGATCGGCATCGATGGCGTGGCGTGCACAAAGGTCAAAAACGATGTTGCGGTTCTCGATGAGGCAATCCATGAATGGACGTCCCTTGCCAGGCAGCGCGTCGAGCGGGTCCAGGGACAGCAGGTAGGGCTGCACGTGGCCGGCATTGCGTCCCGAGGCGGCATCGGCCGGCTGGGCGGCGTCGATCAGCACGGTGTTCAGCCCACGTTCGGCCAGATGCAGGCTCAGCGATGCCCCGACCACGCCTGCGCCGACGACAACGATGTCGGCCTCCAGGTCGGCGGCCAGCTGGGGATGAGCAGGGGGCGTGTGGTCGAGCGACCACACGCTGCGCTCGATCGGAACGGCACCTGCTTCGTACGAATCGGCATCCGTTTTTCGTCCGGAAGCCACCTTAATTTTCCCCTGGCTCATTGCCACTCCAACTTGAAGGTTTCAATTGATCGACCGCGCGCTGCGCAGGCTCACACATCACGCCGTGTGATCAGTTCGGTCTCGTTCAGCGTCAGACGGCTGTCTTTGAGCACGTTGCGCATGAAGGACTCCGGCTCAAAGGCAACCTCGGGTGCGAGCAGACCCTTGCCCCGCGCTTCATCCCGCAACAGTCGTTCCATTCCGATCCGGGCGCAGGTGGGCGTTGCATCGAGTTCGAGCACAGGCTCTGCAGCATTGCCGCGCAGGCCCCCATGCACCTCATAACGCAGCACAACCGCTTCCGCGCCCCGCATTCCTTCGACTTCGATCTGATTGGCGTAGCCGGCAGGCCCCGCGCTTCGATCATGCGAGAAGTAGCCCTGTGCAGCCTGGCTCTTGAGGTGTTCCTGGAGATACCGAGCCGGCGAAACGTCCAGCCCCGGCCGCTTTTCCATCGAGCCAAAGCCTTGCTCGAGCAGTGTTCTCCACTTCTCCGCACCCGATTCCGGGAAAAAGGCGAGGCGGTTCGTCACTTCGTTTGCCTCGGGGATGAAATGCGCGAGCGTGACGGTTTCGCTATGCCCGAAATAGAAGGCAGAGTGCGGACACCCCCGCAACCCAGAATAACAAGCTTCATGTCACGCCTCCATGTACTTCATGGCCCAGCCAGCCAGCCCGACCAGGCAGGCAAGTCCCTGAATACCGACGCACGAACTCCCGGCACTGGGGCCAGGAGCTCGTGATCAGCGTTGAAAGACTCGAATGGAAAAGTCGAGCGGGTGGCTGAGCTTCCTGTCAGAAGTTGTACTTCACGACCAGTGACAGTTGATCGCGATCGGTCAATGCTTTTTCCCGGCGCATATCCAGGTTCGCATTGCCGAGGAAGTCCAGATAGGTCAGCTCGAAGCTCAGGTTCTGGTTGTAGGTCATCCCCGCGCCGATGCTGAAACTACGCTCGCCTTGACCGCCCGCCGGGCCCAACAGGGTGCGGCCGCTCAACTGATGCGCGTAGCTGATAGGAACCTTGAGATCCCAGCCTGGAAGGACGCCGTCATAGTTAAGGTATAACGAGGTGGAGAAGCCGAGGCCGTGCCCTGCCATGCTCAATTTGTTCGAGGCTGGAAAGTAATCAGCCATTGCCCCCAACGCTTCAACGCCCGGTGCCTTGATTTTCTTCACGCTGCGTACGTCGATGTAGGACACTTCGGCGAGCAGCAAGGCCCCATCGGCAAAACTCGAGCGACCAAAGTTGATGAAGGAGTTGATGCTGGTCTGCAGCGTGTTGGCTCGACTCGGTGTCGGTATGCTGGCGCCCGACGCTGGATTGACTACGGTATCGACCAGCTCTGGTGCTCCTCGTCTGTAGGCGACTTCCCCGGCGAGGGTGGCCATGCCCAGGGTGGTACTGAGGGATGCGCCGATGAGCTTCACATTGTCGAAGTAGCGGTTGCGGTAAGTACCGCCGCCGAGCGCATCGCTGTCAGCGAACACGTTGACCTCGGGTAGTGCAATGCGGTCGTGGTAGTTGAGGTAATACAGACCCAGCTCGGTCTCTTCGGTGACGCGGTAGCGCGTGCCCACACCCCACTGCCCGGTGTCGCCTGGTCTGTCATCGCCTTGGCGTGCCCCGAAGGAGCAGCTGTAGCCGCCGCTGCCATTGGGGTAGTAACGATCGAGGCAGGAGTTCCCGGGTCCGGATTGGTTGCTGGTATTCAGGAAGGAGCCGGGCGCGTTCGTGATGATCGGATGCCAACCGTACTGCACATGGGCCATCAACGACCAGTTCGGTGTTGGCCGGTAGATCAGTGAAAGCTGGTCTTCGGGCAGCAGAAGGTCCTTGGTTTCGGTTCCGGGGATGGAGCTCTTCGAGCCATCGACCGGGCCCTGCGCCAGGGAAATCGCCGGGAAGAACAGCGCCTCGCCCCAGGACACGACGTGCTTGCCCAGGCGCACCGTTGCGTCGCCGTCGCCGTCGCCTACGCCAAAGCTGGTGTAGCCGTAGGCATCCAGGATGCGGCTGTAGCCGCCATGGTAGCGGCGTGCGTCAGAGCTGAATGTGCCCGGTGCGTTTGCCGTACCGAGGGCGTCGCCACGGAAATCTGTTTTGCCGTGATAGACGTCGTCGTAGAAGGTGCTGGCCGAGAGCACGAAGCCGCTTCTGTCCTTGGACAGCTTGCCTTCTAGCAACAGGGCCAGACGGTTGGCGGTGAGCGCGCCTTTCTTGAAGTTGCTGTTCCCATCCACTTCCAGAAGCAGGGGGTCGGGCGACTTGAGTCGGGTGGCGAGGGTGTAGGTTGTCGCCGCCTTCCAGTCGAGCTTCGCGCCATTGTCGAAAACGATGGCCTCACCGCCGAACGAGGGTGAGGAAAAAACGACGCCCAGTACCGCGGCGGCGACAGGAGAAAGCTTGAACATTGGCTTGGTCATTTTCATCTCCTGATCAGTTGCCGATCTGGCGCAAGGCTTCTGGGCCAAACATGGTCGGGACCATCTTTCCAGCATTCAGCACCGGACCGATCGGAAGCTCCTGGAAAAGGTTGTAGCCGATGTAGTTCCCCGTGTTCAGGTCATGGTAGAAGCTGTTGCCGGCGTGCCAGCCCTTGAGATCAAAGGCGTAGTAGTGAGCGATGAAAGCGTGCTGCCAAAGCGCTCCCCTGGCGTCGTAATAGTCCGATATCGAGGCTTGCCAGGTGTCTTCGTCAAGGAACAGCACACGTTTGCCATAAGCGTGACGGAAGCCGTCCTTCAGCGTCCCTTCCAGCTCCCACACACGGCGCAGCTCATAGCGCAGATAGTCGGGATTGGCGTGATTGGGCGTGAGCAGATTGGCGTACTTGACGTCCTTGCCATGGAGCCGGTAGGAATTGGCCGGGAGATAGATCTCGCGCTTGCCCTTCGTCTTCCATTCGTACCGTCCCGGATCCCCGTTCATCAGGCGGTCCTGGTCGATCGTCATCTGGCCCGATGTGCCCGAAAGCGGCGTGTCGTAGCCGTACATGGGTAATTGCCGCACGCGCCGGGTGCCCGGGTCATAGTTCCAGGCCAGACGTTTGTCGGTGGAAAAGTTCACCGGCTCCACCGCGCTCGAGACGGAACCCTGTTCGCGCACGGGCAAAAGCGTCCTGGTCAGCGAGTAGGCCATGATCTTGCCCATCGGCTTGCCGACTTCGTCGGGCTCGGTGACCACATTGAGGTTCATGCCGTGCTTCCGGCCCCAGAAGATTTCACCCGTACGCTGCACGTTGGCAACGTCCATGGTGATGTCTTCGGTGAAGGCGATGGCCGGGAACGTGGTGTTCTGCAGCATTTCCATTGCCTGAGTGGTAATCGGAAAGGGGGGTGTGCCCTGATAGCCGCTGAATCCCGGGCCGCCATCAATCAGCTCTGCCTCGAGCGCATTCTTGCGTCCCACTTCACAGACCTTGTCGTCGAACCTGAAGTCGCGCCTGCCCGTGTACACCGGAATCCTGAACGTAGGATAACGGCGGAACATCTCCTGCTGACCTTCGGTCAACTTCTCAACGTACTTTTCAAAATTCGCTGCAGTGATTTCGAAAAGGGGCTTGTCGTCGGGATAGGGGTCGACGGGGTGCTGGCCGACGTGTGGTGTATATTGAATCCCCGGCGGGATTCCCAGCCACTTTCCCGAGAAGGCCGGAATGGTCTTATCAGCGTTCGCAGTGGCGTCGCCACCCATGCAGGTGAGTTCCTTGCCGAGTTTCGCTGCCTCGGCGGCATCCACCTTGGATAGCGCGCCCGTACTTGCGCACAAAAGTCCAATGGATGTTGACAGCACAAAGAGTGCTCTGGCCTTTCTCATCTTTCGCTCCTTTGGTTTTCGCATTTTTTGAACCATGCTTTCAAGTGTTCAGCTCTTCATCGCCTACTCATGAAATATCCCAGCCAACCCCCTGTTGTTCAAAAGCGTCCCGGTGGGCGTGCCGAGATCGTCAGAAAAAAAGTCGTTTCGGCTGTCATTGCGCTGATCAAGAACGGCAACATGCACTTCAGCTACAATGAAGTGGCCGATCTTTCCGGCGTTAACAAGACGACGCTGTATAGGCGCTGGCCTTCTCAGATCGATCTTCTTCAGGATGTCCTGCAAGAGCACAACAGGCCGGTCGAAATTAAAGGGAAGGACAGTTGGGCGAAAACGCTCGACGCTGGATTGCGGGAGCTCGCCCGGCATTTTTCCAAGGGTGAGGAAATCGCAATGAACCTTTCCTTCATTTCGTCTCCGGATGTTGAGGAAAGCAACATGATGCTGGCGCAGTGGCAGCCCATTCAGTCGAACTTCATCCGCTTGATCAAGGCAGCACAGGAAAAGGGGGAGATCCCGTCGAGCCTTGATCCCGCTGCGCTGTTTACGGTCATCATTTCCCCACTCGTTCTGATGACAATTGCGGGACGAAAAGAAATTGAAGAGAACAAGCTCAATGAGATCATCAAGGTGTTGAGCGTATTGACGACACGACCCGAGCGCTGAACATTCCAAATGGAGCGCAGGGGTAAATTGAATTCAGCCGGGTTTTCGAACAATTCGATCCTAGTGGATACCGCATGCTAACGCAACTAAAGTTGCATGGTGTGAAGTAAGGGTTTTCCCTGACGAGCGTTTCTAAGGTGATCGGTGTTCAGTTTTCATGAGCTTCGAATCCGGCGATCTCGTGTGCTTGCCGTGGAGCCCTTTGCAGCAAGGCAAGCGGCAGCAGCGCCAGCGCCATTAGCGCAGCGCAAAGTGAAAGGGGCAGCACGTAACTTTTTGTGGTGTCGACCAGGTAGCCAAACAGCGTGGGGCCGAGCGCGGCGCCGAGGCCAGAGATCAGGTTGCCGATGCCCAGCAGGCTGCCGAAATTTTGCTGTCCGGCGAATTCCACCAGCAAGGTGGGCGACATCTGGTTAACCAGGTTGAACGTCGTGCCCCAGGTCATGACGAACAGCACGATCGCCACCATCCCGAATGCCGGATGGGACGCCTGCAGCAAACACACAAGGCCGATGCTGCCGATGAAGACGCCGAGCGACAGCGTGCGTCCAACACCCAGTCGCGTACTGACGGCACCGAACAGCAGGCTCCCGGCAATGGTCGCCGCGGCGATGGATCCATAGGCAGCAGCAGCCTGTGCCGCCGAGTAGCCAACAGACACCAGATAGGGAACCAGGCCCATCAGGATACTGAGGCCGCTCAGCGTGATCAGCAGGAACATTGCGATCCACTGCCAGTAGTGCGGCATGCGGAATATATCGCCGACCCCGAGCGTGCTCGCCTCAGCCGTCGCCGCATGGCCCGCGCCCACTGCATGGTCAGGGATTCTTACCAGCCACAACAACAAGGGGACGCAGACCACAAAGATCATGATGGCGCCCGCCTCCATCGTGGCACGCAAACCCACGGTGTCGATCATGTGGTTGAGCACCATAGGCAGCATGGTGCCCCCGGCGGCGGCAACGGCAAGCAAGATGCCGAAGGCCAGGCCCTGTCGACTTGGCGGAAACCAGCGCGACACGAGAATGAAGGCTGGCACGTAGGTCGATGCGCCGACGCCGACGCCACAGAGGGCGATGGCGACAGTGAAGGCGTCGAGCGTGGTGCTGTGTGCGGCTGCCAGGTAGGCCAGACCCGTGATCAGGCCGCCAACCGTCATCACCGGTCGTGGTGCAACATGATCAAGCAGCCAGCCTGCTGCCGGCATGGCCAGGGTCATGGTGACCATGAATACCGTGGCGATGCGCGCCGCCTGCTCATGGCTGCATTGAAATTCCTCGATGATGGCGAGCGTGAAAATGCTGAAGGCGTTGAGCGTGAGGCCAAAGCTGATGCTCATCACAAGGCCCAGCCCCACAACCAGCATCCAGGCGCGGCGCGAATTGGAACTGGCGTTGGAATTGGAATTGGAATCGGCAGAGCTTGTCATCATTTGGCAACCTGTATGAAACAGCTCTGGAGAAAGCGGGCGGCTCGGGAAGAATGCGCAAAGGCAGGGTAAATGCCATTGCGCCAGACCGACGAGTTATGGATTGGGATAAGGTCTAAGATGTGAGCACTTCGTGCTGCGACCTTTTTCGGGGTTGAAGCAGGTTGTGCGCTTGATCACCAGGTCGAAACAATCAGCTTGAAAAGAAGATCCAGGCGCGGACTATTCAGCAGCGAGAGTGCACTCAAGCCGTCAGCCAATGGCGGGGTGATGCATGATTTCGGTCATGTATGGCTGCCTTCAATTCAGCAGTGGTGATCGTAGCGAAGGCAATTCAGGTCGAACAAGTACCATCTGGTACCGATCTCTGCGGATAATGAAAAATGCTCGACATTGACCCACTCCTGGCCTGTGATGAGCAAACCGCAGCCGGAAAAAGAGCTGGCTGACTGGCGGAGAAGGAAACACGAGTGAACAACAATTTTTCCACTCTGGTTGGGCTGGTCTATGAAGGGATTGCCGAGGTGGTGCCCTGGCAGCGTTTCGCCGAGGGATTGCGGGTGGCGCTTGAGGCGCGCAACGTGTTCGTTACCCTGCATCACGCCGATGACGGCGGTAGCGATGTTTTTGTGGTGGCGGCAGAGCCTGGTGACGACATCGACTGGGCGGCGGTAGAGAGCGCCTACCGGGCGGAGTTCATGGAGGATGATCCCTTCCGGCCGAGCTGTATGGAGCCCGGGCAGGTGGCTCTCACTGAGCCATCGAGGATGGCATCGCGGAGCCACGTGTTTTTTGAGCATCTGGGAATTGCCCAGCGCCTGGAGATCGCCCAGAGCTTGCGAATCTGCATTGCGGAGCCGGGCGGAATCCGATGCTGGATTGACGTGATCCGCAGTCTTCAGCATCCAGACCCGCTATTCAGCCCGGCCGATCTTGCCCTGATGCGGGAGCTGTCGCCTCACCTGACGCGGGCGCTCGAACTCTACGCCCGGTTGAAACGTCAGGAGACCGAGAAAGCCATCTACGAGAGCATGGTGGATCATTTCGCCCTGGGCTGCATTCTGCTGAACGACAAGCGGGAAGTGATTCATATCAACCGGGTGGCGTCGTCGATCATCGATCGGTGGCCGGGCATCACGATTGCCCAGAAGCGCCTCACGCTCACCGAACGAGTGGCGCAGGTGGCGCTGAACGAGGCCATTGGCAAGGTCATCTCGGCCCGTTGCCAGGTTGAACCTGTTCATGCCGGGGAACTGGTACGACTGGGTGGATGCCAGAGCCGGCTGATGGGCTTGCTGGTTTATCCGGCGCCACTGCTGCACTATTACCGCGGTGGGCAAGCGCCGTGCGCCGTCATCTACCTGTCGGACCTGACGGCGCATCTCGAAGCCTTCCGCCCCACTCACCCCCCATCCCTGAGTCGCATCGGCCAGTTGTTCGGTCTCACCCGCCAGGAGGCAACGCTGGCCTTGTTCCTTGCCTACGGCAACACCATTGCCGAGGCCGCGCAGCAGATGGGGATTGCCGAAACGGCTGCGCGTAATTACTCAAAGAAGATATACGGCAAGATGGGTATTGCCAGTCAGGCTGACTTGATACGCCTGATGCTCCGCAGCATCTCGTTCCTGCGCTAGTTGTAATTGATTCATCATTGAACGGCGGCGATGAAATATCGTCATGGTCATAGGCGAATCTCATTTTTTGTGGTTTTTGGATGTGCTGACCCCAGTCTGCGCCTTCAGCGCTGCCTCACTTCGCGTTCGCAAACCAGGAAAGGCTTTTTCAAAAGTAAACGTCAGGCTGAAGAAATCGATGTAAAAATCATGCCTTTCCTGTTTCCAGCAAGGCATGACCTCATGCAATTGCGGCATGCGACAACTTCCCGATGATCTGTCCTGACGACTCTGTTGACGGCGTTTTTGACGACTCCCTGCACCTGGCGGCCTCGGATGCCTTGCGCGTCGGAACGATCGCTCAGGGCGACCTGCTCGAGTGCGGACCCGATACGGCACTGTTCGAGGCCGCTTGCCTGATGGAGGCGCGCCGCGTCAGTTCAATCCTGGTCGTGGAAAATGACGAGGTATGCGGCATCTGGACCGAGCGCGATACGCTGGCGATCGATTTCACCCAGCCTGCCGTTTTTACCCGCCCCATCCGCGAGGTGATGAGTGCTCCGGTTTACTCCGTGCCGGCATCCATGCGCCTGCACGACTTGAGTCAGCGCTTTCGTGACGATCATGTGCGCCACTATCTGGTCATGAACGAGGTCGGACAGCGTTGTGGCATCGTGTCGCAGTCCGACGTCGTGCTCAATCAGGGGCTCGAGCATTACCTGCGGCTACGCAGGGTCGACGCCCTGATCAAGGACGGCCTGCATCCGATCCCCGCAGGTGCTGGCCTGGCCGAGGCGACCCGCCTGATGCGCGAAGCGATGCGTGACGCCGTGGTGGTGGATTTCGGCGTTGATGCGGAGAGCGATCCACGGGGGCGCTATGGAATCGTGACCGAGCGTGATCTCACCCGGCTGGTGGCCAGACGGGGAATTACTCGAACAGTGGGCGAGCTGGCCAGCCGTCCGCTGTTGACCGTGGCCGAGCATGTCAGCCTGTACCGTGTGCGCGCGATGCTGACCGAGCGTCGAATCCGCCACATCGGTGTGGTGCGCGACGATGGCGCGCTTGCCGACCTGATCAGCTTCAGCGACATCCTCAGCGGCATGGAACTCGCCTATGTAAGCGAACTTCGGCAGGCCTTGCGCGAGTCGGACCTGGCGCTCAACAGCTCCCAGCGCAATCTATATCTGGCTGAGCAGGTCATCGAAAGCTCGCTCGAAGGCATTATGGTGACCGACCCCCGAGGCCGAATCGTCTCGGTCAACCCGGCTTTCACCCGCGTGACCGGCTACGGTGCTGAAGAGGTCATCGGCCAAACTCCGGCAGTGCTGTCCTCCGGCCGGCAGAGCCCGGCCTTTTATGCGCGCATGTGGGAGTCCCTGCTGGCCGAGGGCAAGTGGCAAGGCGAGTTGTGGAATCGGCGCAAATCCGGGGAGGTCTATCCCCAGCTCCTGCACATCACCTCGATTTGCGACCTTGCGGGGCGGCTTACCCACTATGCCGCGCTGTTCACCGATATCAGCCGGCTCAAGGAGACCGAGGCCCGCATCCGTGATCTCGCCTACTACGATCCACTGACCGGGCTGCCGAATCGTCGCCTGCTTGAAGACCGCCTGCTGGTCGAGCTGTCGCATGCGGTACGCATGCGCGGCCGGCTGGCGGTGATGTTTGTCGATCTCGACCGTTTCAAGCGCATCAACGACAGTCTCGGCCACGCGGTGGGCGACCGCGTGCTGGTCGAGGTTGCGCATCGTATTCGTGCTTGCCTGCGCGAGGACGATACCGTCGCGCGCATGGGTGGCGACGAGTTCATCGTCATCCTCGGCAGCCTTGCGCAGCCGGACGATGCCACCGCCACCGCGCGCCGCATCGTCGCAGTCCTGCGTCGCCCGGTGGTCATCGATGGTCGTGAACTGGTGGTGACCGCCAGCGTCGGCATCAGCATCTATCCGGACGACTCGCAGGAGGCGAGCACGCTGATCAAGAACGCCGACATCGCCATGTATCGGGCCAAGGATGAGGGGCGCAACAGCTTCCAGCTCTATCAGCCGGCGATGAACGCGCGCAGTCTGGAACACCTTGCGCTCGAAACCGCTTTGCATGGCGCGATGGAGCGCAATGAACTGCTGCTGCATTTCCAGCCCCTGGTGCGGGCCGATGACGGCGCGCTGGTCGCGGCCGAGGCCTTGTTGCGCTGGCAGCATCCGGAGCTGGGGCTGATTGCGCCAGCGGACTTCATTCCGCTCGCCGAAGAAACCGGCCTGATCGTGCCGATTGGGGAATGGGTGCTGCACCAGGCCTGTACCCACCACCGCGCGTGGCGTGAGGGCGGACCGGCGGCGATGCGCATGATGGTGAACATTTCGGTGCGCCAGTTCCGCCAGGAGGACTTCGTTGCCATGGTTGCCCGGGTGCTGGCCGACACCGACATGCCCGCCGCCTTGCTGACCCTGGAACTGACCGAAAGCATGTTGATGGAAGACGTCGACGCCTCGACCATGCGCATGCAGCAATTGCATGAACTGGGCGTGAACCTGGCCCTCGACGACTTTGGCACCGGCTATTCCTCACTGGCCTACCTGAAGGGCTTTCCGATCGATGAGCTGAAGATTGACCGCCTGTTTGTGCGCGGCATCGATCGCAGCACGCGTGATGCTGCGCTGGTGGCTGCAATCATTTTGCTCGGCCATAGCCTGGGCTTGCGCGTGGTCGCCGAGGGCGTTGAAACCCAGGCTCATCTCGACGTCCTGCGCCGCCATGGTTGTGATCTGGCGCAGGGCTATCACTTTCATCGGCCCTTGTCCTGGGCAGACTTTCTGTCCGCCCATCAGCCGTAGCGGCCGCGGACTGGCGGCCAGAGGTCAGCGCTCTTCCAACATCTGCCAGGCTGTGCGCACCGCTTCGATGCCGTAGTGTCGTTCCAGTCGGCGCACGATGAAGTGGCCGCGACTGACATCCTGGAAGTGGTTCATGAACATCAGGTTGATTCCTGCTCCCGCTGCTGCGCCAATCCCCGGCACCAGCATTCCGGCCGCCTTCTGCGTCAGTTGCACCTTGTAGCGTGTGGCCACCAGCGTGATCAGTCTTGCCAGGGCCGGTGCGCCTTCGTTGCTCAGGCCTTTTTCCGCAAAATGGCGCGTGGCTTCGCCGACCGTGGTCGCAAGCGCGGCGCGAACCGCGTAGTAGCCGGATTCGGCCGCGTCGTCACTGCGACTGGGGCCGCCGAGGGCAAAGACCTCGAGCGCCGCCAGTCGGGTCGGCGCGCTGCCGATGTGCTCGCCCTCGGCGCGGGCGATGTCGAGGATGGCGCGCATGATCAGCACCGTCGATACCGGCACCTCCAGCGCCAGCCCGGCCAGACCGAAAGCCCCCCCCGCACCTCCGCTGACCGAGCCGAGCAGCTTGTGCAGTCTGGGTGAGGCCGCGCGGGCCCCGGTCTTCAGCGTCCTGGCGGCGGTATCCATCGCCTTCAGCAGCGCATCGTGCGCCAGAGTGCCGACACGGCCGCGCCAGCTTTCCGGCAAACGTGCCATGCCGCGCTCGAGGGGGCTGCCGACAAGGTTGCTCAGGCGGGCGGTCAGGCTCGGGCGCTCGAGCAGCGTGCGTGCGTGGGCAAGCGCATCGAGATCGGCGGGCGAAAGCAGAATCGCAGTCATTCGGCGCTCCGGGGCGCGGCGGTTGGTGCAGGTTCAGACGTTGCTGGCGTCGTCACGTTCCGTCGCGACACGACGCTTGTACCGCGCTGCTGCACCGAATGGCTTCAGGACGGCTTGCCGGTTTCCAGCGATTGCAGGATTGCCGCACCCAGCACGGCGGCAGACTGTGCGCCCGACACCGCCAGCTTGCGGTTGAGGATGTAGAAAGGCACGCCTTCGATCCCCTGCGTGCGCACGCCCGCGGCCATGCGTTGCACCTTGTCTATGTCCGCGCGGCTGTCGAGCCACTCCCGCACAGCGTCGCGGCGCTCACCGCAGGCGGCTGCGATGTCGGCCAGCGTGTCCTTGTCGCCGATGTCGCGGCCCTCCTGGAAGTGGGCAGCAAACAGCGCACCGGCCAGCATCTGGATGCGGGCCGGGGTCTGGCCGATGGATTGCGCGCGGTACATCAGACGATGTGCCTGCAAGGTATTTGGGCGTGTCTGGATGCGCTCGAAGGCGTATTGCAGACCATCGCTGGCCGCTGCCTCGCGCACGCCGTCGAGCACTGCCTCAGCCTTGATCGGACCGCCGAACTTGGCGTCCAGGAAGGCACGGTAGGGTTCGCCTGCAGCCGGTGTGCCCGGGTTGAGGAAGAAGGGCAGCCAGTTTACGTGTGGCTCAAGGTCGGGGCGCGAAGCCTTCAGTTCGGCGAGGGCGCGTTCCAGGCGGACCTTGCCGAGGAAGCACCAGGGGCAGACGAAGTCGGAAACGAAGTCGATGTTCAGGATCATGGCGTGGCCGTGTCGGCAGGCAGGTGTTCGGTTTGTCACGACTCCTGGCCTCCTCACCCCGTGTTGCAGGTGTGGGGCTGCGGGGCTGCGAGTCAGGCGGCTGCGCTTCGCTCAGAGAAAGCGCGCAATGAAACAGGGCTGAGCGGGATCGGCCCCCTCGGGCAGCGGCAGCCACACGCGCCGGCCGCTGCCGGGGATGCGTTCCACCACACTGCCGTCGGCGGTCAGGATGCGATCGAGTTCGAGCTCCCGATTGGCCCCGGGCTGCACGAACTCCAGCCGATCGCCCACGCCGAAGCCGTTCTTGACCTCGACTTCGGCCAGTCCGCGCGCCGCATCGTAGCCCACCATCTCGCCCACCAACAGGCTGCGCCCGGATTCGGAGTGACCGCGCAGGTAGTTTTGGTGCTCGGGCGTATGGTGGCGCTGGTAGAAACCGTCGGTGTAGCCACGGCTTGCCAGGCCTTCCAGCTCGCCCAGCAGGCGGGTGTCGAAGGGGCGGCCGCCGACCGCGTCGTCGATCGCGCGCCGATAGCCCTGGCTGGCGCGGGCGACGTAATAGGGGCTCTTGGTGCGACCCTCGATCTTCAGCGAATCGATGCCGATCCCGACCAGTCGCTGCACGTGTTCGACCGCGCGCAGATCCTTCGAGTTAAGGATGTAGGTGCCGTGCTCGTCTTCTTCGATCGGCATCATCTCGCCTGGGCGCGTGCCTTCTTCTAGCAGCCATGCCTTGCTGCCGCCGATGTGACGCGGCCCGCCACCGAGGGCGACCCCCTGGGTTGCATCCAGCTTGGTTCGTGTGGCGGTGCCGACCGCGCCGGCGTCCTTGGGGTTGCCGATGGGCGTGTTGCCGCGAGCCTGCACATCACCGGTCACATCGTCGGCGGCTTCGTGCAGTTTGTAGTCCCAGCGGCAGGAATTGGTGCAGCTGCCCTGGTTGGGGTCGCGGTGATTGAAGTAGCCCGACAGCAGGCAGCGGCCGGAATAGGCGATGCACAGCGCGCCATGCACGAACACCTCCAGCTCCATGTCGGGGCAGGCGTCGCGGATCTCGGCGATCTCGTCCAGCGACAGCTCGCGCGACAGGATGATGCGTTTCACCCCGAGCGACTGCCAGAAGCGTACCGAGGCGTAATTGGTGGTGTTGGCCTGCACCGACAGGTGGATGTCCACCTCCGGCCAGCGCTCGCGCACCATCATCATCAGCCCGGGGTCGGCCATGATCAGGGCGTCGGGGCGCATCTCCATCACCGGCGCCATGTCTTCTTCAAAACTGCGGATCTTGGCGTTGTGCGGGTAGATGTTGGCGACGAGATAGAACAGCTTGCCCGCTGCGCGCGCCTCGGCCATGCCGGTGGCGAGCGTATCGAGCTGGCCGAAACTGTTGTTGCGCACTCGCAGCGAATAGCGCGGCTGGCCGGCATAGACGGCATCGGCGCCATAGGCGAAGGCGGTGCGCATCATGTCGAGCGACCCGGCGGGCGCGAGCAACTCGGGGCGGCTTAGGGTTTGAGGCATGTACTTGAATTCTCTGCAGGTTCAGCAAGCGCGCGATTGTAGACGCTAAGCCTCGACGGTGCAGTGACAACTGCCAGGCTCGAGGTGGTGGCAGTGGCAGACAGGGCATGCCACAGACGGCCCCCATCCCTCTGGCCATGCTGGGTGGCCCTCAGCCCTCAGCCC
>DAORUJ010000064.1:0-17005 GCA_035433105.1 Thauera sp.
GAGGCGTGGAGGTTCGAGTCCTCTTCTGGGCACCAGTTTCACCGGAAAGCCGCTCTTCGGAGCGGCTTTTTGTTGTCCGCATTTTTCGTTCGCCCTGGCGGCGGCGCGTGCGGCGATGCCGCGACGAGCGTCACCCGTATCACCCGCCACCGCCGACTTGGTCGGCGCCGCGACGAAAAGCTTTGCAAGCGTAAAAACGTTTGCTATTATGCGCCTCCCTGCCCAGATGGCGGAATTGGTAGACGCACTAGTTTCAGGTACTAGCGCTGAGAGGCGTGGAGGTTCGAGTCCTCTTCTGGGCACCAGTTTCAGGGAAAAGCCGGCTTTAAGCCGGCTTTTTTCGTTGACGCTATCCGCCACGGCGCTACGCATTCGATGCCTGCACGAATCCGCAAAAGCACACGCAGTCCGGCCACGAGCATTCGCCCCGAGCCCGCTGCTTGCCCCTGCCCCGACGATGCTCAAAAATAGGAAGGCGGCGCTGTCGACAGGCCGCCTGCCGATGGCAGTGACACGCGCGAACGACGCCGCCTCGGCGCCACACAGCCCGATCAGGGACTCGTGTGGCGCCTCCAGATCAAACTCAGGCACCAAACGGATGACGACGCAAAATCGTTTCGTCGCGTTCGGGCCCGGTCGAAATGACGTCGATCGGAATCTCGCAGATCTCTTCGATACGATGCAGGTAGGCACGCGCCTCCTGCGGCAGCGCGTCCCAGCCCTGTGCGCCAAAAGTGGTGCCGCTCCAGCCGGCCATCGTTTCGTAGATCGGCTCGCAGCGCGTCACCTCTTCAGAGCCCATCGGCAGCAGGTCTATACGCTTGCCGTCCAGCATGTAGCCAGTACAAAGGTTCAGCTCCTGCAGACCATCGAGCACGTCGAGCTTGGTGATGCACAAGCCGGTCACCCCGTTGATGATGATCGATCGCTTGAGGGCAGCCAGATCCAGCCAGCCACAGCGACGCTTGCGCCCGGTGACCGTGCCGAACTCACGCCCCTTGACCGACATCTGCTCGCCGGGCACGCCCTTGCTCTCGATGTCGAGCTCGGTCGGGAAGGGTCCACCACCGACACGGGTGCAGTAAGCCTTGGTGATACCCAGCACGTAATGCAGCCGACTAGGCCCCACGCCGGAGCCAGCTGCGGCCTGGCCCGCCACGCAGTTGCTCGAGGTGACGAAGGGATAGGTGCCGTGATCGATATCCAGCAGCGTGCCCTGCGCACCCTCGAACAGCAGTGAACCGCCCGACTTGTTGATGGCGTAAAGCTCGGCCGACACGTCCGCCACCATCGGCAGCAGCTCTTCGGCGTCCGCCATGGCCTGATCGAAAACCGGCTGAAACTCGACCGCCTCGGCACCGAGGTGCTGCGTCAGCACGAAGTTGTGATACTCGAGATTCGCCTTCAGCTTGGCTGCAAAGCGTTCGCGATCGAACAGATCGTAGACACGCAAGGCACGGCGGGCGACCTTGTCCTCGTAGGTCGGACCGATTCCCTTGCCGGTCGTGCCGATCTTGTCACTGGCCGATTTCGCCGCTTCGCGCGCACGATCGAGCGCACTGTGATAACCGAGAATCAGCGGACACCCCGGGCTGATGCGCAGTCGATCACGCACCTTGATGCCGCCCGCCTCCAGCGTGCGAATCTCGGACAGCAGGTGATGTCCGTCGAGCACGACGCCGTTACCGATGAAGCAGGCCACGCCCTCACGCACGATGCCCGAGGGCACGAGGTTCAGCTTGTACTCAGTCTGACCGATGACCAGCGTGTGACCGGCGTTATGCCCGCCCTGGAAGCGCACGACGCCCTTGGCGTGATCCGTCAGCCAGTCGACGATCTTGCCCTTGCCTTCATCACCCCACTGAGTGCCGACGACGACGACGTTCTTTGCCATTTTCTTACTCTCCCTGTAACGGCGCGACCGCCCAGCGATCGCCCCGCCTTACCAGTTGCCGGTCGCAGCCGGCCTCGTTCCACGTTCCATCATGCCCGGGCAGCGCACTGACGACGATTTCGCCGTGCGCCCGCAGCGCCGCCACTTCGGCTGCCAACTCAAGATCTTCCGACCACGGCGCCAGCACTGCCCCCGTCACCGGCGCAGATGTCGGCAGACGCCACACCAGCTCGCGCAGATCTAGGCTGAAGCCAGTCGCTGGCCGCGCGCGCCCGAATGCCTCGCCCACCCGATCATAGCGCCCGCCCAGCGCCAGCGCTGCGGGCGATTCGGCGCCATAGGCGGCAAACACGATACCGCTGTGATAGTGATAGCCGCGCAGGTCGGACAAGTCGAAGCTGATCGGCAGATCCACCAGCGCATGGGCCAACTGCCTCAGTTCGCCGAGCAGCGTGCCCATCTCGTCGTCCTTCGGCAGACAGGCAGCCGCACGCTCGATAACCTCAGGGCCACCATACAGACCAGGCAGCGCCAGCAAGGCCGAGCGTACCGGCTCGGCAACGTCGGCAAGCACCGCCTGCAGCGCAGGCACGTCCTTGGCCTGAAGCAGATCGAACAGCGCTTCTTCGCGTCCGGGCTCAAGGCCGGCACGGGCCACCAGAGCATGAAACAGCCCGACGTGACCAATGTCGATGCGTGAGGCCGGCACCTGGGCCAGGCGCAGCACTTCTGCCAGCAGCCCAAGGATCTCGACATCGGCCTCAATGCCGGCATGACCGTAGAGCTCGGCCCCCAACTGCAAGGGTTCGCGCGTGGCGGTCAGCGTCGAAGGGAGGGTGTGCAGCACACTGCCGCAATAGCACAGCCGGGACACCCCCTGACGATTGAGCAGATGGGCGTCGATGCGGGTGACCTGTGGCGTCATGTCGGCACGCACACCCATGCTGCGGCCGGACAACTGGTCGATCAGCTTGAAGGTGCGCAGTTTGAGATCCTGCCCGGCCCCGGTGGTCAGCGAGTCGAGATACTCGAGCAAGGGCGGCACCACCAGCTGGTAGCCGCGTACCTTGAAGGCGTCGAGCAGCCGACGACGCAGGGTCTCAAGCTGATTGGCTTCGGACGGCAAGGCATCCTGGATGTGATCGGGTAATACCCAGCGCATGAGAGATTCAGCTCAGGACGATAAGGAGCGCCACGCCCACCAGCATCGAGGTCAGTCCAATAAAGCGGATCTGCCCGTCAGCCATGCTTGCGAGGCGCAAAAACGTCTCTCGCCACGCACCGGGCGCAACGAAAGGAAGGATGCCTTCGATGATCAACATCAGCGCGAAGGCAGTCATCAACGAAGACCCCATAAGGAAATCAGTTCCTTGCGGAGCCCCCTGCGTCCTTCATGAAGCGGAAGAAGTCGGAACTCGGATCCACCACCAGCACGTTGTCCTTGCCGGCGAAGCTCGCCCGGTAGGCCTCGAGGCTGCGATAAAAGGAGTAGAACTCGCGATCCTTGCCGAAAGCGTCAGCATAGGTCGACGTTGCCTTAGCATCGCCTTCGCCCTTGACCTGCTGGGAGGTACGATAGGCCTCAGCCACGATGACCTCGCGCTGCCGATCGGCATCGGCCCGAATCTTCTCGGCCTCGGCGGCACCCTGCGAGCGCAACTCGTTGGCAACCCGTTTGCGCTCCGCCTCCATACGCCGGTAGACCGACTCGGAGACCTCGTTCGGCAGATCCACACGCTTCAGGCGCACATCCACGATCTGCACACCAATGGTTCTGGCATCACGATCGGCGCGCTCGCGCATCTGATCCATGATCAGGTCACGTTCTCCCGAAACCACGTCATGCACGGTACGGCGACCAAACTCCTCACGCAGACCGGCATTCACCGTCTGGGCGAGTCGGGTCCGGGCGCGCGCCTCGTCACCCGCGACCGACACGTAATAAAGTCGTGGATCGATGATGCGCCACTTGACAAAGTGATCCACGAGCACGTTTTTCTTTTCGGACGTGATGAAGCGCTCGGGCTCAGCCGTATCCATCGTCAGGATGCGCTTGTCGAAGTAACGCACGTTCTGAATCAGCGGCAGCTTGAAGTTAAGGCCCGGATCGGAGATTACCTCCTTGATCTCGCCCAACTGGAAGACGATCGCGTACTGGCGCTGATCGACGGTGAACAGCGACGCCGAGGCAATCAACACGGCAAGCAGCAGGGCGCCACCGAATAGAGATAACTTGTCACGCATCACCGCTCTCCCCGCTCACGGCTGCGCATCAGATCGCGATTACGCGGATCCGACGCCAGCACCGGTGCATTCGAACCAAGGGCAGCTGCCGACTGGGACTCCGGCGCGGTCGCCGAGGATGCCCTGGAGCCTGCGCCGGCCTGCTGCATCAATTTGTCGAGCGGCAGCATCAGCAGGTTGCCGTTGCCCTTCGCGTCGACCATGACCTTGGAGGTGTTGGACATCACTTCCTGCATGGTCTCGATGTACATGCGTTCGCGTGTCACCTCAGGCGCGCGCCCGTACTCGGCCAGCACCTGCTCGAAGCGACTGGCCTCACCCTCGGCGTTGGCGACGACACGCTCGCGATAGGCATTCGCCTCTTCGATCAGACGCGAAGCCGTACCCCGCGCCCGCGGGATGACGTCGTTGGCATAAGCCTCACCTTCGTTCTTCTGGCGCTCACGATCCTGACCGGCTTTCACCGCATCGTCGAAGGCGGATTGCACCTGCTCGGGCGGCTGGGCGTTCTGCATCGTCACGCGGCTGATCTGGATACCCGTGTCGTAACGATCAAGAACGCGCTGCATCAACTCGTGCGCAGTCGAGGCGATTTCTTCGCGCCCCTCGTACAGCACGAAGTCCATGCGGCTTTTACCGACGATCTCGCGCATCGCGGTTTCGGCAACCTGGGCCACCGACTCGTCCGGAAAACGGTTGTTGAAGATGTAGTTTTCCGGGCTGTTCAGCACGTACTGCACCGCAAACTGGATGTTGATGATGTTCTCGTCATCGGTCAGCATCAGCGATTCGCGCAGCATCTTGTTGCGCTCCGAGCCGCGATAGCCGACCTCGACGGTGCGCACCCCGGTCAGATCGACGATCTCGTGCGACTCTAAGGGGTAAGGCAAGCGCCAGCGCAGGCCGGGTTCGGTGGTATGAACGTACTCTCCCAGGCGCAGCACCACGCCGCGCTGGTTGGCATCGACCGTGTAAAAACCGCTCGCGGCCCAGACCACGGCAATCACCGCGGCCAGAACACCAAGGCCACCACCAAACTGCTTGAATGAAAAGTTGGGCAACTGCGGACCGCTACCATCTCCACCGCCGCCACCTGCACCGCGGTTTTGACGTTTGCCGCCAAACATGCCGGACAGGCGCTGGTTGAAGTCGCGCCAGACCTCCTCAAGATCGGGAGGCCCCTGATTGTTACCGCGCTGTCCGTCGCTGCGGTCGCGGTCGCGATCATTGTCGCTACCCTGACCGTCCTGGCCGCTCTGGCCACCCCAGCGGGGGTCATTTAGTGACATGAGAATGCCCGTTATCACGATTGAAAGGAAACGCTTCCACCGTACCGCCATCCCGGCCGGCATCTTCATGAAAGGTCCGCTGCGCTACCTCGGCGAGTACTTCCCGAAGCAGATCAAGACCTTCGCCCGTTCTGGCGCTCAAAAAAACGCGCCGAATGTTACCACAGTCACTCCGCTCGACCGCAGTCTCAGCCCGGGTGAGGTCGATCTTGTTCCACACCAGAATCTGCGGCACCTCAGCTGCACCGATCTCGGCCAAAACACCGTTCACCGCCTCGATCTGCGCATCTCGATCCTCGCTTGCCGAATCGACGACGTGCAGCAAGACATCGGCCTGTACCGTTTCCTCAAGCGTTGCCCGGAAAGCGGCAACGAGGGCGTGAGGCAGGTCGCGGATGAAGCCGACCGTATCCGACAGCACGACATTGGCGCCGCCTACGTAAAGCCGGCGCGAGGTCGTGTCGAGCGTGGCGAAGAGCTGATCGGCGGCATAAGCGCCCGCCTTCGTCAGCGCATTGAACAGGGTCGACTTGCCCGCATTGGTGTAACCGACCAAAGAGACAGACAGAACGTCACGGCGTTCCCTGGCTCGACGTCGAACTTTGCGCTGCTTCTCGATCTGGGCCAGGCGCGACTTCAGCATCTTGACCCGGTTGCCCAGCAGGCGACGGTCAGTTTCGAGCTGCTTTTCGCCCGGGCCACGCAGGCCGATACCACCCTTCTGTCGCTCGAGGTGAGTCCAGCCCCGCACCAGACGGGTGGACAGATGGTCGAGCTGGGCGAGCTCGACCTGAAGCTTGCCCTCGTGACTGCGAGCGCGCTGAGCGAAGATATCGAGAATCAGCGCCGTGCGGTCGATGACCAGGCACTGCAATTCACGCTCGAGATTGCGTTGCTGCCCCGGCGACAGCGCATGATTGAAGACGACGATATCGGCCTCGTGGGCACGCAGCGCCTCACCGATCTCCTGCACTTTCCCGCTGCCGGCGAAGAACTTGGAGTCGGGCACCGAGCGCTTGCCCTGCACCAGCGCCTCGATTCGGGCACCGGCACTGAGGACAAGCAGTTTCAGCTCGGACAGGCGCTCGTCGATCAGCCCCTGACCAAGGTCGAGCTGAACGAGGATCGCGCGCTCTCCGGATGCGGGGCGCTCAAACATAGGCTACCCCGACCGCCAGTCCCGGTCGGCGGCAAACGATCGGCACGGAACTCAGATGCCTTCTTCCTGCTGTTGAATGACGACCGGACGAGCTGGAACCACCGTGGAGATGGCGTGCTTGTAGACCATCTGGGTGACGGTGTTCTTGAGCAGGACGACGTACTGGTCAAAAGACTCGACCTGCCCCTGCAGCTTGATGCCATTGACCAGATAAATCGAAACGGGGATGTGCTCACGGCGCAGCGTGTTCAGAAACGGGTCTTGTAGAAGTTGCCCTTTGTTGCTCATTTACGAACCTCTTTAAGTTCTGTTTATAAGAATGTAATGGATTTCATGCTGCACTGCCACATCGCAGTATGCATCGAAATCCTGGTGTGGAGCCGGGTTCTTGCCCGCCGCGCGCTCACGACCGCGTTGCGTAGGGATTCTGCGTGGTACGGAACTGGATGCGCAAAGGCGTGCCCTGCAGCTTGAACGCTTCCATGAAGCAGCGCTCCAGATAGCGCACATAGGACGCGGGGATGGCTTCCAGCGCATTGCCATGGATCACGATCACCGGCGGGTTCATGCCTCCCTGGTGAGCGTAGCGCATCTTTGGCCGAGCCATGCCGTGCCTGGGCGGTGCCTGACGGACCACCGCCTGCTGCAGCGTACGCGTCAGCTGCGGCGTCGGCAGGTTGGCAGTCGCGGCCGCATAGGCGGCATCGACCGATTTCAGCAAGCCGTTGATCCCCTGCGACTTGAGTGCCGATATCTCGTGGAAACGCGCAAAACCAAGAAAGCCGAGCTTGCGGGCGATGTCCTTCTTCAGGCACTCGCGTTGATAGTCATCGACCGCATCCCACTTGTTGATGCCCACTACCAGCGCGCGCCCAGCCTCAAGTGCAAAGCCGGCAATGTGAGCATCCTGATCCGAAATATCCTGCGCGGCGTCGAGCACGAGGACGATCACATTCGCCTCCTGAATCGCCTGCAAGGTCTTGATCACCGAGAACTTCTCCACCGCTTCGAACACCTTGCCGCGGCGGCGCAGACCGGCGGTATCGATCAGCGTGTAGCGCTTTCCACCGCGCTCGAACGGAATCGCGATGGCATCGCGCGTAGTGCCAGGCAAGTCAAAGGCGATCACCCGCTCCTCGCCAAGCAGGGTATTGATCAGCGTCGACTTGCCGACATTGGGGCGGCCAACGATTGCAACCTTGGGGCCTTCATCGTCTGCGTGCTCCCTTTCGCTATCGCGCGGGAAAGGCGCCAGAACAATGTCGACTACCTGCTTGACGCCATCACCATGCGCCGCGGAAACCGGCAGCGGGTCGCCAAAGCCAAGGGCGTGGAAGTCAGCTGCGACGATGGCGCGATCGAGACCTTCGGCCTTATTGACGATCAGATGCACAGGACGCCCCGCGCGACGCAGGCGCGCCGCGATCTGCTCGTCATGAGGCGTTCGGCCAGCGCGGCCATCGACCAGAAACAGCAGCACATCGGCCTCGGCGATCGCTTGCTCGGCCTGCCGCGCCATCTCGTGCATGATGCCGTCCTTGGCGACGGGATCGAAACCGGCAGTGTCGACGACCAGGTAGTCGCGGTCACCGAGGCGACCGATGCCATAGTGTCGATCCCGCGTCAGGCCGGGTTGATCGGCCACCAGGGCATCGCGGGTGCGCGTCAGACGATTGAACAGGGTCGACTTGCCGACATTGGGCCGGCCGACCAGGACGATGGTAGGTTTCACTTAGGGTTTTCCGCCTTAACGCAGTTCATAGGCGGTGATTTCGCCATCGCGCCCCTGCACGATGAAGCCGCGTCCATAGGCACGCGGCTGTGCCGACAAGGGACCATCGCCAGCGCGATCGCGAGCGACAAAGGCGCCGGAGTCGCGACTCAACACATGTACGTAGCCTTCGACATCGCCGACCACGACATGGTCACCGACGATCAGCGGCCGCGAAACCACACGTCGAGTCATCGCGTCCTGCTTCCACACGCTGGCACCGCTGAAGACATCGAGCGCATGCACGGCATCAAGATCGTCGGTGAGCACTGCAAAGCGCGCGTCCCGATCCATGCCGACACTGCTCGAGAAGTCGCGCGCCCACAAGGCATTACCGTTGGTGGTGTCAAAGCAGGCGGCACGACCCTGGTAGGTCACGGCGCACACTTCGCGCCGACCGACGACGGGAGTGCCGGCCACGTCGGCCACGCGCTCAAGCTCGGTCGACCCGCGCGGCGCCGCCACCGACAGTTCCGTGATCGCGCCGCCATTGGCCGCATTGATCACGGCCAGTTTGCCCCCCGGAAAGCCAGCGAGCACGACCTTGTCCTCGAGCACGACACCGGAGAAATTGCGCAGGGCGAGCGGCGGATTGGCACGCTGGTAGACCCAGCGCCGACTACCGTCGCGCGCACTGAGTGCAATCAGACGGTTGTCCGACGCGCGCAGCACGACCAGATCCGCGTCGACAGCAGGCTGGGCCAGAACTTCGGCACCGATCGTCGACCGCCAGCGCTCGCTGCCGGTATCGGCATCGTAGGCAATCGCAATGCCGCTGGCCGTGACCACCACGGCAAGGCTGCGGTCGGCACCAACCCCGGCAGACAGGCGGGTGTCGGCATCCGCGCGCCAGACTTCGCGCCCTCCCTCGTAGCGTGCGACGGCGCCGTCTTCAGCGGCAGCATAAACGCGCTCACCGACCACGGCGGGTTCGAACAAATAGGGCCCGGACTCACCGATGTCGGCATGCCACAGCTCAATCAGTTCGGCACCGGGCTTGAAGTCGACCAGCGCAGCGGGTTTCAGCTTGGCCGTAGCAAAAGGGTTCAGGGACGAGCAGCCGGTCGCCAGCAGGATCGCGGCAACAAGCGGTACAACACGCAGGGAAGCAAGCTTCATCGGTCAGCCTTCGAGGGATTCGAGTTTCACACGCACCACTTCACGCAGGGTCGTGGCCTGTTCGCCTGCAGCGCCCAGCGCATCGATTGCGGCCTGATAGGCCGAGCGCGCCTCGGCTGCCTTGCCCTGGGCCGCGAATACATCGCCACGCAGGTCGGCAAAACGCGCGGCATAGCCTGCCGACGGCGCGACCTGGAGGCGCGCCAGCGCAGCGTCGAGTTCGCCTTTCTGCAGCAGCACGGCAGCCAGCCGCAGGCGCGCGAGATCGCTCAGCGCCGGGTCCTTGCCTTTGTCCGCGGCCCATTCGAGCTGGGCCTGCGCATTATCGAGATCGCCGGCCTTGAACTGGGCCCCCGCCGACACCAGCGCCGCCAGTTGGGCATAGGCGGTGCCCGGGTGATCGCCAATGAGGCGGCCTGCCGCATCACGCGCTTTCTGAGCCTCCTGCCCTTGCGAGGCTTGCTGAACCGCGAAGTAAAGCGCGCCCGCTTCGGCCGCATTGCGGTTCTGGTACCACTGCCAGCCCTGCCAGCCGACCGAGGCCAGCGCCGCAGCCATCGCAATCGTTGTCACCAGGTTGCCGTACTGCGCCCACCAGGCCTTCAGCTCGGAAATCTGTTCCTGTTCTTCAAGGTCATACACCGCCATCATTCCGCCCCTTCGTCATCATTGCCATAAAGCAGGCCAGCCATGGCCTCGGACAGGCCGTCGAGTGCCACCCGCTGCTGCCCGCCTGGGCCACGCAGCGGCTTGAGCCCCACTTCGCCCGCACGCGCCTCGTCCTCGCCGATCACGATCGCCACCTGTGCACCGCTGCCATCGGCCTTTTTCATCTGCGACTTGAAGCTGCCGCCGCCGCAATGCAGGATAACGGCGAAGCCGTGTTCACGCAGCGCCTCTGCGGCGCGAAAAGCCAGTCGTGCTGCGGCCTCGCCCATGTGCACCACGTAGGCATCGACGACCGGCCGCTCGGCCTCGCCACCGCCCGCCTGCCACAGCAGCAGCAGGCGTTCGATACCGATCGCAAACCCCGCCGCCGCCTGCGGCTTGCCACCAAGTTGCTCGACCAGCCCGTCGTAACGCCCGCCGGCACAGATCGTGCCTTGCGCGCCGAGACGGGTCGTCACCCATTCGAACACGGTGTGGTTGTAATAATCGAGGCCCCGCACCAGTCGATGGTTGACCCGATACGGAATGCCGGCATCCTTGAGGAAAACCTGCACGGCCTCGAAATGTGCCTTCGACTCATCGCCCAGATAGTCTGCCAGCCGCGGCGCGGCCTCGACGACCTGCTGCAGGTCCGGATTCTTGGTATCGAGGATGCGCAGCGGGTTTGTGTATAGGCGACGCTTGCTGTCCTCGTCGAATCTGTCCTGATACTGCTCCAGATAGGCGATCAGCGCGGCGCGATGCTGAGCGCGCTCATGCGGTGCGCCGAGCGAGTTGATCTCGAGGGCGACATCCTCCAGGCCGAGATCTTCCCACAGCCGCGCGCACATCAGGATCAGTTCGGCATCGGTGTCCGCGCCGGCATAGCCAAGCGCCTCGACGCCAATCTGATGAAACTGGCGGTAACGCCCCTTCTGCGGGCGTTCGTGGCGGAACATCGGACCATAGTAATACAGTCGCTGAGGGCCACCGGAGGCGACGAGATTATGCTGGATGGCAGCGCGCACGCAGGACGCCGTGCCCTCGGGGCGCAGCGTCAGGTGCTCGCCGTTGAGCGCATCCTCGAAGGAGTACATCTCCTTTTCGACGATGTCGGTCACTTCGCCGATCGCGCGCTTGAACAGTGGCGTCGGCTCGACGATGGGCATGCGGATCGGCCGATAGCCATAGCTCTGCAGCCAGTCGCGCACGATGTCTTCGAAGTATTCCCAAGTTTCGGCGTCGTCGGGCAGGATGTCGTTCATCCCGCGCACGGCCTGCAAGGTTTGACTCATGGGTACGTGTCTTGTCGTTGTCGCGTCGATGCGCTGTTGTTGTTCGTTACTGGCGTGATGCGGGGTGGGGCTCAGAGCCCTTCTTCACGTATCGGGTCGCCACGTAGTTGTCCACGATGGCCTTGAATTCTGTGCCGATGTTGTCGCCACGCAGGGTGACCACCTTCTCGCCATCGACGTATACGGGCGCAGCCGGCGTCTCGCCGGTGCCGGGCAGCGAAATACCGATGTTGGCGTGCTTGGACTCACCGGGGCCGTTCACGATGCAGCCCATCACTGCCAGAGTCATGTTCTCGACACCATCGTACTGCTCGCGCCAGACCGGCATCTGCGCACGCACGTAGTCCTGGATGCCTGATGCCAGCTCCTGGAAGAAGGTACTGGTGGTACGACCGCATCCAGGGCAGGCCGTGACCATCGGCGTGAATGCGCGCAGACCCATGGTCTGCAGGATCTCCTGCGCGACCACCACCTCCTGCGTGCGGCTGCCACCGGGCTCAGGCGTCAGCGAGATACGGATGGTATCGCCAATGCCTTCCTGCAGCAGCACTGCCAAGGCCGCCGTCGATGCGACGATCCCCTTGCTGCCCATGCCTGCCTCGGTCAGGCCCAGATGCAGCGCATAGCCGCTGCGGTTGGCGAGATCGCGATAGACCGCAATCAGGTCCTGCACGCTCGACACCTTGGCCGACAGGATGATGCGATTGCCCGCCAGCCCATACTCCTCGGCCTTGGCGGCAGACTCCAGCGCCGACACCACGAGCGCTTCACGCATCACCGCCCCGGCATCGCGCGGCTCCGTCCGTCCGGCGTTCTCATCCATGATGCGCGCCAGTACCGACGGATCGAGGCTACCCCAGTTAACGCCGATGCGAACCGGCTTGTCGTAGCGGCAGGCGAGCTCGACGATGGCCGCAAACTGCGGGTCGCGCTTGGCGCCCGAACCGACGTTACCAGGGTTGATGCGGAACTTGGCGAGCGCCTCGGCGCAGGCCGGAAAGTCGGTCAGCAGCTTGTGACCGTTGTAATGAAAGTCGCCGACCAGCGGCACGTCCATGTTCAGGGCCAGCAGACGATCGCGGATATGCGGCACGGCCCGGGCAGCGGCTTCGTTATTTACCGTGATGCGCACCAGTTCCGAACCGGCACGCGCCAATTCGGCGACCTGCATTGCAGTACCGAGCACATCCGCGGTGTCGGTGTTGGTCATGGACTGCACCACGACCGGAGCGCCGCCACCAACGCGCACGCGGCCAATCAACACTTCGCGGGTCAGGCGTCTTACGAGCGGGCGGGCGTCGATCGGAGCGACATCGCGGGAAGGAAGCACAGCGTCTTGGGTCATCTTATTGGACTTTTCTTACTGGACGGTGAGCCGTGCCACCGAAACCTTGGTATGGGCAACCAGATCCACCGGCTTGCCATTGAATTCGAGGCTTACGCTTGCCGCATTGCCAACCACCAGCGCAAAAGGCGGCGTGCCCTGAACCATGCGCGTTGAGCCCGCACGGTTGACCCCGGAATAGACGATCGCGCCCTGAGCATCGCGCACCTCGACCCAAGACTCTCCGCCGAATCGGAACGCAAGCTGAGCACCCAGCGCCTCGTGCTGCGCGGCGACAGTCGAAGGCGCAGGCGCCACCGCAACCTCCTCCACCGTCGCCGCCCCGATCTTGTCCGGCGTTGCCACCGCCGCCGGGCTCTCCGTCGCACCCGGATCGGCAGGCGCCAGCGCACCACCCTGCGCACCCTGTTCCTGCACGACAGCTTGCTCTCCAGGGGCGGTAGCGCCCTGATCCGGGGGGGGGGGCATCGGGTCAGCATCAACCGGCTGTGGCAGCTTGCTGTCCTGCGTCAGCGCCGAAGCCGGAACAGACTCGATCGACTGAGGGTCGATCAGCGGCATTTCAAGCGCCTGTTCGACAGCCGGCGCCGGGGTACGAAACCAGTCGAAATACCAGCCGGCAAGCACCAGCACCAGCGCCAGCGCCAAGATCCATCCAACTGGCGCCGCCCCCATGCGTTGCGCGCCCCCCGAAGGCAGCTCTCCATCTGCATTCTGGATCGGCGACAGATCAACCGCCGCCTGGCCTGCCAGACGCTGCACGCCATCGAGCAAGGGTGCCGGATCGCGCCCGAGATAACGCGCATAGTTCCGCATGAAGCCACGAACAAAAGCCGTGCCCGGCAGGGCGTCGAAGTCGTCTGACTCCAGCGCCACGATCTGGCGCGGATGCAGCTTCAACGCAAACGCCACCTCGCCCACCGACTCCCCTCGCTGCTCTCGCGCCTGGCGCAACTGAAGGCCGGGAGAGGGCTGCGTGGGATCGGGCGCAGGTACTGCAGGCTCCGGAGACTGAATACGGCTCACTCGTAAGTCCCTTGCATCATTTTCTGGTGTTCCTCCGATGCGCCAAAGCGGCTACCGAGTTGCGAAGCATAACTGGCCTCGGCATCGCCATGGCCGAGCCGACGCTCGGTACGCAGGCCCAGCCAGACCGAGGCAGCCGTGGGCTCGCTTTGCTGATGCAGCCGGACCAGGTGGCTGCGCGCCTGCTCGTAGCGTCCGCCCCGATAGGCGATGTCGGCAAGCTGATACAGTGCCTGGCGGTTGGAAGGATCGGTCTGCACCGCAGCAAGAAACTGGGTCTCGGCCGCGGCATCGTCCTTGAGTCGCAGAAGGCACAGGCCGGCATTGGTGAACGGCCGGGTTGCGTAGCGGTAGTATGGATTGCGGGCCGACTGCGCCAGGCGCTCGAGGCCGCGCACCTCCTCACCCTGGGTGCACAGGAACCAGCCATAGCTGTTGTTGAACTCCGGATCGCCCGGTGCATGACGCAAGGCCATCTCGAAATTGTGTCGCGCCGGCGCATGTTCCTCGATGAGCATGTAGGCCAACCCAAGCAAATGATAAGCCGGCGCGTAGTCGGGGCTGTCATTCAATGCAATGCGGGCCTCATCCAGCGCTACGTCGTAGCGCCCGATCTCGAAGTAGGCCATGCCCAGGTCGACGTGCACGCGCGCCCGGGTTTCGGTCGGCGTCGACGGCGACACATCCGAAAGCGGGCGACTGACGACGGATTCCCCTGAGCCCGTCATGCCCGGCACTGTGGCGCAGCCGGAGCTGACGGCAGCGGCGAGCAACAGGCTGGCCAGCGTGACGCGATGCTTCATGAACGACCCTCCGTTACCTGCTTCAGGCGCACCGTGCGCCGAGTCTTGTCCAGGACCTGGCCAGCAAGCTGACCGCAGGCCGCGTCGACATCTTCACCGCGCGTTTTGCGCGTGGTAGTGACGATACCGGCATCAATCAGGATACCGGCAAAACGGCGGATACGTTCCGCAGGGGAGCGCAGGAAACCCGAATTCGGAAAGGGGTTGAACGGAATCAGGTTGAACTTGCACGGCGTGTCACGCACCAGGGCGACGAGCTCGCGCGCGTGGGCTTCGCTGTCATTGACTCCATCGAGCATGACGTATTCGAAAGTCACGAAATCGCGCGGCGCGCGCTCAAGATAGCGCCGACAGGCCGCCATCAGCTCGCGCAGCGGATACTTCTGGTTGATCGGGACCAACTGATCGCGCAGCGCATCATTGGAGGCGTGCAGCGACACCGCCAGCGCCACAGGACACTCGTCTCGCAGCCGGTCCATTGCCGGCACGATGCCCGAGGTCGACACGGTCACGCGGCGGCGCGATAGCCCATATGCATGGTCGTCGAGCATCACACGCAGCGCGGTGACGACATTGTCGAAATTGGCCAGCGGCTCACCCATGCCCATCATCACCACATTGCTGATGATGCGGCCGTTGTCCTTCTCGCCGGCCTCCAGGTCAGCGGTGGCGTCATCCGGGTCGATGCGGGCGGCGCCGAGCAGTTTGTTGGCGAGCCAGAGCTGACCGATGATTTCAGCCGCAGACAGATTGCGGTTGAAACCCTGCTTGCCGGTCGAGCAGAAGGCGCAGTCAAGCGCGCAGCCCGCCTGCGAAGACACGCACAGCGTGCCGCGCCGGGTTTCAGGAATGAACACGGTCTCGACCGCGTTGGCGTTGCCGACATCGAGCAGCCACTTGCGCGTGCCGTCGGCCGAGATCGAATCGCGCACCGGCACCGGAGGCCGGATCACGGCGATCTCCCTGAGCTTGGCGCGCAGGGATTTAGCGACATCGGTCATTGCATCGAAGTCGTCGCAGCCCTCGTGATGTATCCAGCGCATCACCTGGCGGGCGCGAAACGGCTTTTCGCCGAGCCCGGAAAACCAGGCGACGAGACCGTCGACATCGAAGTCGAGCAGATTGACCGGAGCGGTCGCGGAGACGGCGAGGGGTGTGCTCATGCCTGAAACTTCAATCCTGACAAGCGGAGGCCTGTAAATGGCTTTTCCGAAATGCAAACGGCCCGACCACGCCGCGCGCGGTGCACTGGCACCGCGAAGCGTACGCGACGGGCCGCTGGAACGGACCGCTCAGCGCGAATAAACGTTCATGCCGGGGAAGAAGAAAGCCACTTCCACGGCAGCGGTTTCGGCGGCGTCCGAACCGTGCACCGCGTTGGCGTCGATCGAGTCGGCGAAGTCGGCGCGGATGGTGCCCTTGTCGGCCTTCTTCGGGTCGGTGGCGCCCATCAGGTCGCGGTTCTTGGCGATGGCGCCCTCGCCCTCCAGCGCCTGGATCATCACCGGGCCGGAGATCATGAAGTCCACCAGGTCCTTGAAGAAGGGGCGCTCCTTGTGCACGGCGTAGAACTGCTCGGCCTCGCGGCGCGACAGGTGCTGCATGCGGGCGGCAACGACCTTCAGGCCGGCGGCCTCGAAACGGGCGTAGATCTGGCCGATGACGTTCTTGGCGACGGCGTCGGGCTTGATGATGGACAGGGTGCGTTCAATTGCCATGTAAAAACTCCGGAACTGTGTTTGGAAAAAAGCGCGAAATTTTAACAGGTTTCGCGCACCGCCGATGTGCCTGCCGGCTCCTGGAATGTAAGCCGACGCAAGCTAGCACAACAAAAAGCGATCCCCGCCCGGCGCCATCGCCATGCGGGGATCGAATCAGCCTCACCACCCGGCCTGGCGCGATGCCGGGCTGTGCACGCTCACATCATGCCCAGCGCCCTGGGCAGGAAGGTGGAGATGCTCGGGATGTAGGTGATGATCATCAGGAACACCAGCATCGTGTACAGCCAGGGCATGACCGCCTTGCTCATCTCGGTCAGGCCGGAATTGGTGATGCCGCTGGCGACAAACAAGTTGAGTCCGACCGGCGGCGTGATCATGCCGATCTCCATGTTCACCACGATCATGACGCCGAAGTGGATCGGATCGATCCCCAGCGCCACCGCCACCGGGAACAGGATGGGCGCCAGGATGAGGATGATCGACGACGGCTCCATCAGCGCACCGGCCACCAGCAGCAGCAGGTTCACCACGATCAGAAAGCCGATCATGCCCATGCCACTGGCGACGATGGCGTCGGCCATGCGCTGCGGGATCTGCTCGCTGGTGAGGATGAAGGAGAACAGCACCGCGCTGGCAATGATGAACAGCAGCATCGCGCTCATGTTCGCCGAGTCGAGCAACACCTTCGGGA
>DAORUJ010000065.1:0-16579 GCA_035433105.1 Thauera sp.
AGGGCAGCACGCCGGCCGCCTCACCAGGCAAGTCGACTCCGGTGCGCGAACCAAAACCTAACTGCCCCATGAACCTGGCAATGTTGTCGATGCCGAGATCGTTGGCAAGCTGGTAGTAATAGGTGTTGCATGACACGACGATGGACTTGTGCAGGTCGACCATGCCGTGTCCACCGACCTTGTCATCCATGAAGCGATGATTGCCAAGGTTGAAGTAACCGATGTCGGAGATCGCCTGCTTGGCCGTGCGCTTGCCCGTTTCCAGCCCGGCGAGCGCCATGAAGGGCTTGAAAGTCGAACCCGGCGGATAGGCCGAATAAATCGCGCGGTTCAGCAAGGGATGATCGGGCGAGTCGTTCAAGGCCTTCCAGTCCTGCGTCGAGATGCCATCGACGAACAGATTTGGGTCGAAGGTCGGTGTCGATACCAGTGCCAGCAAACCGCCAGTCGCTGGCTCGATCGCCACCAGTGCGCCGCGACGCTCGCCGAAGGCGGACTCCGCCACCCGCTGCAGTTCGATATCGAGCGTCAGCTCCAGATCGTTGCCCGGAGTCGGCGGCGTGCGCGACAGGGCGCGTACGGCCCGTCCGCCGGCATTGACCTCGACCTGCTCGATCCCTGTACTGCCATGCAGATCCGCTTCATAGAACAGCTCCAGTCCGGCCTTGCCGATGTGCTGCGAGCCCCGGTAATTGGCCTCGGTGCCGGCCTCCTCGATGCGATCGAGGTCGCGCTGGTTGATGCGCCCGATATAGCCGACGACATGCGAACCCACTGTGCCCTGCGGATAATCACGCAGCAGCCTGGCCTTCACCTCGACCCCGGGGAAGCGGTAGCGCTGCGACACGATGCGCGCGACCTCTTCATCGCTCAAACGGCTGCGTACCGGCACGCTGTCGAAGTTGCGGCTCTCCTCGAGCAGCTTCATGAAGCGGCGACGATCACGCGGCTCGATCGCCACCAGCGTGGCCAGCTCGTCCAGGGTCACCTCGACGTTGTCGACCTGCGAAGGCGTGATCTCGAGCGTGTAGGTAGCGTAGTTGCGCGCCAGCACCACACCATTGCGGTCCACGATGGTGCCGCGGTTGGGTACGGTCGGCAGCAGTGCAATGCGATTGTCCTCGGCGCGCGTCAGGTAGTAGCTGTGGCGAAGCACCTGCAGGTAGTAAAAACGCGCCGCAAGAAGACCCAGACA
This sequence comes from Thauera sp., assembly GCA_035433105.1. Classification (GTDB taxonomy): domain Bacteria; phylum Pseudomonadota; class Gammaproteobacteria; order Burkholderiales; family Rhodocyclaceae; genus Thauera. Next base: position 1,196 of record DAORUJ010000065.1, read on the forward strand.
GATGCAGACAAACATCATCGCCACCACCACACGCAGACGAAAGCGGGCAAGTTCCTGGGCGGGTGCGCGGAATTCAGTCATCGTGCAGCCGCCTCAGATCGGACGGTTGTCATCGCGGTCCACCGGCTGGTACTGCGGCAACATCAGCAGGAACGACAGTGGCGCCCACAGCAGCGCGCTGCTCAGGCTGGTGAGGAAGTACCACCACCCCGGAAACTCGGCGCCAGCCAGCAGGCGCACGACCAGCATCAGCACCTGCGACAGCACGAACAGCGGAAACAGATGCACCGCCTGCTGCAGCAAGGGGAACCACAGCACGCGCCGCGCCGCCGCATTGGCCAGATAGGCCAGCACTACATAGGCCAGCGCATGCTGACCCATTGCCGCGCCCTGCCCGACATCGACCAGCAAACCAAATACGAAACCCACACCCATGCCGATGCGCAGCGGTTCGCGCACACACCAGATGGCCAACACCAGCGCCATCCAGTCAGGGACGCCCGGGACACGCCCGGAGGGAACGTACTCGAGCCCGAGCGCGAGGAAGAGGCTGAGGTACACGAACCACAGCTTGACCGGCAGCAGGATACGGCTGGAACGATGGGTCGACTGCATGGCTCAGCGCTCCAGCTGGTCTTGTGGCGGCGGCGGCGGATAGGTAGTACGGCCGATCACCAGCACCTGCACGCTGGTTTCAATCGCCGCCAGCGGTTCGCAGTCGATACGGGCGAAGGCGTCGGACGCACGGTCGACACCGACGACGTTCGCCACCGGCAGGCCGGGCACGAAGACCCCGTCCAGGCCCGAGGTGACGAGCTGATCGCCCTCACGGATATCGGCGTCGGCCAGCACGAAGCGCATCTCCAGGCGTCCGTGGCCGCTGCCGAAAAGCACGCCGCGCACCCCGTTGCGCACCACCATGACCGGCATTGACTGATTGCGGTCAGTCAGCAGCGTGACCTCGGACTGCACCGGATGCACGCGTGTGACCTGGCCGACGACGCCCTTCGCATCGACAACCGCCTGTCCCGCCTCGACCCCTTGCTGCGCGCCACGATCGAGGATGACCTTGCGCGCGAAGGGGTCCGGCGCGTTGTACAGAATGTCGGCGGCGATGCTCTTGACCTCGACGCGGCGCGACATGTCGAGCAAGCCACGCAAATGGGCATTTTCCTGCGCGAGCAGCTCGAAGCGCAGCAGGCGCTCGCCCGAGCTCAGTTGCTGGCGGCGCAATTCGGCATTCTCGCGCTGAACCTCGATCAGCGTGGCGAAGTAGCGCGAGGCATTGCCGACGAAGTCGGCTGGCGTAGCCGCGGCCATCTGCAAGGGATAGGTGACGACCGACAGCGCATGGCGAACCACTTCGAGGTAGCGGAACCGCAGGTCAGCCACCAGCAGCAACAGGCAGATGGCAACGAAGGCGAACAGGCGTGCCAGGGGCGCGGGTCCGCGTTTGAAGATCGGGGGAGGCTGATGGCCGACGAAAGGCATCCGGAAAATCAGGGGCCGTCAGGTGAAGGGCAATGATGCAAGCACGCCCCGGTGTTCGAGCCAGGGCAGCCGATCACTCGTAGGTGAAGATGGAAGCGAGCTCGTCCATCTTGTCGAGTGCCATGCCGCAACCGCGCGCGACGCAGGTCAGCGGCTCCTCGGCGACGACCACCGGCAGGCCGGTTTCTTCCATCAGCAGGCGATCGAGGTCGCGCACCAGCGCGCCGCCGCCGGTCAGCATCATGCCGCGCTCGGCGATGTCGGCACCAAGCTCGGGGGGTGTCTGTTCGAGACCGATCTTGACCGCAGACACGATCTGGTTGAGCGGCTCGGTCAGCGCTTCGAGGATCTCGTTGGACGAAATCGTGAAGCTGCGCGGAATCCCTTCGGCCAGATTGCGGCCCTTGACTTCCATCTCGCGCACCTCGGAGCCGGGAAAGGCGGAGCCGATTTCCTTCTTGATCTTCTCGGCGGTGGTCTCGCCGATCAGCATGCCGTAGTTGCGGCGGATGTAATTGACGATGGACTCGTCGAATTTGTCACCACCGACCCGGATGCTGCCCGAATACACGATGCCGCCCAGCGAGATCACGCCGACTTCAGTGGTGCCGCCGCCGATGTCCACGACCATCGAGCCCGTTGCTTCCGACACCGGCAGACCCGCGCCGATGGCGGCGGCCATCGGCTCCTCGATCAGAAAAACCTTGGAGGCGCCCGCAGCCAGGGCTGCATCGCGAATCGCTCGGCGCTCGACCTGGGTGGAGCCGCAGGGCACGCAGATGATGATCCGCGGACTGGGCGACAACAGACGCGAATCGTGCACCTTCTTGATGAACTGCTTGATCATCTGTTCGGTCACGACGAAGTCGGCGATCACCCCGTCTTTCATCGGCCGGATGGCCGTGATGTTGCCGGGCGTCTTGCCCAGCATCTGCTTGGCCGTGTGGCCGACGGCCTGAATCGAGCGCTTGGCGTTGGGCCCGCCTTCGGTACGGATCGCCACTACCGAGGGTTCGTCGAGCACGATGCCCTTGCCGCGCACGTAGATCAGCGTATTGGCCGTACCAAGGTCGATCGCGAGATCGTTGGAAAAATAGGAGCGCAGGAAACCGAACATGAAGTCTTCCGAAAGCGGTGGAGAGGTTGAGCCGCGTGCCGCGTTGAATGGACCACCTGCCGCAGCGCGAGCGCCTCATCCGCTACCGCCAAGAGGTATAGCCCCGAAAGGCGGGGCAAAGACGGTTATGATAACCTACAAACCTTTGTGGATTAAGCAGGTTTTGTTACCTCATGTCGCTGTCCAATGATCAGGTCGGGCACCTCGCCCGTCTCGCGCGAGTCGCCCTTTCCGAGGTCGAAATCGACGCCACCCGCAACAAGCTGAACGGCATTTTCGATCTCATCGAACAGATGCAGGCGGTCGACACCACCGGCGTCGAGCCGATGAGCCATCCGCAGGAGCTTGCCACCCGTTTGCGCGACGACGTCGTCACCGAAAATGACCACCGCGGAGCCTTCCAGCAGATCGCGCCGCAGACCGAGGCCGGGCTTTATCTGGTGCCCAAGGTCATCGAGTGATCCGCCTCGCGGCCCCTTGACCCTTGCCACCCAGATCCTTGTCCTCCACTTCGCCCGTGCCCTCCACCTGACTTGCCGAACCCATGATCCACGCTTCCCTTCCGGAACTGCGCCGTGCGCTCGATGCACGGCAGATCTCCAGCGTCGAGCTCGCGACGCTGTTCCTCGATCGCATCGACGCCCTGAACCCCCGGCTAAACGCCTTCATCACGGTTGACCATGACGGAGCGCTGGCTTCGGCCCGCGCTGCCGACGAACGCATTGCCGCTGGTGATGCGGGCGCGCTGACCGGCATCCCGCTGGCGCACAAGGACGTGTTCTGCACCGAAGGGGTGCTGACCAGTTGCGGTTCGAAGATGTTGTCAAACTTCGTCAGCCCCTACGACGCGCACGTTGTCAGTCTGCTCAAGAGCGCCGGCGTGGTCAGCCTGGGCAAGACCAACATGGACGAGTTTGCGATGGGCTCTTCGAACGAGAGTTCGTACTACGGCGCAGTCCGCAACCCCTGGAACACGGCACATGTGCCGGGGGGCTCCTCGGGCGGCTCGGCCGCGGCAGTGGCTGCGCGCCTGACGCCGCTTGCCACCGGCACCGACACCGGCGGCTCGGTGCGCCAGCCGGCGGCTTTCTGCGGCATTACCGGCATCAAGCCGACCTATGGCCTGGTGAGCCGCTACGGCATGATTGCCTACGCCTCGTCGCTCGATCAGGGCGGAGCCTTCGGTGCCAGCGCCGAAGACTGCGCCCTGCTGCTGTCAGCAATGACCGGCTTCGACGCGCGCGATTCCACCAGCCTGGAGCGTCCGCACGAAGACTTCGCTGCGCTGCTCGCGGCGCCGTGTTCGGGCACCCGCCCGCTCGAAGGCCTGCGCATCGGTCTGCCACGCGAATTCTTCGCCGAGGGCATGGCCGACGACGTGCGCGCAGCGGTCGAGGCCGCGCTGACGCAGTACCGTGCGCTCGGCGCCACCACGGTCGAGGTGTCGCTGCCCAACGCCAGACTGGCGATCCCGGCTTACTACGTGATCGCTCCGGCCGAGTGCTCAAGCAACCTGTCGCGCTTCGACGGCGTGCGCTTCGGCCACCGTGCAGCCGAATACGGCGATCTCGCCGACATGTACGGCAAGAGCCGCGCCGAAGGCTTCGGCGCCGAAGTCAAGCGCCGCATCCTGGTCGGCACCTATGTGCTGTCACACGGCTACTACGACGCCTACTACCTGCAGGCTCAGCGCCTGCGCAGGATGATCGCGCAGGACTTCCAGGCCGCGCTGCAGCAGTGCGACCTGATCGCCGGCCCGACCACCCCGACCACCGCCTGGGCACTCGGCCAGATGGCGGACGACCCGGTGCAGATGTACCTGTCGGACATCTACACCATTGCCGTCAACCTTGCCGGCCTGCCCGGCCTTTCGCAGCCCTGCGGCTTCGGCGTCGACGGCCTGCCAATCGGTCTGCAACTGGTGGGCGACTATTTCAGCGAGGCGCGCCTGCTCCACAGTGCACACCGCTTCCAGCAGGCTACCGACTGGCACAGCTGCCGGCCGGCCGACGCCGCCTGATCCACGCCACGATGAACGCCCTGCTGCGCCAAACGCGTCGTACCGGGCTGGCTGCGCTGGCGGCCGGCCTGCTGGCGTCCTGCGCCTCGCCACCGTCGGCACCACCTTCAGAGCCCGCCGAGCAGGCGCCCTCCAGCGCCGCGCCCGGCCGCCTGAAGCCGATGCCGCTGCGGCCGCTCGACATCAAGGCCAACTGTCGCTTCCGCGACGAAGCCGGCTATGCGGCGACGGCCATGCTCGACATCAGTCAGTCGGAGATCAAGGCTTTCAGTGCGACCGTGGACATACCGCGCCGCGGCAGTTGCCGCTTCGACGGCCCCTTTGCCCAGACACGCCGCACGCCAAACGTCGAACTGCGCGCGCAGGACGGCTGCACGATCAATATCTGGGAGCAGGGCCAGCAGGTGACGATCGGTTTTTCCGACTGCACGCGGCGCTGCACCCGCGGCACTTTCGATTACGTATGGCCGATCATCGTCGATCGGGCCAGCGGCGAATGCCATTGAGGCTTCGCGGCGAACCGCAACAAGAGAAACGACCATGAGCAGAACCGATTGGGAAGTCGTGATCGGGCTGGAAGTCCACGCCCAGCTCAACACCGCCAGCAAGATTTTTTCCGGCGCCAGCACCGCATTTGGCGCCGAACCCAACCGCCAGGCGAGCGCGGTGGACATTGCCCTGCCCGGCGTGCTGCCGGTCCTGAACCGCGGCGCCGTCGAGCGTGCGATTCGTTTCGGCCTGGCGATCGGCGCCCACGTTGCCGAAAAGAGCGTGTTCGCGCGCAAGAACTACTTCTACCCCGACCTGCCGAAAGGCTATCAGATCAGTCAGATGGACCTGCCCGTGGTACAGGGCGGCGTGATCACGATCCGCGTCGGCGAGGGCGACCAGGCCTACGAGAAGTCCGTTCGCCTGACCCGTGCCCACCTTGAGGAAGACGCCGGCAAGAGCCTGCACGAGGACTTTCACGGCATGACCGGCATCGACCTCAACCGCGCCGGCACGCCGCTGCTCGAGATCGTCTCCGAGCCCGACATGCGCTCGTCGGCCGAAGCCGTGGCCTACGCCCGCGCGCTGCATGCGCTGGTGCGCTGGATCGACATCTGCGACGGCAACATGCAGGAAGGCTCGTTTCGCTGCGACGCCAACGTGTCGGTACGGAAACAGGGCGAGACCGAGCTGGGCACCCGGCGCGAGATCAAGAACCTGAACTCCTTCCGCTTCCTGCAGCAGGCCATCGACTACGAGGTGCAGTGGCAGATCGACACCCTGGAAGACGCTGGCCGCATCCAGCAGGCCACCGTGCTGTTCGACCCTGACAGCGGCGAAACACGCATGATGCGCTCGAAGGAAGACGCCCACGACTACCGCTACTTCCCGGACCCCGACCTGCTGCCGTTGATGATCGCCCCCGAGTGGAAGGCCCGCGTGCAGGCCGAGCTGCCGGAGCTGCCGGACGCCATGAAGGCGCGCTTCATCGACCACTACGGTTTGTCGGCCTATGACGCGACCACGCTGACCGCAACCCGGGAAGTGGCCGACTATTACCAGGCCTGCGTTTCAGCCGCCGGTGCAACGCTGGCCAAGCCGTGCGCGAACTGGGTGATGGGCGATCTCGCCGCACGCCTCAACAAGGCCGAGCTCGACATTGCCACATCGCCGGTCTCGCCCGCACAGCTCGCCGGCCTCGTCGCGCGTATTGCCGACAACACCATTTCCAACGCCATCGGCAAGAAGGTGTTCGAGGCACTGTGGAACGCCGAAGGCAGCACGGCTGACGAGATCATCGACACGCAGGGCCTGAAGCAGGTCACCGACAGCGGCGCGATCGAGGCAATGATCGACGCCGTGCTGGCAGCAAATCCGAAATCGATCGAAGAGTTTCGGGCCGGCAAGGACAAGGCCTTCAACGCCTTGGTCGGCCAGGTGATGAAGGCCAGCAAGGGCAAGGCCAGCCCCGGCCAGGTGAACGAGTTGCTGAAGAAGAAACTCGGCGGCTGAGCCAAGCCCCTGCCTGATCCCGGAACTGAAGGACATGAGCCGCAGCCCATATGAGTCTGCGGCTCTTTTCCTGATCCGGACAGTTCCCCGGCCTGCTGCGTAGCAGCCAGGTCCCTCACGGACTGCGGGATCGAGCCCAGATCGCCCCTCGATTTCCCCCGCAGGCTCAGGTCCTGCAGCGCAGCCGCCGAGATCCTTACGGCACCCTTCCTGCGCCCCTGACCGGAACCGGCTGCAGGCGCCACCCGGCTTGCCGCACGTCAATTTAATCCCCAGCAATTCGTCACATTCTTATATTCTTTGACGCTGACGAAGCCGGCCTTGCGTTACCGGCGCAGGAGGACAGATGGACGCATCGGTCGACCTGATCGACTGGCTGGGCGAGGACACGAGCCTTGCGCTTGGCGGTCTCGCCATTGGCGCGCTGTTCGGCTTTTTCGCCCAACGTTCTCGCTTCTGCCTGCGCGCAGCCGTGGTCGATGTGGCACGCGCCCAGGGGGGCTCAAAGCTGTCGATCTGGTTGCTGGCGTTTTCGTCGGCGCTGATCCTCACTCAGGGGCTGATTCTGCTCGGCGCCTTCGACACTGCCAACGTGCGTCAGCTCTCCAGCCGCGGCAGCCTGTCGGGCTCGCTGATCGGTGGCCTGCTGTTTGGCGTCGGCATGGTGCTGGCCCGGGGCTGCTCCAGCCGGCTGCTAGTACTGGCCGCCAACGGCAATCTGCGCGCGCTGTTGTCAGGACTGATTTTCGCGGTCACGGCGCAGGCCTCGATGAGCGGCATTCTGTCACCGTGGCGTGAAACGCTCGGCCAGCTGTGGACGATCGAAGGCGGTAACGCCCGCGACCTGCTGGCGTGGACCGGCATCGGCAATGGCGGCGGGCTGCTGTTCGGCCTGCTGTGGCTGGCGGCCGGCGCCTGGTTCGCGTGGCGTCGGCGCATCGGCACCTGGGGCTGGATCGGCGGCATCGGTGCCGGTCTGGCGGTGGGCTGCGCATGGTGGTTCACCTACCGCATGTCGACCCTGGTGTTCGCGCCGACTGCCGTGCAGAGCATGTCATTCACCGGCCCGTCGGCCGATGTGCTGATGCTGGTGCTGTCGCCGCCTGGCCAGCCGCTGAACTTCGACCTGGGCATGGTGCCGGGAGTTTTCCTCGGCTCCTTCGCCGCCGCGCTACTGGTCGGTGAGTTGAAGCTGGAAGGCTTTCAGGGCGGTCATGCAATGCGCCGCTACATCGTCGGCGCCGTGTTGATGGGCTTTGGCGGCATGCTCGCAGGCGGCTGCGCGGTCGGGGCGGGCATTTCCGGGGCGGCAGTGTTCGCCGTCACCTCCTGGGCCACGCTGGCAGCCATGTGGGGCGGGGCAACGCTGACCGACTGGCTCATCGATCGCCACGGTGCACTGACCACCGCCAGCATCGCCGCTCCGCCTGCGGCCCCATGAGCGCCCACTGAACGCCCACTGAGCGCCCCTCGCGGCGGTTGGTCGCACACGGCTTCGCTATACTGATTGGCCTTACGCTCGACGCCACGGAGACTCCGATGTGCCAGCTGCTCGGCATGAACTGCAATGTGCCGACCGATATCTGCTTTTCCTTCGCCGGCTTTCGCGCCCGCGGCGGCCTCACTGACCACCACCGCGACGGATGGGGCATCGCCTTTTTCGAGGACGGCGGAGCTCGCGTCTTTCTCGACCCCAGTCCGAGCGCTGATTCACCGGTCGCGGAGCTGGTCAAGCACTACCCGATCCGCTCGCTCAATGTCATCGCTCACATCCGCAAGGCGACCCAGGGCACCGTCCGGCTGGAAAACACCCACCCTTTCCAGCGCGAGCTGTGGGGGCGCTACTGGATCTTCGCCCACAATGGCAACCTCAAGGCGTTTGCGCCCGAGCTGTCAGGGCGCTTCCAGCCCGTCGGCACGACCGACTCCGAGCTCGCCTTCTGCTACATCCTGGACCGCATGGCGCAGCACTTTCCGCAGGGCACACGCGACATCGCAACATTGCACGGCGTGCTGCGCGCGCTAGCCCTTGAAATCGGCCATTGCGGCGAGTTCAACTTTCTGTTGTCGGATGGTGACAGTCTGTTTGCACATTGCTCCTCGCGGCTGTGTTTCATCGTGCGCAAGGCACCCTTTCCGGTTGCGCACCTATCCGATGAAGACCTCACGATCGACTTCAACCAGGTCACTTCCCCGCTCGACCGCGTCGCCGTCATTGCCACCACGCCGCTGACCGACAACGAACAATGGACGCAGATTGCCCCCGGCAATCTGTTCGCATTCCACGATGGCGAACCCGTGACGATGACCGAAACGCAGACGGTGGCGCAGGACTATCCACGTCGCAACAAAAGCAGTGCGTAAGAGTTCCTCGCCGGCGGCAGACGGAAGAGTTAGAGTTCCACGCTCATTCGCATTGAATGCCGTCGGGAATTGACCATGGATTGTCCGCTGTGTGTTTCCTCCGCTGAACAAGTCGTCTGGGAAGACGGACGCTGCCGCGTGATCCGTGTCGATGACGAGGCCCACCCCGGATTCTGCCGCGTGGTCTGGAACGAGCACGTTGCCGAGATGAGCGATCTCCTGACGGCTGATCGACGCCATCTGTTTGATGTAGTGATGGCGACCGAACATGCACTGCGTCTGTTGCTGAACCCCGACAAGATCAACCTCGCAAGTCTGGGCAACATGGTGCCGCACCTCCACTGGCACGTGATTCCACGCTATCACGACGACCGTCACTTCCCGGAGCCGGTCTGGGGCCAGGCGCAGCGCGCCGGCACCAGCCATCCCGGAGCCGACCCGGTCGCACTGGCACGCGCCATCGACGACGCACTCGCCGCTCGGCACTGAGCCGTCACGGTCCCTTCTCCAGAGGCATACAGACATGGATTTTTCCAACCCGGCCGCCTGTCTCGATCTGCTGCAGAAGCTGCACCCGACCGACGTCCCGCGCACGCATGCGACGCTGATACAGATGACCGAAGCGCTGCTGGAAGCAGCGCCGGCGCCCAACCAGCACCTCGAGGTACTGGAAGCAGCACGCGAGATGATCGCCTGCACCCAGGACGAGACCGCACGCAGCTATGCCGGCCAGCCACTGCCGCCCGACAGCAAGGGAAATGAAATCCTGCTGCAGGTATTGAGACTGTGGCGCACCCTGTCGCGCTCCTATGCCCAGATTGCCCGAATCGATGCGGCAGCCGGCACGCTGGACGATCAGCGCGCCCTGCTCGCCCAGCGCCGCACCCACTACACCGGGCTGGAGCTATTCGAGTACTTCCGTGCCCGACGTACCGTAGCCGAGGGTTGCTGGCGGGAAATCCACACCAGCCATGCGGCTGCGGTACGCGCCGGCGTCCACCGCATCCGCGTCTCCGATTCGCTCAACGAAGTGTGGCACGCACAAAGTGCGCTGGAAGCCTACGTTTCCATCCTGCTGACCGATCTCGCCAATCCCTATGGTCGCAGTGAACGCGAGCTGAACTGGGTAATCCGCTGGGCACAGCGTTTCGCCCCGTACTGCAGCCTGAGCTCGGCGGAGGAAGACACCAAGGCCGCCGACTATGGCATCGACCTCAACAGTGATGTCGGTCTGCGCCCAATCGGGCTTCTGCCCCACACGCCCGCTCGGTTGCGCTTCGACGGCAGCACACTGGCGACCCAGATTCAGGCTGTGCTCGCGCAGTTCAAGCGCGGTGCCAGGCCCGCTTCACTCGGACTGGGCGAGGACTGCTCGACCGATGCCGGTGCCCGCCTGCTGCTTTCGCTGTATCGCCCATGGGGCCGCGGCACCGCAGGACGGCGCTTTCCGCGCCGAAAATCCGAGGGCCAACTCAAGCTCACTGGCGACTGGCTGACCATCGGCTTCGCCATCGAGGGGGTCGTGTTTCGCCAGCCACGCGGCGACAACTCCTTGCATCGCCTCCGCGACGACATCTCGCTGCTGACCTTCGGCGAGCGTGCGCAGGAAGTCGATGGACCCGAACACACCCATGAACGCCATCAGCGCGATGCTGAACGACTGGGCCTGGATTACGAGCGCTGGGATTTGCTCGATCAATCCGTGGCAGGCTTCAGGCTCCAGCGTCAGGCACTGGGAGAGCGGCTGGCACATCACCAACTGGTGGGCATACGTCCGCCCGATGGCGATCGCTTCCTTCTCGGCGATCTGAGCTGGTTGATGTATCGCGAGGACGGCACCCTGGTGGCCGGTGTTGAAGTGTTGCCTGGGCTGCCGCGCATGGTTGCAGTACGTCAGTCTTCTGGCCTGAAAAGCGGCCGCGACCCCTATCAGCAGGGATTTCTGTTGCCGGAATCGGCGGCGCTGAAAACGTCGGCCCGCATCATCCTGCCTTCGTTGTGGTATTCGCCAGGCCAGCTTATTGAAGTGCATGAGCAGGACGGCGCGCGCCAGTTCCGCCTCAGCCGTCTCGTTCGGCGTGGAGCGAACTACGATCTATGCGCCTTCGAGACCATCGAGTCCGCTGCGGGCGGGGTCCGCACGGCCTGAGCACCCCCAGCCGAAACCGACGTCGAACGATTCGGGTATGATTGTGGCCCCTGAATGCGAGGCCTTGGCCATGGCTGGACTGGATCAGCACACTCCGCTTCCGACCGAAATCACCCTGCACAGCCAGTCGAAACGACTCGAAATTGCCTTTGATGACGGTAGCCGCTTCACCCTGCCCTTCGAGTTCCTGCGCGTGCAATCACCATCGGCCGAAGTCCGCGGACACGGCCCGGGTCAGGAAACGCTTCAGCAGGGCAAGCGCGACGTCGACGTGGTCGAGCTGCAGCCTGTCGGCAACTACGCAATCCGCCCAGTGTTCTCGGACGGTCATGACAGCGGTCTGTACTCGTGGGATTACCTCTACATGCTAGGCCAGCGGCAGGACGCGCTGTGGCAGGACTACCTCGCCCGCCTCGAAAATGCGGGCGGCAGCCGCGACCCTTCCAGGCTGCCTCCTCCGGCGCCCAAGGGTGGCTGCGGACATCACCATTGAGACGACCATGAGCGACAAGACGACGCACTTCGGCTTCGAGACCGTGGCCGAGGAGGCCAAGGAAAAAAAGGTGGCGGAGGTGTTTTCCTCGGTCGCACAAAAGTACGACGTGATGAACGACCTGATGTCGTTCGGCCTGCACCGCCTGTGGAAGCACTTCACCATTCAGGTTTCGGGTGTGCGCGAAGGCGATCGTGTGCTCGATGTGGCCGGCGGCACCGCCGACCTGTCGCTGGCCTTTGCGCGCAAGGTGGGCACCCGGGGCCAGGTGTGGCTAACCGACATCAACCACGCAATGCTGTCGCGTGGCCGTGACCGCATGGTGGACAAGGGCTTCACCATGCCCGCCGCGCAGTGCAACGCCGAGAAGCTGCCCTTCCCGGACGACTGGTTCGATTGCGTTACGGTCGCCTTCGGCCTGCGCAACATGACGCACAAGGACGTCGCCATTGCCGAGATGCGCCGCGTGCTGCGACCCGGCGGGCGCCTGCTGGTCCTCGAGTTCTCGCGCGTCTGGAAGCCGCTCTCTCCGCTCTACGACCTTTACTCATTCAAGCTTCTGCCGTGGATGGGCGGCAAGGTCGCCGATGACGCCGAAAGCTACCGCTACCTGGCGGAATCGATCCGCATGCATCCCGGCCAGGAAGAACTTAAGGCAGTGATGGAACAAGCAGGCCTTTCGCGGGTCGATTACTTCAACCTGAGCGCAGGCGTCGTTGCCTTGCACCGTGGCTACAAGATCTGAACCTGGAGACTGAACACGCATGAAAAACTTGATCCTCACCCTGGTCGTCGCCATTCTGTCCTTCGGCTTCGGCGCCCCGGAGGCCGAAGCCAAGCGTCTTGGCGGCGGCAGCAGCTTCGGCATGAAGCGCCAGGCCACGCCGCAGCAGGCTCCGCGCCAGCCGGCCGCCAGCCAGACGCCGGCCTCCGGTGCGCCGGCTGCAGCGCCCAAGCGTTCGTGGATGGGCCCGATTGCCGGCCTTGCCGCTGGTCTGGGCTTGGCTGCCCTGTTCTCGCACCTCGGCCTGGGTGAAGGCATGGCTTCGTTCGTCATGATGCTGCTGCTGGCCGCGGCCGCCTTCTTCGTTTTCCGGCTGCTGTTCCGCCGTGGCAATACGACCCAGCGCAGTTCCAATCTGCAGTACGCGGGCGCCGGCGCAGCACCGGCAGCCTCGACGCCGGCGCAGCACCCGACCGTTGCGCCGCTTGCAGGCTTCGCCAGCTCGGGCCTCGACAAGGCGATCGCCGACGGCTTCGACGTGCAGGGTTTTGCACGGCAGGCCAAGCTCAATTTCATCCGCCTGCAAGCCGCCAACGATGCAGCCAATCTGGACGACCTGCGTGGATTCACCACGCCTGAAGTGTTCGCCGAGCTTCGCATGCAGATCACCGAGCGCGCTCCCGCCGTGCAAAGCACCGACGTGATCGAGCTCAATGCCAATGTCGTCGAGGTGGCTGAAGAAAATGAGCGCTTCATCGTCAGCGTGCGGTTCAATGGACTCTTGCGCGAAGAGGCCGGCGCGGCGCCTGCTCCATTTGACGAGATCTGGCACCTCAGCAAACCCATCAAGGGTGAGGGTGGCTGGCTGGTGGCGGGCATCCAGCAAGCCACATGACGGATACGGGGAGGCTAGCCGCCTCCCCGGTCTGCCTTTCAACCCTGCCTTCACGTCTGCTTCTCCTGAGTACGGGCCTGAATCTCATGCTGTCCAGCGTCTTCCTGTCCGCCACAAATCATCTATTGTTTCAGGCCGGCTGGGCGCGCGCGCGCCTTCAGCGCCATGCTGGACGTACCGCACGACTGTCGCTTACCCCCCTGGCCGAGATCGACTTCTCGGTCGCCGCCGACGGCCATCTGGCTGCATGGGCAGGTGACGAGGCGCCCGAGGTGCTGCTGCGGCTGGCCGCAGCAGATCTGCCGAAACTGTTGGCAGATGGTCTTGAGAAGGCAATGCGCCATGTCCGCATCGAAGGCAATGCCGAATTCGCCGATGCACTGGGTTTCGTTTTCCGTCATCTGCGCTGGGATGCGGAAGAAGATCTGTCGCGCGTGTTCGGCGACATCGCCGCACACCGGCTAGTCGAAGGCGGGCGCCGCGCCGCGGAAGAAGGTAAACGGTCGGTGGAGCGGGCGGGCAGCAACATTGCCGAATACCTGACCGAAGAAGCCCCACTGCTGGTGCCGCGCACGGCCTTGCCGGCCTTTTTCCATCAAATCGTCGAGCTGCGCGATGCCCTTGGGCGACTCGATAAACGTATCGGGCGGCTCGAAAAAAGACGCTGAAAAAACGCGCAGAGAGAAGCAAGGCTAGCCGTGCAGCAAGTGACCGGATACATGGCGTAAAAAAAGCAGCTCCGAAGAGCTGCTTTTTGCCTTCCAGACCCGCCACAAAAAAGATGGGAGCGCGAAATCAGTGCCTGTGCTTGCGCAGACGCGCAATCGCGGCGAGTTGAGCCACAGCCTCCATGAGCTCGGCCTGGGCCTTGGCGTAGTCCAGACGTGCAGTCCGATTCGCCATTGCATCCTCTGCCTTCTTCTTGGCTTCCAGGGCTTTCGCTTCATCGAGATCGCGACCGCGAATTGCCGTGTCAGCCAGGACGGTCACCAGACCCGGCTGAACCTCAAGCAAACCACCAGCGACGAAAACAAGCTCTTCCTCAGCCTGATTCGGCACCTTGACTCGCACTGCACCCGGTTTGATCCGGGTCATCAGCGGCATGTGACCGGGCAGGATGCCGAGCTCCCCCGCCTCGCCAGGCAGTGCGACGAATTCAGCCAGCCCCGAGAAGATCTGCTCTTCCGCGCTGACGATGTCGACATGAACCGTCATAGCCATTGTCTTTCCTTTTCATGGCCGCGTGCCGCCAGGGCAGCACGCGGTCGGGCGCAAATTACAGCTTCTTCGCTTTCTCGATGGCCTCTTCGATGCCGCCGACCATGTAGAAAGCCTGTTCCGGCATGCTGTCCAGCTCTCCGTCGACGATCATCTTGAAGCCCCTGATCGTGTCCTTCAGCGAGACATACTTGCCGGGCGAACCCGTGAACACTTCCGCGACGTGGAAGGGCTGCGAAAGGAAACGCTGGATCTTGCGCGCGCGGGCCACGGCGAGCTTGTCGTCAGGCGACAGCTCGTCCATACCCAGAATCGCGATGATGTCACGCAGTTCCTTGTACTTCTGCAGCGTCATCTGCACCTGACGGGCTACATTGTAGTGCTCCTCACCCACCACCAGCGGATCGAGCTGGCGGCTGGTGGAGTCGAGCGGATCGACTGCAGGGTAGATACCCAGCGCGGCGATATCACGCGACAGCACCACGGTGGAGTCGAGGTGAAGGAAGGTGGTCGCCGGCGACGGGTCGGTCAAGTCATCCGCCGGCACATAAACGGCCTGGATGGAGGTGATCGAACCCACCTTGGTGGAGGTGATACGCTCCTGCAGACGGCCCATTTCTTCCGCCAGCGTCGGCTGGTAACCCACCGCGGAAGGCATACGACCCAGCAGCGCCGACACTTCGGTACCGGCCAGGGTGTAGCGGTAGATGTTATCCACGAAGAACAGGATGTCACGGCCTTCGTCACGGAAGCGCTCGGCCATGGTCAGGCCGGTCAGCGCCACACGCAGACGGTTGCCCGGGGGCTCGTTCATCTGACCGAACACCATCGCTACCTTGTCGAGAACGTTGGAGTCCTTCATCTCGTGGTAGAAGTCGTTGCCCTCACGGGTACGCTCACCCACACCAGCGA
>DAORUJ010000066.1:0-16475 GCA_035433105.1 Thauera sp.
GATCGATCGTCGCGTGGATCAGGCAGGGCCCAGGCGTATTGAGCGCCTCGGCCAGCGCGGCACGCGGATCCTCAGCCTTGTCGAGATCGAGCGCCGGCACGCCGAAGCCCTCGGCGATCTTGACGAAATCGGGTTCGGTGCGGTACTTCGAGGCAAACAGCCGCTTGCCGTAGAACAGGCTTTGCTGCTGGTACACCAGCCCGAGCGCATTGTTGTTCATCAGCACGATCTTCACGTTGAGGCCTTCCTCGGCCAGCGTCGCGAGCTCCTGGATGTTCATCTTGAAGCTGCCATCGCCACTAAAACACACCACCGTGCGCTCCGGCTCTGCCAGCGCGGCGCCGATGGCTGCCGGAAAGCCGAAACCCATCGTCCCCAGACCGCCCGAGGTCAACCACTGGCGCGGGCGACGGAAGGGGTAAGCCTGTGCCACCCACATCTGGTGCTGACCAACGTCGGTAGCGATTACGGCCTCATCGTCAAGCGCATCCGCCACGGCCTTGATCAGGCCATAGTGGCTGCGCGGATCGTCCACATCAGGGAACTGCATCGGGAAGCGTTGCTTGAGCTCGGCAACCTGGGCCAGCCAATCGGTGCGCAGCGTCGCCCTGACACGCGGCAATAAGGCTTCGAGCGCCGCAGTGACATCCGCGTTGATGGCGACATGAGCGTTCTTGATCTTGTGCAGTTCGGAACGATCGATGTCGATGTGGATGATCTTTGCATTGGTGCAGAACTGCGCGGTACGGCCGATTGCGCGGTCATCGAAGCGCGCGCCCACGCAGATCAAAAGGTCGGCTTCTTCGAGGACGAGGTTGGTGTAGCGCGCACCGTGCATGCCAAGCATGCCGATCGACAGGGGATGATCCATCGGCATCGCCCCCAGCGCCATCAAGGTCATGGTCGTCGGCAAGTTGCCCTGTTCGGCCAGATCCAGAGCCAGGGCCGAGGCGCCGGAATGGACCACGCCGCCCCCTAGGTAAAGCACCGGGCGCTGCGCTTCGTTGATCATCCTCACCGCAGCCTCGACGGCATCCAGATCCAGTTGCGGCCCTGCATCAGGCACCGCTGGCGGCGGCAGCTGACCCACCTCGACAAGCTGATTCTGGACATCCTTGGGCACGTCCACCAGCACCGGACCGGGGCGACCGGACATGGCGATGCGGAAGGCCTCCGGGATGACTTCAAGCAATTCCTGCGCCGAGCGCACAAGGAAGTTGTGCTTGGTGATCGGCACTGTGATGCCGTAGATGTCGACCTCCTGGAAGGCATCGGTGCCGATCATCGACTGCGGCACCTGACCGGTGATGATGACCATCGGAATCGAATCCAGACAGGCATCGGCAATCGCGGTGACGAGGTTGGTTGCGCCCGGACCGCTCGAGGCCACGCACACCTGCGGCACGCCAGAAACCCGCGCCATGCCCTGGGCCACGAAGCCTGCGCCCTGCTCATGGCGTGCCAGCACATGGCGAATCAGCGGGCTGGCCGAGAGTGCATCGTAAAACGGCAGGATTGCGCCGCCTGGGATGCCAGCAATGGTGCGCACGCCCTGGCGCTCGAGGAGACGCACGATCAGTTGCGCGCCAGTGAGTTGAGTCATGGTGATCTCCTTGGTTTTGAATTCAGCGACATCACCGGCGCGGCTCCACAATGAAAAACCCCCGCCGGGCTTGCGCGCCGACGGGGGTTTGAATTCTGTAGCTCGAGTATTCTGTCCCGTTACGACGCGCCTTTGCCTACGCTTACTACGCGTACGGCTACGGTTGCGACAGCGAGGAAACGGGCGAAAGCGTGCATGACTGCTCGAAATTTTTTGCAGTTCCGATGAAACCACGAACGCTCAACGAACACAAGCATTTCATCAAACCCGGCGGTCACGACGCGCTCACGCATCCTGGCGAGCCGTGCTCTCGCGCAGCTCGCGGCGCAGGATCTTGCCCACGTTGCTCTTTGGCAGCTCGTCACGAAATTCGACACGGCGCGGCACCTTGTAGCCGGTCATATTCTCATGGCAGTAAGCGATCAATGCTGCCTCGGTCAGCTTTGGATCCTTTCGCACCACAAAAACCTTGACGGCCTCGCCACTGCGTTCATCCGGCACGCCGATGGCTGCCACCTCGATGACACCGGGGTGGCTGGCGACGACATCTTCGACTTCGTTCGGATAGACGTTGAAACCCGACACGAGAATCATGTCCTTCTTGCGATCCACGATGGAAACGAAGCCCTTGTCATCGATGACGGCGATATCGCCAGTGCGCAAGAAGCCATCCGCCGTGAAGGCGCGCGCCGTGTCCTCGGGACGTTGCCAATAGGCACGCATGACCTGTGGTCCGCGCACGCAGAGCTCGCCGCGCTGGCCAATGGGCTGTTCGATGTCTGAATCATCGCGAATGCTGATTTCGGTCGAAGGCACCGGCAAGCCGATTGAATGGTTGAACGCTGGCAGATCCAGCGGATTGATCGTGACGGCCGGCGAGGTTTCGGTCAAACCGTAGGCCTCGACCAACGCCACCCCGGTGACCTTGCGCCATTTATCCGCAACTGCCTTCTGCACCGCCATGCCGCCACCGAGGGCGACGTGAAGACGCGAGAAATCAAGCCTAGCAAAATCAGCGTTGTTCAGCAGCGCATTGAACAGGGTGTTCACGCCGGTGATGGCGGTGAACCGATGCTTGCCCAGTTCCTTAACGAAGCCGGGGATGTCACGCGGGTTGGTGATCAGCACGTTGGTTGCGCCGATCTTGAAAAAAGTAAGGCAGTTCGCGGTTAGCGAAAAGATGTGATAGAGCGGCAGCGCAGTGATCACGACCTCCTCGCCCTCTTGCAGGAAAGGCCGAATCCAGGCGTGCGCCTGCTGCAGGTTCGCAAGGATGTTGCGATGGGTCAGGATGGCGCCCTTCGCAACGCCCGTCGTGCCGCCGGTGTACTGCAGAAAGGCGATGTCCTCCTGCCCCACCTCCACCGTCTGCAGGTGATGGGAGGCGCCGCGCGACAAGGCGTCAGAGAAGCGCACCGCGCCGTCCAGTCGCCAGGCCGGCACCATTTTCTTGATCCGGCGCACGACGAAGTCGACCAGCAGGGACTTGGGGAAACCGAGCATCTCACCCAGGCTGGTCACGACGACATGCCTGATCGGCACCCGCGCACGCACCTGGTCGAGCGTGTGGGCGAAGTTCTCGACGACGACAATGGTTTCGGCGCCCGCGTCGCACAGTTGATGTTCGAGTTCGCGCGCCGTATACAGCGGATTCACATTGACCACCGTGTAACCCGCCCGCAGCGCTCCGAACAAGGCCACCGGGTACTGAAGCACGTTGGGCATCATCAAGGCGACGCGCGCGCCGGCAGGCAACTTCAACTCACCCTGCAGATAGCCGGCAAACTGCGCCGACAGGCGATCCAGCTCACCATAGGTGATGCCCTTGCCCATGCAGACGAAGGCGGTACGCGACGCAAACCGGCGCACACCTTGCTCGAAGAGGTCGCCGATCGAGCGGAACTCGTCGACATCGATTTCGGCAGGCACGCCGGCGGGGTAACTTTGTAGCCAGATCTTGTCCACGCTGTCTCCTCCTGGTGCTGGAAAAGTGCTGGTCAAGCCGTGCTTGACCTGCCCCGCCCTCCCGAGGCGTCGGACGGGGACCCCGATGCCCTGTCACTGCATTCCAACGACCTTCTCACCCCCGATGTGCGTTCGGGGCATTGATGCCGCGGGTCCGGTGGCCCGCTTCGAAGGAGCATTGATGCCGTCGCCCGCAGCCCCCCATTCAACTTCAGCGCTCCTCCTCCTCCTGCGCCGGCCAGTTGCGGATGTAGTTCTTCAGCATCCGGTTCTCGAAGCTCTGCTCCTCGAGCACGGCCTTGGCCACGTCATGAAAGCTGACCACCCCAAGCAGGGTGTGCCCTTCCATCACCGGCAGATAGCGCTGGTGATGTTCGACCATCATTCGGCGCAATTCGTCCATTTCCATGTTCGGCGCTGCCAGCTGCGGGCCGCGGATCATTACGTCCTCGACGGACATCGCCTGCCAGTCCGCGCCGCCGCGGTGGACGCCCTGCAATACTTCGCGAAAGGTCAGCATGCCGACCATCTGGCCCCGCGAAAACACGACGAGCGAGCCCACGTCCTGCTCGTTCATGATTTCTACCGCTTCAGCGACACGCTTGTTGGGTGCAATGGTGAACAGCACCTTGCCCTTGATTGCGAGAATTTCGCTAACCAGCATGTTGATCTCCGTGCCTTGATCTCGTTGTAACCGCTACCGTCCCGGCGCCTGAGCCGCCGATGCACCATCTTAGTGGATCGCCCCTTGACCGTGAAGGCGCCCGAACGGCGGGCGCACACCTCAGCGCAAGAGTTCGCCCAGCTTGCTCTTGACCTTCGCCCAGTCTTCGGCATCGGGCAAGGCGTCCTTGCGCTCGACGATCGGCTTCCACTGTTTCGCAAGCTCGGCATTGAGCGCGATGAAGTGCTGCTGGTCGGCCGGCACATCGTCTTCAGCATAAATCGCCTCTACCGGACACTCCGCCACACATAGGGTACAGTCGATGCACTCCTCGGGATCGATGGCGAGGAAGTTGGGCCCCTCGCGAAAGCAATCCACCGGACAAACATCCACACAGTCGGTGTACTTGCAGCGGATGCAGGATTCGGTTACCACATAAGCCATTGTTATCTCCAGCCAGTTTTGTCCACGCCAGTCGGCGGGCACGCGCAGACGACAATATAGTGCAGACGTTTGCGTTTTCGCCACGGTCGGCCGGTGCACGCCTTGTTCGATCATAGATTTTCTTGACGCACGCCGCGCCATGGAATAACTTTCTCCCGAATTCCACTCAGAGAAGGCGATCTGCTTCTCTACAAGGTGTGCGTTCCGTCCACCTTGACTCTCCATACCTGCAGTACCCTGCGAGGCTTTCCCGCCTCGTCAATATCCGCCACCCCTGATGTGAGGAATCATGAGCGAGCATATCCACTATGTGACCGACGGTAACTTCGAAGCAGAAGTGCTGCAGTCCCAGACCCCTGTTCTGGTCGATTACTGGGCCGAATGGTGCGGTCCGTGCAAGATGATCGCGCCGATTCTGGATGATGTCGCGAAGAACTATGCGGGCAAGCTCAAGGTCGCCAAGCTCAACATCGACGAAAACCAGGACACCCCCGCCAAGTACGGTATCCGCGGCATTCCAACGCTGATGCTCTTCAAGGGTGGCAATGTCGAGGCGACCAAAGTGGGCGCCCTTTCCAAATCTCAACTGACGGCCTTCATTGACAGCAACATCTAAGCCGGATCAAGCTCCGGCCCGTTCTCGCGGGGCTTCGCGCGCTCGTCGCCGCAGCGCGCGCAACCGCGACGGTAATTCCCCCCAGAATCCCCAGTCCGAAGACGATCTGTTCGACGTCGAAAACGCAGGTGAGGAAGGTCCTTCCACACCGCGCGACGCCAACGTCCCGGCCCTCCACCTTTCCGAGCTCAAGGCCCTGCACGTCAGCGAACTGCTGCAGATGGCCGTCGAGACCGGCGTCGAGGGCGCAAACAGACTGCGCAAGCAGGAACTCGTCTTCGCTCTGCTGAAAAATCGTGCGCGCAAGGGCGAACCCATTTGTGGCGATGGCGCACTCGAAGTGCTGTCTGATGGATTCGGCTTCCTGCGCTCCCCGGACACCTCGTATCTTGCCGGCACCGACGATATCTACGTGTCGCCGTCGCAGATCCGTCGCTTCAATCTGCGCACCGGCGACACCATTGAGGGCGAAATCCGCACGCCCAAGGATGGCGAACGCTACTTCGCGCTGACCAAGCTCGACAAGATCAATGGCCGGCCACCCGAAGAGTGCAAGACGAAGATCCTGTTCGAGAACCTGACGCCCCTGCACCCGCAGGAAAGCTTCAAGCTTGAGCGCGAGATCCGTGGTGAAGAGAACATCACCAGCCGCGTGATCGACATGATCGCACCGATCGGCAAAGGCCAGCGCGGCCTGCTCGTCGCCCCGCCCAAGAGCGGCAAGACGGTCATGCTGCAGCACATTGCCCATGCAATCGCGACCAACCACCCCGAGGCGGCGCTGATCGTTTTGTTGATCGACGAGCGCCCGGAAGAAGTGACCGAAATGCAGCGCTCGGTAAAGGGCGAGGTTGTTGCTTCCACCTTCGACGAACCCGCCACACGTCACGTTCAGGTCGCCGAGATGGTGATCGAGAAAGCCAAGCGCCTGACCGAGCACAAGCGTGACGTGGTCATCCTGCTCGACTCGCTGACCCGACTTGCCCGCGCCTACAACACCGTGGTGCCCGCTTCCGGCAAGGTGCTGACAGGTGGCGTGGATGCCAATGCCCTGCAAAAGCCCAAGCGCTTCTTCGGTGCGGCACGCAACATCGAAGAGGGCGGCTCGCTGACCATCATCGCCACCACGCTGATCGACACCGGCAGCCGCATGGACGATGTGATCTACGAGGAATTCAAGGGCACCGGCAACATGGAGCTCCACCTCGATCGGCGCATGGCTGAAAAGCGGGTGTACCCGGCGATCAACGTCAACCGCTCGGGCACCCGGCGCGAAGAGTTGCTGCTAAAGCCCGACGTGCTGCAGAAGGTCTGGATCCTGCGCAAGTTGTTGTACGGCATGGATGACATCGATGCGATGGAATTCCTGCTCGACAAGATCAAGGCTACCAAGAGCAATGCCGAATTCTTCGACGCCATGCGCACCGGCCGCGGCTAATCGAAGGATCGAGTCAGCCCCGGCTTGCCGACAATACAAACGCCACCCTCGGGTGGCGTTTGCTTTTTCTGCGACGCTCGCGCCCCTGTCGGCACGAACGTCCATGACCGCGCTCAGCTGTAGTCGAAGAAGCCCTTACCCGTCTTGCGGCCCAGATAGCCCGCCTCCACCATCTCCACCAGCAGCGGTGCCGGACGGTATTTCGGATCCTTGAAGCCTTCGAATAGCACCTGCATCACCGCTAACTCCACGTCCAGGCCAATCAGGTCGCAAAGTGCCAGGGGCCCGATCGGATGGTTGCAGCCGAGCTTCATCGCCTCGTCGATTTCGGCCGCCGTCGCCAGCCCCTCACTGAGAGCAAAGATCGCCTCGTTGATCATCGGGCACAGCATGCGGTTGGCCACGAAACCGGGATTGTTGCGGACCTTTACCGGCGTCTTGCCGACCGCCTTGGCGATCGCCTCGATTCTGGCGTAGGTGTCTGCGCTGGTCTGCAGACCACTGATCAACTCCACCAGCGCCATCATCGGCACCGGGTTGAAAAAGTGCATGCCGATGACCTGGCTGGGCCGCTTCGTTCCCGCGGCAAGCTTGGTAATCGAAATCGAGGAGGTGTTGCTGGCGAGGATCGCATCCGGCTTCATCGCCGCGTCAAGCTCTGCAAAGATCCTGAGCTTGAGCGCGAGGTTCTCGGTTGCCGCCTCGATGACCAGATCACGATCGCCCATCGCCGTCACGGTGGTGGTGGTGGCGATGCGTGCCATCGCCGCATCTTTCTGCGCGGCACTCATCCTGTCTTTCTTGATCAGGCGGTCAAGGCTTGCGCCGATGGTTGCCAGGCCGCGCTGCACCTGCGCTTCACCGACATCCATCATCACCACATCCAGCCCTGCCACCGCAAAGGCCTGGGCGATACCATTGCCCATCGTCCCCGCACCCACTACACCGATCTTGCCAATAGTCATCGCGCTCATACTCCCGATAGGATTTCAGTCGACGCAGCGTCTGCCAGGCGACAGAAATCCATACCACTGCGTATGGCTTGCGACTCTAGCGGATAAATCGCTGCACTGCCAGCGTCTAGTTACCCTGCAACTGCTGCATCAGGTCATGGTTACCCGTGTTTACCGGCGCACCGCCACTCGCCGCATCGAGCAGCTGATCCAGGTTCAGCTCCTGCCTGGCGGCTGGCTTCACCCCCCCATCGCCATATGAGACCAGTTCCGGAAACGCGATGATCGCGCCCACGGCGATCAACTGGATGATCACGAATGGCACCGCCCCCCAATAGATTGAGGACGTCTTGACCTTCTCGGATGCAACCGAACGCAGGAAGAACAGGGCAAATCCGAAAGGCGGATGGAGGAAGGATGTCTGCATGTTGACCGCCAGCAGCACACCGAACCAGATCAGGTCAATGCCAAGCTTGTCCGCCACCGGCGCCAGCAGCGGCACGATGATGAAGGCAAGTTCGAAGTAATCGAGGAAAAAAGCGAGGATGAACACAAGGATGTTCACCGCCACCAGGAAACCCGCCTGACCGCCTGGCAGCGACGTCATCAGATGCTCGACCCACAGATCGCCATCGACGCCGCGAAAGGTCAGGCTGAACACGCTTGAGCCGATCAGGATGAAGATCACGAAGCACGACAGCTTGGTGGTCGAATCCATCGCCTGCTTCATCAGCGGAATCGAAAGGCGCCGGCGCGACACGGCCATGAGTAACGCCCCGACAGCGCCCATAGCGCCTCCCTCGGTTGGCGTCGCGATGCCGATGAAGATGGTGCCGAGCACCAGGAATATCAGCCCCAGTGGTGGAATCAACACAAAGGTGACCCGCTCTGCCATGCGCGACAGCAGACCGAGGCCGAGCACGCGGTTGAAGATCGCGATGACGAAGGCAATGCTGATGCCGATCATGGACGACACCACCACCAGTTCGTCACGCGGTGCATCGGCACGGTATAGCTGACTGGCGAACAGCCATGCACCGGCCACCGCCACGACGAACATGACACCCAGCGAACGCAGCCCGCTCGCGCCATCATCCTCACGCAGCGTTCGCGCTTCGAGCGGCATCGCGGGCGCCAAAGACGGGCGGAAAATCGCCACCACCGCAACATAACCGACGTACATCCCGGTGAGGATCAGGCCGGGCAGCAAGGCCCCCTGATACATGTCGCCAACCGAGCGGCCGAGCTGGTCGGCCATCACGATCAACACCAGCGACGGCGGGACGATCTGCGCCAGCGTACCGGACGCCGCGATGACGCCGGTCGCCAGGCGATGGTCGTAGCCGTAGCGCAGCATGATGGGCAGCGAAATCAGCCCCATCGAGATCACCGACGCGGCGACGACGCCGGTCGTGGCTGCCAGCAACGCGCCGACGAAGACCACAGCAAAGGCCAGCCCGCCGCGAACCGGGCCGAACAACTGGCCGATGGTGTCGAGCAGGTCCTCGGCCATGCCACTGCGTTCGAGGATCAGGCCCATGAAGGTAAAGAACGGCACGGCCAGCAAGGTGTCGTTGGCCATGATGCCGAAGATGCGTTCGGGCAATGCCTGGAACAGCGCGCCGTGGAGCAGGCCGAGTTCGATACCGATGAGTCCGAACAGGATGCCGTTGGCCGCCAGCGAGAAAGCGACCGGAAAGCCGCACAGCAGAAACACGACGAGCGCCGCAAACATCAGCGGCGCCATGTTGGCGATCAGGAACTCAGTCATCTGGCAGCGCCCCCGCCCTCGCCAACACCCTGGCTCTTGCCCTGTGTCTTGATGGCGGCAACGAAGTCATCAGCCGTCGCACCCGCAGCGCCTCGCCTGACAAGCGGATTCGGGCCATGGCCAGTGACGAAGGCGATACGCTTGATCAGCTCAGACAAGGCCTGAAGCAGCAGCAGGCCGAGTCCGATCGGCAGCACCATTTTCACCGGCCACCGAATCAGACCTCCCGAGTTCTGCGACATCTCGCCCGATTGCAGCGAGTTCATCACGATTGGCCAGGACAACCACAGAATCAATGCCGCCATCGGCATCAGGAAGAACAGGATGCCGACAATATCAACGAGGTTCTGTACGCGGGGCGACAGGCGACTGGTCAGGATGTCGATGCGCACATGTTCATTGCGCAAGAAGGTGTAGCCCGCAGCCAGCATGAAGATGGCCGCAAACAGGTACCACTGGATCTCGAGCAAGGCATTGGAACTTGTGTTAAAGAGCTTTCGGACGAGCGCATTACCCGCACTGATCAGGACGGCGATCAGCACGAGCCACATCACGCTACGACCGACCCGCTCGTTGATCCAGTCGATCAAGCGGGAAATGCGCAGCAAAAAGGACACAAAAAACTCCAGAAACCGCACTACACCGGCAACGGTCGAGCCTGCGCGAGGAGGTGTGGCGGAAAATCAGCGATCCCGAATTATTCCACAGCAGCCCCCGGGCGCGAAAATTCTGCCCGGCACCCCGCAGGAAATCAATGACTACGACAGCAAGCCTCACCTCCATGGAAGGCTGCACGATCTGCCTGGTGCGCCACGGCGAAACCGACTGGAACGCAGAGCGCCGGCTGCAGGGACATATCGACATTGCGCTCAACGAGACGGGGCTCGCCCAAGCTGAAACCACGGCGCAGCGCCTTCAGCTTTTAGGCCAGCGCTTCTCCGCGCTGTACTGCAGCGACCTTCAGCGCGCACGTCAGACCGCAGCAGCCGTCATGCGCAGGCAGACGATGGCCGTGGCCTACGACACCCGGCTGCGCGAACGTCACTACGGACTCTTTCAGGGTTTGACCTACGACGAAGCCGAGCGCCGGCACCCGGAGCTCTATCATCGCTTCAAGGCGGGAGAGCCCGGACTCGCACTGCCGGAGCATGGCGAAGCACTGGCCGACTTCGCTCTGCGGGTGCAGACCGCACTGCACGACATTGCGCAGCGGCATCCGGGGGAACAGATTCTGGTGGTCACGCATGGCGGCGTACTCAACATCGTGCATCGCCTGGCCAGCGGCGAACCGCTGGAGGCGCCACGCAAAGTCGCCATCCCCAATGCGGCACTCAACTGGATCGAATATGCCGCGGGGCAGTGGACGCTTCTGAGCTGGGCCGATGAGTCCCATCTGCAGGGTGCGCTGGACGAACTCCCAGACCGCTGACCCAGGCAGCGAATATGACAAATACAGCGAGCATTAGGGTTATCCGTGGATTACGAGCACAGATCGATGCTCTCTATACTTCGTTTCAGCGTTTTGATTTAAACCCGCACGCACCAAGGAGACACCCATGGAACGTCGTAAATTCCTGCAGGGCGCCGGCATGGCCGGCATTCTGGCTGCGGGCACTGGCCCGGCCATCGTTAACGCTCAGCAGCAGATCCGCTGGCGCCTGGCCTCCAGCTTCCCGAAGTCGCTCGACACCGTGTTTGGCGCCAGCGAGACCTTTGCCAAGCATGTCTCCGACGCCACTGGCGGCAAATTCGTGATCTCGACTCATCCCGGGGGCGAACTCGTCCCTGCGTTCGGTGTAGTGGACGCGGTCCAGCAAGGCACCGTTGAGTGCGCCCACACGGCACCCTATTACTTCTTCGGCAAGGACGAGACCTTCGCCTTCGACTGCACGATTCCCTTCGGCATGACCTCGCGCGCCATGACCGCGTGGATGTATGAAGGCAACGGCCTGAAGTTGATGCGGGAGTTCTACGCTCAGTACAACATCGTGAACTTCCCCTGCGGCAACACTGGCGCCCAGATGGGCGGCTGGTACCGCAAGGAAATCAAATCAGTGAAGGACATCGACGGCCTCAAGTTCCGCGTCGGTGGCTTCGGTGGTCGCGTGCTGGCCAAACTGGGCGCCGTACCGCAGAACATCCCGGCCGGTGACATCTATCAGGCGCTGGAAAAAGGCACGATCGATGCTGCAGAATGGATCGGTCCCTATGACGACCTGAAACTGGGCCTGCACAAGGTTGCGAAGAACTACTACTACCCGGCGTGGTGGGAGGGCAGTACGCAGTTCTCGCTCTACATCAATGACAAGCAGTGGAACAGCCTGTCACCCGAGTACCAGGCCATCGTTTCTCAGGCCGCCGCGGCCGCCCACGTCGGCTGCCAGGCACGCTACGACGCCCGCAACCCGACCGCGCTCAAGCAGTTGGTCGCAGAAGGGGCCAAGTTGTCGCGCTTCCCGAAAGACTTCATGGATGCGGCCTTCAAGGCCTCGCGCGAGGTCTATGCCGAGTTGAACGACAAGAACCCGAACTGGAAGAAAATCTACCCCGACTACAGCAACTTCCTGGCCGATCAGGTCCAGTGGGAGTCGGTCGCGGAAGGCAACTACGCGCAGTACCTGGCATCGCAGAAGCTGTAACACTCGAGCCGTCGAAGGCAGTCACCCCGTCTTCGACGGCTTCATCGTTTCGGAAGCACTCGCGTTTACCGCCTTGCCGAGCGCGCCACACGCCCCGCTCGGCTTTTTTGTGCTCAAAAGGTTCCAGGCCACCCCTATGGACACCCTCCTCCGTTTGTCCGGCGTCATTGATGCCGTGAGCCGGTTTTTTGGCAAGTTCATCATCTGGCTGGTGCTCGCCGCCACCGTGATCAGCGCCGCCAACGCCATCGCCCGCAAGGCTTTCAACCTCGGCTCGAACGCCTTCCTCGAAATTCAGTGGTACCTCTTTGGCGCCGTCTTCCTGCTCGGCGCGGGTTACACCTTCCTGCAGAACGCCCATGTACGCATCGATGTGGTGGCAAGCAAGCTGTCGATGCGAACGCGCATGTTCATCGACATCTTCGGCATCCTCGTCTTCCTGCTGCCCTTGTGCTGGTTCATGATCGAATTTGCCTGGCCAATCGTCAAAGGCGCCTACGATTCCGGCGAAATGTCATCCAACGCCGGCGGGCTGATCCGCTGGCCGGTCTATGCCCTGGTGCCGGCAGGCTTCGTTCTTCTTGGACTGCAAGCACTTTCCGAACTGATCAAACGCGTCGCCTTCCTGCGCGGCAAAGGGCCAAACCCGCTGCTGCTTGGCGCGCATGACGATCACGCAGAGCAGCCTGCTCCGCACAAAGGCAGTGCCGGCAAGGAGGAGCAGAAATGACCGCGCTCTTTGCCGCCCACGTACCCGAGCTCATGTTCGGGTCGCTGATCCTGTTCCTGCTCACCGGCTTCCCGGTGGCCTTCTCACTCGCCTCCTGCGGCCTGCTCTTCGGTTTTCTTGGCATGGAGTTCGGCCTTTTGCCGGCCAGCCTGTTCCAGGCCCTGCCCTTGCGCGTGTTCGGCATCATTCAAAACGAGACGCTGCTCGCCATCCCCTTCTTCACCCTCATGGGCCTGATCCTCGAGCGCAGCGGCATGGCCGAAGACCTACTCGACACGGTAGGCCAGGTGTTCGGCCCCATTCGCGGCGGCCTGGCACTTGCCGTGCTCTTCGTCGGTGCGCTACTGGCCGCCACCACCGGCGTTGTCGCCGCATCCGTGATCTCAATGGGGCTCATTTCACTGCCGATCATGCTGCGTTTCGGCTACAGCCCGGCGGTTGCGTCAGGCGCCATCACCGCGTCTGGCACGCTGGCACAAATCCTCCCTCCCTCGTTGGTGCTGATCGTGATGGCAGACCAGCTTGGCCGCAGCGTCGGCGACCTCTACAAGGGCGCCTTCATCCCTGCTTTCGCGCTCGTCGGCCTTTACGCCCTGTTCATCATCGGGCTGGCCATCTTCAAGCCCAAGCTGGTGCCAGCCCTGCCGCCCGAAGCCCGTCACTACAGCGAGCCTAACGGGCGTTCAGGCTTACGCTCGCTACTCGTGTTCGGCGCCCTGGTAACGGCGGTAGCGGTCGTCTTCGGCCTCAATTACAGCGAGATCCTGAGCGTATTCAAGGGTGAGGATGTCTCGGCGCCGCTCGACGAAACCATCGTCGTCGCGCTCACCGGTGGCACCCTGCTCGCCTTCGTCGGCGCCGTCATCAACAAGGCCCTGAAGCTCGGGCTGCTGTCGCGCATCACCGAACGCGTCACTTTCGTGCTGATTCCGCCACTGGCGCTGATCTTCCTCGTGCTCGGCACGATTTTCCTCGGCGTCGCCACGCCGACTGAAGGCGGCGCGATGGGTGCGATAGGCGGCATGGCCATGGCATTTGCACGCGGCAAGCTCGACATGCCGTTGCTCAGGCATGCACTGGAATCGACTGCACGCCTGTCCTGCTTCGTGCTCTTCATCCTCATCGGTTCGACCATCTTCAGCTTCACATTCACCGCGGTCGACGGCCAGATCTGGGTCGAACACCTGTTCGACAAACTCCCGGGCGGCCAGATCGGTTTCCTGGTGTTCGTGAACGTCGTGATCTTCTTCCTCGGATTCTTCATCGATTTCTTCGAAATCGCCTTCATTCTGGTGCCGCTGCTGGCACCAGTGGCCGACAAGCTGGGTATCGACCTAGTGTGGTTCGGCGTGCTTTTGGCAATGAACCTGCAGACGTCCTTCCTCACGCCGCCCTTCGGCTTCGCGCTGTTCTACCTACGCAGCGTAGCGCCCGCGAAGGACTATCTCGACCGAGTAACCGGCAAGCACGTCGCAAGCGTGAAGACGATGGACATCTACCGTGGCTCGATCCCCTTCGTCGTTATCCAGATCGCGATGGTCGTGGCGCTCATCGCCTTTCCGGGGCTCGTAACCTCCGGTCTCGACAAGGCGATCAAGGTCGACCTGGACACCATCCACATCGACGTCCAGAGCGGCAACGACGGGGGGGGCTGGGGCCAGCAGGAGGACGCCTGGGGCGGTGGCAGCCCTCAGGCCGAGGGCAAACCGGCTAGCGGCGGCGAACCCACGGACGACAGTAAACCCGCGGTCGAGCCTGGAGGTGAAGGCAGCGCGGACTCCGGCAACACGCAGCGCGGCTGGTAATGCCGACAGCAACGGCGCCGTCCCCGGCGCGCGGCCTGTGCAGGCGCGCCGGCGTGCTAGAATTCGCGCTCAAATCAATCGATTTCGTTCCATTTTCTATTGAGACGCGCCCGCCATGTTTTCTTCCCAAGACACTCTCGCCAAAGTCGATCCCGAACTGTGGTCTGCCATCCAGGCTGAAAACAAGCGCCAGGAAGATCACATCGAGCTGATCGCATCCGAAAACTACGTTTCCCACGCGGTGATGGAAGCGCAGGGCTCACAGCTCACCAACAAGTACGCCGAAGGCTATCCAGGCAAGCGCTATTACGGTGGTTGCGAGTACGTCGATGTGGCCGAGCAACTGGCCATCGACCGCTTGAAGGCACTGTTCGGCGCCGAAGCCGCCAACGTGCAGCCCAACTCTGGCTCGCAGGCCAACCAGGCGGTACTGATGGCCTTCGCCAAGCCGGGTGACACCATCATGGGCATGAGCCTAGCTGAAGGGGGCCACCTCACCCATGGCATGCCGCTGAACATGTCGGGCAAGTGGTTCAACGTCGTTGCCTACGGTCTCAACGAAAAGGAAGAGATCGACTACGACGCCATGGAAGCGGTGGCACGCGAGCACAAACCGAAGATCATCATCGCCGGTGCCTCGGCCTATTCGCTGCGGATCGATTTCGAACGCTTCGCCCGCATCGCCAAGGAAATCGGCGCCATTTTCTGGGTGGACATGGCCCACTACGCAGGCCTGATCGCCGCCGGCTTCTACCCGAATCCGGTGCCGCACGCCGACGTCGTGACCTCGACCACCCACAAGACGCTGCGCGGTCCGCGTGGCGGCATCATCCTGATGAAGGCCGAGCACGAGAAGGCGCTGAACTCGGCGATCTTCCCGGGCCTGCAGGGCGGCCCGCTGATGCATGTCATCGCAGCCAAGGCGGTGGCCTTCAAGGAAGCGGCATCGCCAGAATTCCGCAACGCACAGGAACAGGTCATCGCCAACGCCCGCGTCATGGCACGCGTACTGTCCGAGGAGCGCGGTCTGCGCATCGTCTCCGGCCGCACCGAAAGCCACGTCTTCCTGGTCGACCTGCGCCCGAAGAACATCACCGGCAAGGCGGCCGAGACGGTACTGGGTAGTGCCCACATCACGGTGAACAAGAACTCGATCCCGAACGATCCCGAACGGCCCTTTGTCACCTCGGGCATCCGCATCGGTTCGCCGGCAATGACCACTCGTGGCTTCACCGAGATCGAAGCCGAGAAGATCGCCCACCTGATCGCCGACGTGCTCGATGCACCGGAAGATCAGGCTGTCATCGAGCGCGTGCGCGGCCAGGTTGCCGAGCTGTGCGCCCGCTTCCCGGTGTACGGCAAGTAAGCCGTGCGGCAGGGCGCGGGCTGAGTTCCAGCCCGCCCTGCCCACCCTCGCCATCCGGCCATGAAATGTCCCTTCTGCGCTGATCCGAACACCCAGGTCACCGACACACGCGAGAACGAGGACGGCGACGTCGTCAGGCGTCGCCGTCGCTGCGTGAAGTGCGACAAGCGCTTCACCACGTATGAGCGCATCGACCTGAAGATGCCGCACATCGTCAAGCGCAACGGCAATCGGACCGAGTTCGACCACGCCAAGCTGGCGGGCAGCATGAAGCTGGCGCTGCGCAAGCGCCCGGTGACCATCGAGGCCATCGACGCCGCGGTCGACCGTATCGAAGCGCGCCTGTTGTCGATGGGCGAACAGGAAGTCCCGAGCGAGAGAATCGGCGAACTGGTGATGAAAGAGCTCAAGAAACTCGACAAGGTCGCCTACATCCGCTTCGCCTCGGTGTATCGCAACTTCGCCGACGTGGACGAGTTTT
>DAORUJ010000067.1:0-16369 GCA_035433105.1 Thauera sp.
CCGCGGTGCCGCTGACGCAGACCATCAGCATGCCGTTGTCCGAGCCCAGCACTTCGTAGTCGACGTCGACGCCGATCACCGCGTTGGCGCCGAGTTTTTGCGCCTCTTCCTGCATCTCCCCCATGGCGATGCGGCGGGCGTCGGCCAGGGTGCGCTCGTAGCTGCCGGCGCGACCGCCAACGACGTTGCGGATCGACGCGAACATGTCCTTGAACAGGTTGGCGCCGATGATGGCCTCGCCATTGACGACGCCCAGATACTGGCGCACGGGACGGCCGTCGAGCGAGGAGGTGGTGGTCATCAGCATGGTGCGTGCTCCGGTGGATGGAGGCTCGATTCTAGCCCTTGCGCGCGAGCCACACGCCTGCCACCGCGATGCCCATGCCGGCGAGGGCAATGCCGGTCAGGGTCTCGCCGAACATCGCCCAGGCAATCAGCGCAGTGGTGGGTGGCGTGAGGTAGAACAGGCTGGCCACATTGACCGCGCTGCCGCTGCGGATCAGCAGGTTGAGCAGGCTGATCGCACCCAGTGACAACACCAGCACCAGCCACAGCAGGGCGAAGACGAATTCGCCGCTCCAGTCGATGTGCAGGCTCTCGGTCTGGCTGGCAACGAGTGCGGTGATTGCCAGCGTGGGCAGGAACTGCACCACCGAGCCGGTGCGCAGATCGAAGCGCGGGCAGAAACGCTTCTGGTACAGCGTGCCGGCGGTGATGCCGACCAGCGCGGCGAGTGCCGGCGTCAGCATGTGACCAAGCTCGCCGAGCGCCACGCCATCAACCGTGGCCTTGCTGCCGACGACCAGGCTGACGCCGGCGAAACCCATCGCCAGCCCCAGCCACTGCCGCGGCGACACGCGCTCGCCCAGCAGCAGCCCGGCGCCGGCCGCGGTCAGCAGCGGCTGCATGCCCACCACCAGCGCGGACACGCCTGCGGGCAGACCGCGGTGGATCGACATGAACACCCCGCCCAGGTACAGGGCATGCACCAGCAAGCCGGTGACGCCGATGTGGACGGCTTCACGCGCAGTCGCCGGCCAGGGCGCGCGCATGGCCAGCGCCAGCATCGTCATCAGGGTGATGACCAGCACATAGCGGGCGACGAGAAAGCTCAGGGGCTCGGCATAGGGCAGGCCGAACTTGGCGCCAATAAAGCCGGTGCTCCACAGCAGCACGAACAGCAAGGGGGTGAGGCGCTGAAAGACGGAGGCTTGGGGCATGGCGGGGGACGGCACGATAAAGAAAAAGCGGCGCCAGGCGCCGCTTTGGGGGATGCGGGACGAGGGTGACAGCTTACTCGTCGAATTCCGCCGAGGTGTAGACCTCCTGCACGTCGTCCAGGCCTTCCAGCGCGTCGAGCAGCTTCTGCATCCGTGTGGCGTCGTCGCCGGCCAGTTCGATGGCGTTCTCGGGCTTCATCGTCACTTCGCCGAATTCGGCGGTGAAGCCGACGCCTTCGAGCGCCTCCTTCACCGCGGTGAATTCCCATGGGCCGGTGATGACCTCGATCGAACCATCATCGTGGGTAACGACATCTTCGGCGCCGGCTTCGAGGGCGGCTTCCATCAACGCGTCCTCGCTCGTGCCGGGCGCAAACAGCAGCTGGCCGCAGTGCTTGAACTGGAACGCCACGCAGCCGTCGGTGCCCATGTTGCCGCCATGCTTCGAGAACGCATGGCGTACGTCGGCCACGGTACGGGTCTTGTTGTCGGTGAGGCAGTCTACGATCACTGCCGAGCCGCCGATGCCGTAGCCCTCGTAGCGGATCTCCTCGTAGCTCACGCCCTCGAGTTCGCCGGTGCCCTTCTTGATCGCGTTGTCGATCTTGTCCTTGGGCATGTTCACGCCCTTGGCCTTGTCCACTGCCAGGCGCAGGCGCGGGTTGAAGCCCGGGTCGCCGCCACCCATCTTGGCCGCGACGGTGATTTCCTTCGCCAGTTTGGAGAAGGCGGCGCCGCGCCTTTCGTCCTGACGCCCCTTGCGGTGCTGAATATTGGCCCACTTGGAATGACCAGCCATATGCCCCTCGATACTGCGGTAAGCGGTTGAAAGTGACGCGCAGTATACAACCCGGGGTGGGCGGTCGGCACCCCCGTGCGTGGCGTGCGTTGACAGCGCATGAGACATGCATCAGCTGCATCCCGGGTGGCTGGATGCACTGCTAAACTTCGGCGCAATCCAAACGAACCCGGAGTGATGCGATGACCGAAGCACTGCTGATTGCCAAGACGGCCGACAAGGGGGTCGAGCTGCTGCCGCGGCTGGCCAATCGCCACGGCCTGATCACCGGTGCCACCGGTACCGGCAAGACGGTGACGCTGCAAAAGCTCGCCGAGTCCTTCGCCGCGATTGGCGTTCCGGTGTTCATGGCCGACGTCAAGGGCGACCTGTCGGGCATCGGTGCTGCCGGTGTGCCGTCCGAAAAGCTGATGCAGCGCCTGGCCGCGATCGGCATCACCGAGTACGTGCCGCGTGCCAATACCACGGTGTTCTGGGATGTGTTCGGCGAGCAGGGGCATCCGGTGCGCGCTACCATTTCCGACATGGGGCCGCTGTTGATTTCGCGCCTGCTCAACCTCAACGACACCCAGACCGGGGTGCTGACGCTGGTGTTCAAGGTCGCCGACGACAACGGCATGCTGCTGCTCGATCTCAAGGATCTGCGCGCGATGGTGCAGCATGTGGGCGAGAACGCCAAGACCTTCACCACCGCATACGGCAACATCTCGACCGCCTCGATCGGCGCCATCCAGCGCAACCTGCTGGCCCTGGAGGAGCAAGGCGGCGACGTGTTCTTCGGCGAGCCGATGCTCGACATCAATGACCTGATGCAGACCGACGCCGCTGGCCGTGGCGTGATCAACGTGCTGGCTGCCGACAAGCTGTTCAACGCGCCCAAGCTGTATTCCACCTTCCTGCTGTGGATGCTGTCTGAGCTGTTCGAGCAGTTGCCGGAAGTGGGCGACCCGGACAAGCCGAAGATGGTGTTCTTCTTCGACGAGGCCCACCTCTTGTTCAACGATGCACCCAAGGCCTTGGTCGAAAAGATCGAGCAGGTCGTGCGTCTGATCCGCTCGAAGGGGGTGGGGGTGTACTTCGTCACCCAGAACCCGCTCGACGTTCCCGACACCGTGCTCGGCCAGCTTGGCAACCGCGTGCAGCACGCCTTGCGCGCCTTTACCCCGCGCGACCAGAAGGCGGTCAAGACCGCCGCCGACACCATGCGCCCAAACCCGGCCTTCGACGCGGTCGCCGCGATCACCGAGCTGGGTGTGGGCGAGGCGCTGATCTCCTTCCTCGACGACAAGGGGCGGCCGCAGATCACCGAGCGTTGTTTCGTCATTGCACCGGATTCCCGCCTCGGTCCGCTGACGGCAGCCGAACGTCAGGCGGCCATCACCGGTTCGGTCATCTATGGGCACTACGAAAAGGGGATCGACCGCGAGTCGGCCTACGAAATGCTCAAGGCCAGCGCTGCAACAACCGCGGCCGTCGAGGCGGGTCGTGCGGCAGCGAAGGAGGTGGGTGGCGAAGAGACCGGAAACATGGTCAGCGACATCCTGTTCGGCTCCACCGGGCCGCGCGGCGGCAAGCGCGATGGTCTGATGCAGATTGCCGCCAAGACCGTGACGCGGACGATTGGCAGCAGCATTGGCCGCCAGATCGTGCGGGGCATTCTCGGTTCACTGCTCGGCGGCCGGCGCTGAACCGCCTCCAGGCCTCGGTGCCCGCATGGCGAGCGTCAGGGTTCAGGGCAGGCAGCGCAACTTGCCCTGGATGGTAATGCAGCTCCGGTTGCGGCCCGATTCCTTGGCGCCGTAAAGCGCACGGTCGGCTGCATTGACCAGCGCGTCAGTGTCCGCCATGCCCGGCTCGCGGCTCGCCACTCCGATGCTGACCGAGCTACGGATCACGGTGCCACCCACCTCGATCTGCAGCGCCTCGATCGTGCGCCGCAAGCGGTCAGCGGCGAGCAGGGCGGCCTTGAGGTCGGTGTTCTGACAGACCATCAGGAATTCTTCGCCGCCCAGCCGGCACACGCTGTCGTCCTTGCGTGCAGCACGCTGGATCTGCTGGGCGACCTCGATCAGCACCTTGTCGCCCACCGCATGGCCGTGGGTGTCGTTGATGCGCTTGAAGTAATCGATGTCGAGCACCAGCACCGAGAGTGGCTGCTGGAAGCGCTGGTAGGCGGCCCAGGCCTTGTCAAGTGCGCCGATGCCGGAGCGCCGGTTGGGGAGGCCGGTGAGCAGGTCGGTCATTGCCGCATGTTCCAGGCGGCGGTTGCTGATCGCGAGCTCAGCCGTGAACTGCTTGAGTTGGGCGCGGTCGTGTTCCCAGGCCTCGAGCAGTTGCACGTAATGCCAGGCGGCGCGCAGGCGCGCGCGCAGCGTGCGCACGTTGACCGGCTTGGTCAGGAAATCATCGACGCCGGCTTCAAAGGCTTCGGAAATCTCTTCCTCAGTGTCCAGGCTGGTCAGCATGATCAGGTAGATATTCTGCCCCCAGTCGGTGGCGCGCAGGGCGAGGGTGAGTTCAAGGCCGCTCAGGCCCGGCATCATCCAGTCGGTGATGACGATCTGGGGCTGGGACTCCACCGCCAGCGCCAGTGCCTCGTTTCCGCTTTGGGCGCAGATCACCGAATGGCCGAGGGCATCACGCAACACGGCTTCCAGGATGGCGCGCGTGGTCGGGTCGTCGTCGACCAGCAGCACGCGCAGCGCGCGCGCTGCGCTGCGTTCTTCGGCGCGCGGCGCCTGCGGTGCAGACATCTGCGCAAACGAGGGTAGCGCCGAGGCCGGAATACGCAGTAACTCGCCCCACTCGCGCCAGCTGCACGCCAGCTCGTCGATGGTGGCGCCGAGCTCATCGGCATTCAGGCCGATCTTGCCGCCCAGCAACAGCAGTTCTGTGGTCAGGCTGCCGCGCTCGCCATCAGTCGCGAGGCCCAGGTCAGCCACGCAGCGGGCCAGATGGAAGAGGTGCGCCAGCTGGTTCGGCCGCGAGCCGGGTGAGAATCCGGACGCTTCGGGGCGCTCATGGTGATAGATCGGCTCGACCAGCGCACCGGGAATGCCCCACTCGGTGAGCAGCATCACGGTCAGTTCGTTGTGGTCGGTCTGGAGGTGTTCCTGTTCGAGCGCAGTCAGGTTGCGTGAGGCGTCGGGGTCTTGCAACAGCTGGCCGTAGGCGACCGGATACACCGTGGCGAGTGACAGTCGGCCGACCTGCGCCAGCAGGCCGCAGGCGAACAGCTCTTCGCTCGACGCCAGCTTCGTCATGGCGCCGAACGACTGCGCCGCCAGCGCCATCAGCAGCGCGTGCGACCAGAATCTCTGGTAGTCGAAGCCTTCGCAGGGGCCGTTCTGATACTGGTCGACCAGCGAGAAACCCATCGCCAGGTTGCGCACCGTTCCCATTCCCAGGCGCAGGATCGCATCGGTCACCGAGGCGATCGGACGCCCCGCGCCATGGGCGGCGGCATTGGCCTGGCGGATCAGCCGACTGGCCAATGCCGGGTCGGTCTGGGCGACGCGGGTGATTTCGGCGATGGTGGTGTTGTCGCGCCGGCACAGTTCCAGAATAGCCAGCGCTACCCCTTTCGGGCTAGGCAGTTCGCCATTCAGCGCGAGGTGTTCGAGTTTCTTCATGTCGGCCAGTCGGTAGGCTGGGGCTAATCCAGTAACATACCCGATCTGTCGATCGGGCCGAGTGCATAATTGGAGTCTCCGACCTTGCCGGGCGTCTTATTGACCAGATCTGCATCGACCAGGCCTCGATCGATCCCTTCAGTGTGCTTGATCCCGAACTGGCCGATGGGGCGGGATGCGCTCATGCTTCGAACTCCTGGCGCAGCGCTTCAATGCCGTCCATGGCTCGGGCGTACTCGAGCCGAAGCTTTTCAATCTGCGTGTGGGCGTCGTCGAGCCTGCCCTCCTTTCCCATCATCTCGAAGGCCTTCAACAGGGCTGAAAGCGTCTTCGCACCGACATTTGCCGAGCTGGATTTGAGGCTGTGTGCGGCATTGCGCAGGGCATCGCTGTCTCCTTCAGCCACGGCCTGCTCCACCGCGGCGAAGCTGTCGTGGCTGCTTGCAACATAGATGCCGAGGATGCGTGCTGCGAGTGCCGTGCCGCTTTTTGGGTCGAGCTCGCGTAATTCCTCGATGACGCTACGATCGATTGCAGGCGACGCCGCCTCGGATGTGTCTGCGCCACCGGCTACGGGCTCGGGTGTCCGTGTCCCCGCAATCCTGGCGGGCGGCGATGCCAGCCAGCGTTGCAGCATCGTCTGCAGCTGGTCGAGTGAATAGGGTTTCGCGAGGAAATCGTCCATGCCCGCCGCCAGGCAGCGGTCGTGGTTGCCTTCCATGACGTTGGCCGTGAGCGCGATGATCGGCACCCGTGGCGCCCGGTTCAGGGCACGGATCGCTACACTCGCTGCGTAGCCGTCCATCACCGGCATGTGGCAGTCCATCAGGATCAGGTCGAAGGTTTCGCTGGCGGCCAGGCGCAACGCCTCCTCGCCGTTGTCGGCAAAGCGCACCGCGAGACCGAGCTTCTGCAGCATGGCGTGGCCCACCTGCTGGTTGACCGGGTTGTCTTCGGCCAGCAGCACGCGCCCGGCCAGCACTGCTGCCGCGGCTTGCATTGGTGCCTCGCTGGCGGTGTCCGGACGCTGGCCGCGCAGTGCGCTGCACAGGACCTGGTGCAGTTCCGCCTGGCGGATCGGCTTGTGCACGCAGCGCAGGATGCCGGCGCGCTCGCGCTCGCGCACGGTGGCGCTGGCGTAGCTCGAGGTCAGCACGACCAGACGGATGGCGGCGAGCGCCGGGTCCTTGCGCATGGCCGTCGCGAGCTGCAGGCCGTCCATGCCCGGCATGTGCATGTCGAGTACCGCGATGTCGAAGTGCTGGCCTGCCGCGTAAGTCTGTGCGAGCAGACCGAGCGCGGCCGGGCCGTCGGGCGCACTTGCGACCTCCAGCCCCCAGCCCTGCAAATTGCGCAGCAGGATCTCGCGGTTGGTAGCGTTGTCGTCCACGATCAGGGCGCGCACGCCCGCGAGTTCGATGTTGCTGCGCAGCGACTCGGGGCTGCTGCTGCCTTTGGGCAGGAAGAGGTCGACGTGAAAGCTCGCGCCCTCATCAGTCCGGCTGTCGACACTGATTTCGCCCCCCATCAGTCCTATCAGCCGGCGGCAGATCGTCAGTCCGAGACCGGTGCCGCCGTACTGTCGGGTGGTCGAGCCGTCGACTTGGGAGAACTGTTCGAAGATGTGTTGCTGGGCGTGTTCCGGAATGCCGACGCCGGTGTCCTGCACGCTGATGCGCAGATGGCATTGGGTGGCGCTTTCCTCGCGTAGCCGGGCGCGCACCTGCACCTCGCCACACTGGGTGAACTTGATGGCGTTATTGAGCAGGTTGCTGATGACCTGACGCAGCCGGAAGGGGTCGCCGCGCAGGCTGCGGCGGACTTCGGGTGGCAGGTCGGCAATGAGTTCGAGCCCTTTTTTCTCTGCCGGCTGGGCGAACATCGCCAGCGTGTCCTCGAGCAAGTCGCTGAGCTCGAACTCCACCGCCTCGAGCTCAAGGTGGCCCGATTCGATCTTCGAGAAGTCGAGGATGTCGTTGATGATGCCAAGCAGATGGCGGCCGGAGCTCTCGACGGCCTCGGCAAAGTGGCGCTGGTCGTCGTTGAGCGGGCTGTCGAGCAGCAGTTCGGTCATGCCGAGTACGCCGTTCATCGGCGTGCGGATCTCGTGACTCATCGTCGCCAGGAAGTCGCTCTTGGCCTCGCTGGCCGCTTCGGCGGCTTCCTTGGCGCGGCACAAGTCCTCGGTGCGCGTGGCAACCTCGTCCTCGAGGTGATCGCGATGGGCAGCGAGGCGCGCGTCGCGGTCAGCAATCTGGCTGAGCATGCGGTTGAAGCCGCTGGAGAGCGAGTCGATTTCCGCGATCTGGCTCGATTCGGCGCGCGCAGCATAGTCCTCGGTGTGGGCAACGCGGTCCATGAGCGCGGACAGAACCGACAGCGGCCGCAGCGCCGCGCGGTTGAGGCGCTTGAGCATCAGCGTGGCGAGCAGTAGCGCGAGGGCGGCGGCGATCGCGGTGATCGCGCCGTGGGCGAGCACCTGCAGGTAGAGCGTGCGCAAGTCGAGATCAAGGTCGAGCATGCCGACGACGTTGCCGCTTTCGACGATCGGCTGAGTGATGTGCAGCGTGTCGAGGCTGAAATGCGTGCGTTCAGCGGACGGTCTCGGCGCTTCCCAGTCTTCGGTGACGAAGTCCCCGTAACGCGCGAACTCGGCGCCGCTGCTGTCGAACACCGCTGCACCGCGGACGTCGGGTATGCGTCCGAGAGTGGCGAGCACGCGGCGAGTGGCCTTGTTGTCCAGGAACATCAGGCTGGCGGCGGTCTGGTCGGCGATTACGCGGGCGATCACGCGGCTGTTGCTTTCGAGCGCGAAGGTGCTGATCACCAGGCTGCCAAGCGTGATCGTGATCGCCAGTAGCGCCACCGCGATGCTCAGCGCACGCTGGCTGACCTGCCGCAGCTTTTCGCTCAGCGTGATGCGGTTTCCGGTGTCAGGAGTGCGGAGGCTCATTGTTTGATTTCGGTCGCGAGGTTGAGGAGTTTGGAACTGAGGCCCAGGCCCTGGCGGCGGGCGGCGGCGAGGTTGGCTGAAAAGCTGATCCTGCCCGCGCTGCTGTCCATGTTGAGCATGACACCGTTTTCCATCGCACCCGGGCTGTCGGCCACGGTGAGCACCGCCCGGCCCTCAAGGCGGTCGAGCACCCGGCCGAGGTTGCCGATCATCGGCCGCGTGATAAATACCAGCTGGCAGCCGTCCAGGGCATCGACGCTGCTTACGCGCTGCACCTGAAAGCTGCGCGTGCCCACCTTGCGGCCGACGATGGCGTCGAGATGCGCACCGAAGGGGGCGTCACCATACACGCACGCCAATAGCGACGTGCTGTCATTTTTTGGCCATTCCGTGAAAGTGGCGAAGTTGAACAGAAAGGCCGCCTTCAGGCGGTATTCATTGGCTGGATCGAGGGCACCTTGGGCGAGCGCCGTCGACCCGAACAGAGGCGGCATGAGCAGAACCAGTATGCGCAGGAGCATTGTGCGCGCGAGCAAGCGTGCACGTGCCCAGCCGGCGGCGCCTTGCAGCGAGGGAGGGGTGCGTGCCGGGAGTGAGGCGGGGCGAGGGGCGCGCATGCGGGTTCAGAAGCGGTAGTCGACTTTGAGCCTCAGACTGCGGCCGTCCTGGAGGAGGCTGTCGCTCCAGTGGGTGGGCATGCCGGCGCTCGGATGGGCGTAGTCGGCGTCGAACAGGTTCAGTATGCTCAGCGAGACTTCCGTGCCGGGGATCCAGCGCTCGGCCACCAGATGCAGGTTGGCCCGCCAGTAGCCGTCCACCGTGGCCCCGGCGGCGCTGCGCCGGTTGCCATCATAAGCGAGCTCCAGGCCGGTGCGCAGCGGGGTCGAGGGCAGCGGTGCGGAGAAGTTCAGCCGGGCGAGTACCCGCGGCGAGTTCGTCACCCTCTGCTCGGCCGCGTCGGTGGCGTGCTGGAGGGACAGGTTGCCGCGCAGTCGTGCGCCGTTACGCCAGCTGCGATTGGCTGACAGCTCCAGGCCGCGGCTCTTCACCGTGCCTGCGCTCTGATACTGGGCGTCGCCCTCGTCGCGGGTGACGAGGGTGATCAGGTCCTTGATCTCCCACTGGTAGAGCGAGGCGCGCAGGTGCAGCTCGGACGAGACGCGGTGGTCGGCCACGATCTCGAAGGTGTCGACCGTTTCGCCGCCGAGCCCGGGGTTGGAAGCCTGCAAACCCTCTTCTTCGTAATAGGCTTCGTAGGCGTTCGATGCGCGGTGCGCACGGCCGTAAAGCAGCTTGAGCGCGGTCTGTGCGGAGGCCTTCCAGATCAGCGCCAGGCGCGGGCTCAGCGTGGTCCCGGTGAGTTCGTTGTGATCGGCGCGCAGGCCGACGGTGGTGGAGAGGGTGTCGCTGATACGCCATTCGTCCTGCGCATAGACGCCGGCACGGTAGCCGTCGCGGCGGTCGTGCCAGTTGTAGTCCGAGCTGGGGTCGGCGTAATCGTGGATGTCCTGGGTCAGCCGCTGGTTGCGCTGGTAATCGACGCCCGCCATCAGCGTGTGCGCGGCCACTGCGGTCGATACCAGTTGCAGCTCGGCACCGTGCCAGGCGGCGGTGGAAGGGTAGCCGTAGGGCAGGCCGTCGTAGACCATCCTAGCCTCGTTGCGGTAGTCGCCAACGAAAGCGCGTGTCGACATCGACAGGGTGGCGGACAGGGCGCTGCGGTAGCCGAGCTGGACCGTCGTGTAGCGGTCGCTTTGGAAGGCGCCGGGCGCGAACGGGTCGCCGCTAAAGACGGCGGTAGGGTCGTCCTTGCGGCGGTCGCCGTGGGCGAGACCGAAGGACCATGAGCCGTAGTTTACCGTCAGATTGAATTCCTGGTCGCGTTCGCCGTCCAGCCCGCGCACGATGCCGCTTCCGCGGTCGCCGAAGTCGATCCAGGGGTCGTCCCCGTCCGCGCGCAGGATCTTGGCCGACACCATCAGCTCCAGGCCGCTCTCCAAGCGTTTGCCCCAGCTGATTCGCGCCTCGCGTGCAGACTGCGGCGCTTGCCAGGCGAGTGCGAACTCGCCGCCGTCGAGTGATGAACCTTTGCGTGTGATGACATTGACCACGCCAAACATCGCGTTCTGGCCATAGACCGCACCGCCCGGCCCGGGGATGAATTCGATGCGCTCGACCAGATCCATGTCGAGCGGCAGCATGCGGCCAACGGGCGCGCCGTCGTAGAGCGGCTCGTTCACGCGCATGCCATCGATCGTCACCAGCAAGCGGGTCGCGTAGTCGCCCGGGACGCCGAAGCCGCGCACGCCGACATAGGAATACTGGCGGTCATAGGTGGTGTACACGCCGGGCAGGGTGGTGAGTGCCTCATCGAGCGTGCGCCAGCCGAAGGCGCGGATCTCGTCGCGGGTGATCACGGTGACTGCGGCGCCAACCTTGTCCTGCTGTTGCTCGTAGCGCGATGCACCGATCACCGGCACCGCCATCAGTTGTTCGATGCTGAGCTCGGTGAGAGGGTCGGTTTGCGCCAGCGCCGGTAGCCCGGACAGCGCGAGCGCGCACGGCAGTAGTAGGCGGGCCAATAGTCTGCGCGCTGAAGCAGGCACAGGCGTGGCATCCGGGCGGGTGTCGCAGACCGGATTGATAGAGGAGTGCGGGCAAGGCATGTCGAGCGGATCCTGATGGGGTGGCTGCGACAGGCAGCACGGAATGGGCGTTTCGTCAGTTGTTTACGGCCCATCCCGTCTGCGCTTGAGGTGCAAATTTCACATCCGCTGCGCGCTGGTGCCCCGGATTGCCCAGATCAGGTAGTCAGCCCCAGGCGTCGGCAGATCTCGGTGGTCGGTCCGGCCAGGTTCATGCTGTAGAAATGCAGGCCGGGCGCGCCTTCGGCGAGCAGCTTCTCGCACAGGCTGGTGACGACGTCGAGGCCGAAGGCGCGGATCGAGTCCGCGTCGTCGCCGTAGCTCTCGAAGGTCTTGCGCATCCAGCGCGGGATTTCGGCACCGCAGGCATCCGAGAAGCGCGCCAGCTTGCTGAAGCTGCCGATCGGCATGATGCCGGGCACGACCGGAATGCTGACGCCCATCTTGCGCGCCGCCTCAACGAAGTAAAGGTAGGCGTCGACATTGTAGAAATACTGTGTGATCGCCGAGTTGGCGCCGGCGTCGGCCTTGCGTTTGAAGGCGAGCAGGTCATCCTTCGGGCTCTTCGCCTGCGGGTGCCATTCGGGGTAGGCCGCCACCTCGAGGTGGAAGCGGTCGCCGGTTTCGGCGCGGATGAACTCCACCAGCTCGTTGGCGTGGCGGAACTCACCCGGATCGACCACGCCCGATGGCAGGTCGCCGCGCAGCGCGACGATGCGGTGGATGCCGGCCTCCATGTATTCCTGCAGGATCTCGCGGATGCTGTCGCGGGTGGAGCCAACGCAGGACAGATGGGGCGCTGCCTCATGGCCGGCGGCAGCGATGTCCTTCACCGTGGCGAAGGTGCGCTCGCGGGTCGAACCCCCCGCGCCGTAGGTGACTGAGAAGAAGGACGGTTTCAGTGCGGCCAGCCGATCGCACGTGGTGCGCAGCTTGTCGGCGCCTTCGGTGGTGGTGGGCGGAAAGAACTCGATCGAGATTTCGGTGCTCATGGGATGTCGGGTTGGGAGTGAGGCCCTTGAGGGCCGGAATGCAGGGGCGCGGCAGCGGCCACGCCATGGAAAAAGAACTCGCGGTTGCCGTCGCCACCGGAAATCGGCGAGGCGAACCAATCCAGGATGTCGATGCCTGCGGCCTGGGCTGCGGTGCGCAGGCGCTGCTCGACCTGTGGGTAGCGTGTGTCGTCGCGCACGATGCCGCCTTTGCCCAGACCCTGTGGGCCGACCTCGAACTGTGGCTTGACCAGCGCCAGGATGTGGCCGTGTGCGGCCAGCAGCGGCGCCCAGCGCGGCATCAGTAGCGTGAGCGAGATGAAGCTGGCATCGCACACGATGAGATCGAAGCCGGCCTGTGGCCAGTGCGTGCCGAGTTCGGCGGGTGACAGGGTGCGGGCA
This sequence comes from Thauera sp., assembly GCA_035433105.1. GTDB lineage: Bacteria > Pseudomonadota > Gammaproteobacteria > Burkholderiales > Rhodocyclaceae > Thauera. The sequence continues at coordinate 12,644 of DAORUJ010000067.1, forward strand.
TTGATCCCTTCGAGCGTCACACAGCGCGCGTCGTCTGCCAGTCGCGGATGGAGCTGGCCATGCCCGACTTCCACGCCGACGACCTGCGCTGCGCCTTCCTGCAACAGGCAGTCGCTGAAGCCGCCGGTCGACTGGCCGATGTCGAGGCAGACCCTGCCGCGCACCGCCAGTCCGGTGTGCGCGAGCGCGCCTGCCAGCTTGAGCCCGCCGCGCGATACGAAGCGATCTGCTGCGTCTGGCGTCACCACCAGCTCGGCCGAGGGCGGCAGCGCTTGTGCGGGCTTGGTCAGCGGGCGACCATCGCAATACACCCGTCCGGCTTCGATCAAGGCGCGCGCAGCAGTGCGCGACGGAGCCAGGCCACGTTCGACCAGCAGCTGGTCGGCGCGTGGCACGTGGCGCCCCGACGCGACCTTTAAGGGCGCGTGAGCGTGTGCGGCGGGGCGACTGCTGCGGCGGTGGAAGGACTTCAAGCGCTCGGATCCAGGCAGTTGGGGCTTCAGGCGAGCTTGATGACTTCGACCGGATGCTCGTACACATCCTTGCGCTTGTCATAGAGCGGAATGGTCGTGCCGCTCAGTCGGTTACTCTCGAGATCCTTGAGGTCGACATCGGCGACCACGATCTGCTCGACGTTGGGCGTGCCTTCGGCGGCGATGCCGTCGCGCGCGAACGGGAAGTCCGATGGCGTGATGATGGCGGCCTGGCCGTAGTGCATGCCGAGGCCTTCCACCGGCAGGTTGCCCACCGTGCTCGTCATGGCCACGAAGACCTGGTTCTCGATTGCGCGGGCATGGCAGCAGTAGCGCACGCGCAGGAAACCCTGGCGGTCGTCGGTGCACGACGGCACGAACAGGATGTCGGCACCGGCTTCGCACACCATGCGTGCGAGCTCGGGGAACTCGATGTCGTAGCAGATCAGGATGGCGATCTTGCCGAACGGAGTATCGAACAGGCGCAACTGATCACCGGCGTCGGTATTCCACTTTTCGCGCTCCCAGCGCGTGCGGTGGATCTTGTCCTGCTCGAAGATCTCGCCGCCGGGGGTGAAGTAATAGGCGGTGTTGAGCAGGCGGCCGTCTTCATGCAGCGTGGGATGGCTGCCGCCGATCAGATGCACGTTCCAGTCGTGCGCCAGCTCCAGCATCAGGTCCTTGTAGCGCCGGGTATAGTCGTTGAGGTTGCGAACCGAGGCGACCACGTCGCTGGTGTCCATGAAGGACAGCAACTGGGTGGTGAAGATCTCGGGCAGCAGCACGAACTGCGGCTTGTAGTCGCCGGCGGCCTTCATGATGAAGCGAACCTGGTTTTCGAAGCCCGACCAGTCGTGGATGGGGCGCAGCAGATACTGAACGGCGGCGATGCGTACGATCATGGTTCGATGTCCTCGATGATTGCAGTGGGACGGCTCGGGTCGTAATCCGGGTTGAGCCAGACGATGAGCGAGGCGTTGCCGTGGGATTCAACGTCCTCGGGCAGGTAGTCGGCAATCACGCCACAGTAGGAAAAGCCCTCGCGCAACTGGAAGCTCAGCACCGGGTCGACGAAATCGCCCCAAACTACCTTCTGCGCGTAGAACTCGGCGCTCATCGCGTCGGCGTAGGCGTCGTAGCCAGGCAGGCGACCGCAGGCGATGATGCGCTTGAGGTTCATCGCCCGGCACAGCCTGCGCCGCCCTTCGTAAAGCAGGTGTCCCACGCCCAGGCCGCGCAGCATCGGGTCGACGAAGACCTCGGCGCCATACAGCGTGCGGCCCGTGGGATTGTGCTCGCTGAAGGTGCCCGAGCTGGTGATTTCTCGCCAGGTATGGAAGTCCGCCCAGTCGTCCCACAGTACGGTCAGCGAACTTGCGCAGCCGACAATGCCGTCTTCGGTTTCGGCGACGATCTGACCCTGCGGAAACACCTCAAGCTGTTCGCTCAGCTTGTGTTCGCTCCACGGAGGAATGGTCGGATAGACGCGCCTCTGGAGTGCGATCAGGGCCGGAATGTCCTGTTTCTGGGTGCGGCGAACCCGGGGCTTCGGCATGCTGATCCTCCTCGTTGTGCACCGCCTTTGGGCCGCCTGGCGACCCAAAGGCTTGGCGTGACATCAATAGCGGTACTGGTCGGTCTTGTACGGACCTTCCTTGGGCACGCCGATGTAGGTCGCTTGGGCGTCGGTCAACTCGGTGAGTTGGACGCTGAGCGTGCGCAGTTGCAGGCGCGCCACCTTTTCGTCGAGGTGCTTGGGCAGGGTGTATACGCCGACAGGATAGTCCGCCGTGCGCGTGAACAGCTCGATCTGGGCGATCGTCTGGTTGGCGAAGGAACTCGACATCACATAGCTCGGGTGGCCGGTGGCGCAGCCCAGATTCACCAGACGACCCTTGGCCAGCAGGATGATTCTCTTGCCGTCCGGGAAGATGATGTGATCGACCTGGGGCTTGATCTCTTCCCACTCGTAGCCTTCGACCGAGGCGACGTCGATCTCGTTGTCGAAGTGACCGATGTTGCACACGATGGCCTGGTTCTTCATCTTCACCATGTGCTCGTGCGCGATCACATGGTAGTTGCCGGTGGCGGTGACGAAGATGTCGGCCTTGTCGGCTGCGTAGTCCATGGTCACCACGCGGTAGCCTTCCATCGCCGCCTGCAGCGCGCAGATCGGGTCGATCTCGGTCACCCAGACCTGGGCCGACAGTGCGCGCAGTGCCTGGGCCGAGCCCTTGCCGACGTCGCCATAGCCGGCCACCACCGCGATCTTGCCCGCGATCATGACGTCGGTGGCGCGCTTGATGCCGTCGACCAGCGATTCGCGGCAACCGTACAGGTTGTCGAACTTGGATTTGGTGACCGAATCATTGACGTTGATCGCGGGGAACTTGAGTTCGCCGCGCGCATGCATCTGGTACAGGCGGTGTACGCCGGTGGTGGTCTCTTCGGTCACGCCCTTGATCTGCGCCAGGCGAACTGAATACCAGCTCGGGTCGGTGGCGAGCTTGGCCTTGATGGCGGCGAAAAGCACGGTTTCCTCTTCCGAGCTTGGCTTGGCCAGCACCGAGAGATCGTGCTCGGCGCGTGTGCCCAGGTGCAGCAAGAGCGTGGCGTCGCCGCCGTCGTCGAGGATCATGTTGCTGTAGCCACCGTCTTGCCATTCGAAGATGCGGTGGGTGTAGTCCCAATATTCGGTCAGGGATTCGCCCTTGACTGCGAACACAGGGATGCCGCCATGGGCGATGGCCGCGGCGGCATGGTCCTGAGTGGAGAAGATGTTGCACGAGGCCCAGCGTACTTCGGCACCGAGCGCGATCAGGGTTTCGATCAGCACCGCGGTCTGGATGGTCATGTGCAGCGAACCGGTGATGCGCGCGCCCTTGAGCGGCTGGCTGGCGGCGTATTCCTCGCGGATCGCCATCAGGCCGGGCATTTCGGTTTCGGCGATGCGGATCTCCTTGCGCCCCCAGTCGGCCAGCGTCAGGTCGGCAACAACGAAATCGGTAAAGGTCTTGTCAGCCACAGCGTTCATGAATAGCTCCATGCTATCGCCGGGTGGGACGGGAGAGGGCAGCAGCTACGCTGCATGGGGCTCACCCGGCATCCCGAACCCGGCAGGGTTGAAGATGATTAGCAGGGTGAGCGCCGTTGAACCGCAACCCGCCGTGGCGGCGGGGTCCGAGCCTGGGGGCCTGGGCTGGACAGCCCGGCGCCTCGCAGCGCTCCTCGGAAGGGTGAATTGTAGCGCAAC
>DAORUJ010000068.1:0-16272 GCA_035433105.1 Thauera sp.
GCCTGCGCTGCGACGTGTGCTATCGCGTGTGCCCGGTCATCGACAAGGCGATCACGCTCGAGCGGGTTCACAATCCGCGCTCCGACCGTCATGCCATGTTGTTGCCGACCGTGCACTCCGAGTACTGCACGGGCTGCGGCAAGTGTGAAAAAGCTTGCGTGCTGCCGGGTGAATCGGCGATCAAGGTGCTGCCGATCAAGCTTGCGCAGGGCTCGAAGGCCGAACACTACCTGCGTGGTTGGGAGGAAAAGGAGGCGGCCGGCCAGTCGCTGATCGGCGAGCAGGTCGAATTGCCGGTGCGTGGGCTGGAGGACAAGGCTTATGGCGACACCCGCGTCAAGCAGGGTGAGGGGCCGAGCGTTCCGGTGCCTGCCGCGCCCTCGAGCGGCGGTCTGGATTCGGGGTGGAAGCCATGAGCGCGCAGACGACGACAGGCGGTACGCCGCAACGCAAGGTGCCGCCCAACAGTATTCGCGGCGCCGCGATGCGGGGCGTGGTGGCGCGGCCCGGGCGCGAGGCGATCGAGGTCAAGGGCTGGCTGCGCGCACACAAGTGGCTGTTGCTGCGGCGTGCCTCGCAACTGGGCATTCTCGCGCTGTTTCTGATGGGGCCATGGCTGGGCTGGTGGTTTGTGAAGGGCAACCTGGCCTCAAGCCTGACGCTCGGGGTCCTGCCTCTGACCGATCCGTTCCTGATCGCGCAGCAACTTGCCGCGGGCCAGTGGCCTTACCAGGAGGCGCTGCTCGGTGGCGGCATCGTGCTGGCTTTTTACCTGCTGTTTGGCGGCCGGCTTTTCTGTTCGTGGGTGTGTCCGGTGAACATCGTCACCGATGCAGCCGCCTGGCTGCGCCGCCGGCTGGGCTTGAAGGGGGGCAAGGCGCCGGCCGGCAACACGCGCTACTGGCTGCTTGGTTTTGTGCTGGTGATCGCGGCGGCGACCGGTTCGCTGGCGTGGGAGTGGGTGAACCCGGTGTCGATGTTCCACCGCGGGCTGATCTTCGGTTTCGGACTGGCCTGGGGCATCGTCGGTGGCATCTTCTTCTACGATCTGCTGATCGCTCCGCGTGGCTGGTGCGGCCACCTGTGTCCGCAGGGCGCTTTTTACGCGCTGCTCGGACGGGCTTCGGTGGTGAAGGTGTCGGCGGACAAGCGCAGCGCCTGCAACGACTGCATGGATTGTTTCGCGGTGTGTCCCGAACCGCAGGTGATTCGACCCGCACTCAAGGGCGTGGGGCAGGATCACCCCCTCATTCTGGATGCCGACTGCACCGCCTGCGGGCGCTGCGTGGATGTATGTGGCAAGGATGTCTTTCGAATTACGACCCGATTCAACAGGAGCGAGTCATGAAGAAGCAAACTCGAAATCTGGTGCTCGCACTCGTTGCCGCGTTAGGCTTCGGTGCGGCGATGCCGCCCGCTGCGATGGCACAAGCGGTGCAAAGTATCCGCGGTGCAGACGTGTCACAAAACGAGCTGCAGGTGGGCAGCTTCAAGCCCATGCCCGACCAGGCCCCCATCGACCGCGACTTCGTGCAGCAGCCGCCGCTGATTCCGCACAAGGTCGAAGGCTACGAAGTGACGCTGAACTTCAACAAGTGCATGGATTGCCACGCCTGGAGCCGTTACAAGGACAGCGGGGCGACCAAGGTGAGCTTGACTCACTTCAAGGACCGCGACGGCGGCGAGTTGTCCAATATCTCGCCACGACGCTATTTCTGCATGCAGTGTCATGTGCCGCAGACCGACGCCAAGCCGTTGGTTGCGAACAGTTTCCGGCGTGCTGAAGGCCTGCGCTGAAGCAAAAACAACGGGGAAAGTCATGATCGACAACAACAAGAGCCTGATGCAGCGCATTCGCGGTGCCGGCTGGGGCGCCATCGTGCTGCTCTTTGCCGCGGGCGTGATCTTCTGGGGCGGCTTCAACTGGGCCCTTGAGATGACCAACACCGAGAAGTTCTGCATTTCCTGCCACGAAATGGAGGAGAACGTCTTCAAGGAGTACCGCAACACCATCCACTACCAGAACCGTACCGGGGTGCGTGCAACCTGTCCGGACTGCCATGTGCCCAAGGAGTGGGGGCCGAAGATGATCCGCAAGATCAAGGCGTCGCGCGAAGTGTATGGCAAGGTCATGGGCACCATCAGCACGCCGGAGAAGTTCGCCGCCGAGCGTCTGCGCCTGGCTCAGAACGAATGGAAGCGGATGTCCGCGAACAATTCGCAGGAATGCCGCAACTGCCATAACTACGAGTACTTCGACTACTCGGTGCAGGGTCGTCGTTCCAACAAGATGCACCAGACCGGCTTTGCTGCTGGCCAGACCTGCATCGACTGCCACAAGGGGATTGCCCACTCGCTGCCGCCAATCGAGCAGGACATCGGCGTAGGTCGTGATGCCGTCGCACCGGAAGTGCTGCATCCGCCGCTCAAACAGCAGTGATTTTCTCCCGGGGCGGCATCGTCGCCCCGGTCACCGGATTGGCCCCGTCAGCGCTGTCATCAGGCGGCGGGCCCCGGTTTTTCACGACTCTCGCCGGGATGGCGCCAGAGTCCTTGACTGTGGTTCAATCCGCCCCATGCTTGAAGTTGAAGACCTCGCCTGCCTGAAGGGCGATCGCCTGTTGTTTCGCGACCTCGCCCTCCGCCTGCAGGCGGGTGAGCTGCTGCGCGTCGCCGGACCGAACGGCGTTGGCAAGACAAGTTTGTTGCGTCTCGTGACCGGGCTCGCGCTGCCCGAGGCGGGGCAGATCCGCTGGAACGGGACATCCATCAGTCGTGAGCGTGAGCCTTTTCATCGCGCCCTGCTTTATCTTGGTCATGCGCCGGCAATCAACGACCTGCTGAGCCCGCTGGAGAACCTGCGCTTTGCCTGTGCCGCTGCGGGGGACGAAGTCGATCCAAAGGCCTGCGAGCAGGCCCTGGTACGCATCGGGCTGGCCAATCAGCTCGACCTGCCCGCGCGCGTCCTGTCGCAGGGGCAGCGCCGTCGTGTGGGCTTGGCGAGGCTATTCCTGTCTGCCCGGCGCACGCTGTGGGTGCTCGATGAGCCCTTTACCGCGCTCGACGTCAAGGCCGTGGCCGACCTTGCCCAGGCACTGTCCGAGCACTGTGCGGCGGGTGGAATGGTGATGCTGACGACGCACCAGGACGCTCCGTTCGCGGTGCCACCGCGTGTGCTCGATGTCGGAGCCTACGCATGTTGAGCACCTTTTTCGCGGTATTGCGCCGCGATCTGTTGCTGGCCTGGCGCGGGCGGGCTGACGTGCTGGTCACGCTTGCCTTCTTCGTCATCGTGGTGTGCCTGTTTCCCTTCGGCGTGGGCGCCGAGCCCAACCAGTTGCGGGCGATTGCGCCCGGCGTGTTGTGGGTTGCTGCCCTGCTCGCCTGCCTGTTGTCGCTGCACCGGCTGTTTGCCCAGGATCATGCTGACGGAACCCTGGAGCAGCTTCTCCTGTCTAGCGAACCGGCTGCACTGTGGGTGGCTGCCAAGGTCTTGGCGTTCTGGCTGAGCACCGGACTACCGGTGGTGGCGGTCGCGCCTGGTCTGGCCTTGCTGCTTGACCTTGAGCAAGGCGCTCTGCCCGTGCTGGTCTTAAGTTTGGCGCTGGGTACACCGATCCTCGGTCTGCTCGGTGCCGTCGGTGCCGCACTGACACTGGGCCTGCGTGGCGGTGGCATGCTGTTGGCGCTGCTGGTGCTGCCGTTGTTCGTGCCGGTGTTGATTTTTGGTGCTGGCGCGATTGAGGCCGAGATGTCGGGTACCGGGGCCGCTGCCCATCTCCTGCTGCTGGGAGGCGGGTTGGCTGGCGCGCTGGCGCTGGCGCCGTGGGCGTGTGCCGCAGCGCTGCGCATAGCGACCGATTGATGAGCTGAATCCCACGCCGACGGGCGCACCCGGCGGCAAAACGTACCAACAACGAGTCGTCGACGCATGAACTCTCCCGAGCGCAGCCGCAGTTTTTTCCGTTTCGCGGCCCCGCACAACTTCTATCCCCTGGCGGGCCGGCTGGCGCCCTGGTTTGGCGCGGCAGCGGTGGTTCTGACCCTGGTCGGGTTGTGGCTGGCCTTCTTCGTCGCACCCACCGATGCCACCCAGGGTCAGGTCTACCGCGTCATCTTCATCCACGTGCCGGCGGCCTGGATGTCGATGTTCATCTATCTGGTGATGGCCCTTTGGTCCGCGGTCGGACTGGTCATGAATACGCGCCTTTCGTTCGTGGTGAGCCAGGCGCTGGCGCCCACCGGTGCGATGTTCTGCTTCGTCGCGCTATGGACCGGTGCCCTTTGGGGCAAGCCGACCTGGGGCGCCTACTGGGTGTGGGATGCGCGCCTGACCTCCCAGTTGCTGCTGCTGTTCCTGTATTTCGGATTCATTGCACTGACGCGCGCGATCGAGGATCCGCGACGCGCCGATCGTGCGGGTGCGATCATCGCGCTGGTGGGGGCGGTCAACGTGCCCATCATCTATTTCTCGGTCAAATGGTGGAACACGCTGCACCAGGGCGCATCGGTCAGCCTGACCAAGGCGCCATCAATGGCTGCGACCATGCTGGCCGGCATGCTGGTGATGGCCTTTGCGGCCTGGGCCTACACCCTTGCGGTGGTGCTGTGGCGGGTCCGACCCATGATCCTCGAGCGCGAACGCCACGCTGAGTGGGTTGGGGGCGTGCTCGAACGCGAGGCGCAGATCAAGGGAGGGCGTGCCTGATGCAGTGGGAAAGCTGGTCGGCGTTCTGGGACATGGGTGGAGCGGCGTTTTACGTGTGGGGCAGCTATGGCCTCACATTTGCATTGATTGCACTGGAACTCGTGCTCGTGATGCAGCGTCGTAAGGAGGCGGTGACACGCCTGTTACGCTGGCGGCGCGCCGTCGGCAAGGATTCAGCAAAAAAAGGCGGCGTGCCTGCGCCGTTCGTGGAGTCGGAAACATGAAACCCCGTAGCAAACGTCTGATGCTGATTGGCGGCGGTGTTGCACTGCTCGTCGCAGCGGTCGCCCTGGTGCTTAGCGCCTTCCAGCAAAACCTGGTGTTTTTCCATACGCCGAGCGAAGTTGCCGAGGGCAAGGCGCCTGTCGGCAAGACCTTCCGCGTTGGTGGCATGGTCGAAGATGGATCGATCCGGCGTGAGCCCGACGGGCTCACGGTGAGTTTCGCCATCACCGATACCGCAAAGGTGATTCCGGTGAGCTATCGGGGCACGCTGCCCGACCTGTTCAAGGAAGGCAAGGGCGCGGTGGTGCAGGGCAAGCTCGAAGCCGACGGCACTTTCCGCGCCAGCGAGGTGCTGGCCAAGCACGACGAAAACTACATGCCGCCCGAAGCTGCCCACGCCGTCGAACAGGCCAGCAAGGCCGCCGCAACCCTGAGCCAATGACATGATTCCCGAACTCGGTCATTTTGCCCTCGTCCTCGCCCTGGTCCTTGCGCTTGTTCAGGCAGTGGTGCCGATGATAGGCGCCAACCGCAATCGCTTCGCCCTGATGGCGGTGGGGCGTCCTGCGGCACAGGGGCAGTTTTTCTTCATCCTCGTCAGCTATGTTTGCCTGACCTGGGCCTTTATCCAGAGCGACTTCTCGGTACAGCTGGCGGCGAGCAATTCGCACAGTGCGACCCCGCTGATGTACAAAATCACCGGCGTGTGGGGCAATCACGAGGGCTCGCTGCTGCTGTGGGCGATGTCCCTGTCGCTGTGGACGGTCGCAGTGACCGTGTTCTCGCGTCATCTGCCCGAAGCCTTCGTCGCCCGCGTGCTGGGCGTGCTGGGTTGGGTGAGTGCTGGCTTCCTGTCCTTCCTGCTGGTCACGTCGAACCCCTTCGACCGCCTGTTGCCGGGGGCCGGCGAGGGGCGCGACCTGAATCCGCTGCTGCAGGACCCGGGCATGATCATCCACCCGCCCCTGCTCTACATGGGTTATGTCGGCTTTTCGGTGGCCTTTGCCTTTGCGATTGCCGCGCTGCTCTCGGGCCGGATGGATGCCGCCTGGGCGCGCTGGTCGCGGCCGTGGACCACGGTAGCCTGGGTGTTCCTGACTGTCGGCATCGCGGTCGGTTCGGGCTGGGCCTACTATGAGCTCGGCTGGGGTGGCTGGTGGTTCTGGGACCCGGTCGAGAATGCTTCCTTCATGCCCTGGTTGCTTGGCACGGCCCTGATGCACTCGCTCGCCGTCACCGAGAAGCGTGGTGCGTTCCGCAGCTGGACCGTGTTGCTGGCGATCAGCGCCTTCTCGATGTCCCTGCTTGGTACCTTCATCGTGCGCTCGGGCGTCATCACCAGCGTGCATGCCTTCGCCACCGACCCCAAGCGTGGTCTCTTCATCCTCGCGCTGCTCGTGATTGTGATCGGCGTGTCGCTGTTGCTGTATGCATGGCGTGCGCCGCGTTTGGGCGGCGGCGGCAGCTTCAGCTTCGTGTCGCGCGAAACCGCGCTGCTGGGCAACAACGTGCTGCTGTCGGTCGCTTCAGCTTCGGTGCTGCTGGGCACGATGTATCCGCTCTTCCTCGACGCGCTCGGCATGGGCAAGATTTCGGTCGGCCCGCCCTATTTCGAGGCGGTGTTCATCCCGCTGATGACGCCGGTCGTGGTGCTGATGATGTTCGGCCCCTTCCTGCGCTGGAAGGACGATGATCTGCTTGCCGCCGTACGCAAGGTGGTGCCAGCCTTCATCGCCAGTGTGGCGATCGGTGTGGGCACGGCCTTTGCGCTAGATCATGTCACCTGGCGTACGGTGCTTGGCCTGGCGCTCGCGGCGTGGGTGGTGCTGGCCAGCATCCAGTTGCTGGCGGGGCGCTTCACCGAACGCGCCGGTGCCGCGATGGGCGCGCGTCTGCGCTCGATTACGGCCGCCTGGTGGGGTATGTGGCTGGCGCATCTGGGCGTGGGCGTGTTCATCATCGGCGTGACCCTGGTCGGCAGCCTGAATGCGAACCTCGACGTCAAAATGCAGGACGGCCAGCGCGCCGAGCTTGCCGGCTACACCTTCACCTTCCGCGGTGTGCAGGACGCCAACGGCCCCAACTATGATGCAGCGCGTGCAACGATCGACGTCAGCCGCGGCGAGCGCACGATTGCCACGCTCAAACCTGAAAAGCGTCTGTACCTCGCCCAGGGCATGCCCATGACCGAGGCTGCCATCGATATCGGCCCCTTCCGCGATGTCTATGTGTCGCTCGGCGAGCAGGTCAGCGACGGCACCTGGATCGTCAGCATCTACTACAAGCCCTTCATCAGCTGGGTCTGGCTGGGTTGCCTGCTGATGGCGCTGGGCGGTGTGTTTGCCGTTGCCGACCGTCGCTATCGTCGTCTCGCCGCACGCGAGGCTGCGGTTGCCACCAACCAGCGCCTGGCCTGAGCGGGGCGGAATACTCTAGATGAAAGCGAAATTCCTCGTTCCCCTGATCCTGTTCTTCGCCCTGGCGGGCTTCCTCGCCTTCGGCCTCACTCTCAACCCGCGTGAAGTACCTTCGCCCCTGATCGACAAGCCCGCGCCGGCCTTCAGACTCGCCCGCCTCGACGACCCAGCCAGCACCTTTGCGCTGGAGGAGATGCGTGGTCAGGTGTGGCTGCTTAACGTGTGGGCCTCGTGGTGTGTGGCTTGCCGGCAGGAGCATCCGCTGCTGGTGCGCATGGCCGGACAGAAACTGGTGCCGGTGGTTGGGCTCAACTACAAGGAAGTGCGTGGCGATGGCGCGATCAATGCCCGCGGCATGGCGCTGGAGGCCGAAACCGCGATGGCCGTCGAGCGTGCGCGACGCTGGCTTGCCGACCACGGCAACCCCTATGTGCTGTCGGTGCTCGACATCGACGGTCGGGTCGGTATCGATTTTGGCGTGTATGGCGTGCCCGAGACCTTCCTGATCGACGCCGAGGGTCGCATCCGCTACAAGCACATCGGGCCGATCACGCCCGACAGCCTGCAACAGGTGATTCTGCCCAAGATCGAGGAGTTGCGCCGTGCTGGCTGATGGTTTCGTCAAAACCCTTCGCGCACTTGCCCTTGCGGCACTGTTCGCAGCCTCCCTGCCGGTCACTGCGCAGCAGCCGGCGGCCGATCCGGGGCTTGCGCCCGCAGTGGCGGCCGACCCCCAGCTCGAAGCCGACGTCCAGGAGCTGTCGCACAAGCTGCGTTGCCTGGTGTGTCAGAACCAGTCGATCGCCGAGTCCAATGCCCCGTTGGCGGTGGATCTGCGCAATCAGGTCCGTGAGCAGCTGGCCAGTGGCCGCAGCAAGGGGGACGTGGTCGATTACCTCGTCGCCCGCTATGGCGACTTCGTGCTCTACGAGCCGCCGGTCAAGGGCACGACGCTGCTGCTATGGGGTGGCCCGGCCCTGCTGCTGATGGGTGGGGCGGGCTGGCTCGCCTATCGGCTGCAGCGCCGCTCACGCGAGCTTGCAGCGACCGCCGGACTCAGCACAGCCGAGCGCCAGCGCGCCCGTGAGCTGCTTGCCGGCAACGCATCATCTTCACCAGAATCCCCGGAGTCCCGTTCGTGACCGCTTTCATCGTTCTTGCCGGCCTGCTGTTGGCCGGTGCCCTGCTTTGGATTCTCCCACCGCTGTTCAGTGCCGCCGGCCGGGCCCAGCGCGAACATACTACCCAGAGCAGCATGTCGCTGGCGGTGCTGCGCGAACACGTGGCCGAACTGGATGCGGAGCTGGCCGCAGGCCGCATTGACGCCGCCAGTCACGCCCGCAACCGCGAGGAACTTGAGCGCCGCGCGCTTGAGGAGGGCGCAGCGGCTGCCGAGCGCGCCCATACTGCCGACGTGCGACCCGATCGGCGCTGGGCCTTCGGCCTGGCGCTGACCGTGCCTGCGCTGGCCATATCCGGCTACCTGGTTTTCGGCACCCCCGCCGGGCTCGACCCCGCCAATGTCGCCGGACAACAGGGGTTTTCGCCGGAAGAGATCGCCGACATGGTGGGCACGCTCGAGGCCCGCCTGCAGCAGGAGCCCGACAATGTCGAGGGCTGGATGATGCTGGCGCGCTCCTACCTGGTGCTGCAGGACTATCCCAAGGCCGCCGCCACCTATGAGCGTCTGGCGAAGCTCGCACCGGACGAGCCGGACATCTTCGCCGACTGGGCGGACGTGGTTGCGGCGATCAGGGGTACCGTCGTCGGCGAAGCCGAAACCCTCGTACAGAAGGCGCTGGCCATTGCCCCCGATCACCCGAAGGCGCTCGCCCTTGCCGGGACCGCAGCCTACCAGCGCGACGACTTTGCCGCCGCTGCCGGCTACTGGGAGAAGATACTGGCACGGATTCCACCGGGCGAGGAGATCGCGCAAGGCATTCGGGCCAGCGTGAACGATGCACGCGCCAAGGCCGGAATGGCGCCGCTGGACGAAGCGGTGGCGTCCGCTGCGTCAGCCCGCGCATTGAGCGTGTCCGGCCGTCTCGAGGTGGATCCGGCGCTGGCCGGCCAGCTTTCGCCGGATGACCCGGTGTTCGTCTTTGCCCGCGGCCCCGCGGGCGGCCCGCCGCTGGCCGCGCTGCGCTTCAAGGCGGGTGAGCTGCCGGTCGAGTTCACGTTCGACGGTGCGACCCTGATGATGGGTGACGGCCCGCTGCCCGAGCGCGTCATCATCGGTGCGCGCGTATCGAAGGGTGGTGATGCCACCGCCCGCAGTGGCGATTTGGAAGGCATCGGGGCACCGGTTGCAATCGATGCCACCGGCGTCAGCGTGAGAGTCGACCGCGTTCGCGAATGACATCCGGAGGGGCGGGCGATGCCCGCCCTGGCTGGGCCCTCCCTCTCGCCTTAGTCGAGGTAGCTGAGGCTCACCCGCTTCACGTTGCACAGCAGTTCATAGGCAATGGTGCCCGCGGCCGCGGCGACACGGTTGATCGCGACCTCGCGCCCCCAGAGCTCGACCTGGCTACCGATGCCGGCGTCTGGCAGTGCGCTCAAATCCACTGTCAGCATGTCCATCGACACCCGTCCAATGATTCGGCTCGCCTGACCGTCGATGGCGACAGGGGTGCCGTCGGGAACTGCGCGCGGATAGCCGTCGGCGTAGCCCATCGCCACCAGGCCGACGCGGGTGCGCCGGGTGGCGACGTAACGCGCGCCATAGCCCAGGGCTTCGCCGGGCGCAATGTCGCGCACTGCCATCACGCTGCTTAGCAGGCTCATCACCGGCTGCAGACCATTGTTCTCGCCCGGCATCGGATCGGCGCCATAGAGCAGGATACCCGGCCGCGCCCAGTCCCTGTGCGCCTGGGGCCAGCCCAGGATGGCAGCGGAATTGGCCAGGCTGTGGGCACCGCTCAGCCCGTGGGCGGCGCGGTCGAAGCGTTCGATCTGCTCAAGGGTGGTGCTGAGTTGTGGCTCGTCGGCCTGGGCGAAGTGCGTCATCAGTGTGATCGCCGCCACCTTGCCGCTGGCCTGCAGGCGCAACCAGGCCGCTGCCACCGCGGCGTCGACGAAGCCGGCACGGTTCATGCCGCTGTTGACCTTCAGCCACACGTGCAGGCGGGCAGCGAGCGCCGTAGTCTCGATCATGCGCAGTTGTGCTTCGTGATGCACCACCAGCCACAGATCGTGCTGCACCACCTGTTCGAGTTCGGCCACCTCGAACACGCCCTCGAGCAGCAGGATGGGCTGCGCGATACCTCCGGCGCGCAGCGCCAGGGCCTCTTCGAGGCAGGCGACGGCAAAACCATCGGCTTCCGCGGCCAGCGTCTGCGCACAGCGCAGCGCGCCATGGCCGTAGGCGTTGGCCTTGACCACGGCGAGCGCCCGCCCGCCGTGGCGCGTGCGGGCCAGACGGTAGTTGTGTCGCAAGGCAGCGAGATCGATCAAGGCACGGGCCGGGCGCATCGTGTTCATCCATCAGGGGGGCGCAACATGGTGCTACCAAGTGCTGCCGGCGGCAATGTTCATGAGCGCGCAAGCGGCGCTGCATTGTGTGTTTCGCGCTGCGTTCCGCCGGTCCGCTTGCCCATCATCCCCTCAGGCCGGCCACAGGTTCAGGCCGCTGGCGCGCCGGACGGGTTTGCGGCCATAGCGCTGCAGACCCAGATCATCGTGGCGGATTGCCGGCTGACGGTCGGTGACCAGATCGGCAATCAGTGCGCCGGCACCACAGGACATGGTCCAGCCCAGGGTGCCGTGGCCAGTGTTGATGAATAGTTCGGGATAGGGTGTTGCTCCAATGATGGGCGTGGAGTCCGGCGTCATCGGCCGCAGCCCGGTCCAGAATTCTGCGCGGCTGAGTTCGCCCGCGCCGGGGAACAGATCGCTCACCACCTTTTCCAGCGTCTCCCGCCGTCGTGGGTTCAGGCGCAGGTCGAAGCCACCCAGCTCGGCCATGCCGCCGACCCGGATGCGGTCGTCGAAGCGGGTTACCGCCACCTTGTAGGTTTCGTCCAGCACGGTCGATTGCGGCGCCGCGTCGGCGTCGATCAATGGCAGGGTCAGCGAGTAGCCCTTCACCGGATACACCGGCAGGTCCAGGCCAAGGCTTGCGGCCATCTGCCGTGAATAGCTGCCCAGCGCCAGCACGTAGCGGTCCGCTGCCAGGACCTGGCTTTGAGCCCCCTGGCCGATGCGCACGCCGATCACGCCGCCGCCACCGGTCATGATTTCCTGGATATCGACCCCAAAGCGGAATTCCACCCCGGCATCGCGTGCGCGTCCGGCCAGGTGGTGGGTGAATAGATGGCAGTCGCCGGTCTCGTCGTTGGGCAGGCGCAAGCCCCCGGCCAGCGGGCTGCGGCTATGCGCCAGAGCAGGTTCGACGCTGGGCAATTGGTCGCGGCCCAGCAGCTCGAACGGCACGCCACATTCCTGCAGCACCGCAATGTCACGCTGGGCGGCGGCGAGCTGCGCCTCGGTGCGAAACAGCTGCAGCGTGCCGCGGCAGCGCTCCTCGTAGTGGATGCCGGTGTCGGCGCGAAGCGTGCGCAGGCAGTCGCGGGCGTACTCCGACAGTCGCATCATGCGTTCCTTGTTGAGCGAGTAGCGATCGGCGCTGCAGTTGGCAAGCATCTGCATCATCCAGCGCAACTGGTGAAGGCTGCCGTCGGCGCGAATCGCCAGCGGCGCGTGGCGCTGGAACAGCCACTTCAAGGCCTTCAGCGGAATACCCGGCGCGGCCCAGGGGGTGGAGTAGCCTGGCGAAACCTGGCCGGCGTTGGCGTAGCTGGTCTCCAGGGCGGCACCCGGCTGGCGCTCGAGCACGGTTACCCTTGCGCCGTGCTGGGCGAGATACCAAGCCGTGGTGGTGCCGATCACGCCGCTTCCGAGTACGATCACATGCATGCCTGTCTCCTGCGAGATCTTTGTTGGATATGCGCAGTCTAGGTAATCAATGCTAGTGATTTGAACTTCTTTGCTCGTGTCCCGTAGTGAAAGTCACTAAACCCTGCACTGCTTCCCAGGCACAATAGCGAAATGCGCGAACTCGACCGGACAGACCTCAAGATCCTCGATCTGCTGCAGAAGGACGGCCGGCTGTCGATGACCGAACTCGCCCATCGGATTGGTCTGTCGGCGACGCCCTGCACCGAGCGCGTGCGCCGGCTTGAGCGTGAGGGTGTCATCACCGGCTACCATGCCCGCGTCGATCCGCGTGCCCTGGGGCGGCCTTTGCTGGTGTTCGTCGAACTCAAGCTGTCAGCCAAGTCGAACGACACGTTCGACCGGGTGAAGAAGGAACTGGCCTATGTGCCCGAGGTGATGGAGTGCCACCTGGTGTCGGGCGACTTCGACTACCTGATCAAGGCGCGGATCGCCGAGATGAGCGACTACCGGCGCCTGCTTGGCAACATCCTGCTCAAGCTGCCTTCGGCGACCGAGTCACGCAGCTATGTCGTCATGGAAGAGGTGAAGGAGAGTCTCTATCTGCCGCCGGGCCCCTGACCCCTTACCCTTACCCTGAGCCGGCGAGTTCGTCAGTGCCATTTGCGTCAGCGGTCCGACAGATGCCGCCCCACCCGCGTCAGCAACACCACCGCGCAGGCGGCGGTGAAACAACTGAGCAGCATGGCGTGGCGCAGGGCCTCGACGCCGAACGCGGGATGCAGCAGATCGCTCAGCGCGCCGGTCAGCACCGGACCGACGCCGACACCCAGAATCGTGCTGAGCAGGGTCTGCAATGCCAGCGCGACGGCACGGCTGCCCGGGCTCACCAGGCTGGTCAGCAGGGCGAATGACGGCGCCAGCCACCACACCATGACGAAGCTGTTGAGGGCCAACCAGACCATGGCCTGGGGCACGGGCACCGTTCCGACATGCAGCAGGATTCCACTGGGCCAGAACAGGTAGATGGCGAGCGTCGTCAGACCGAGCAGGTGACCCGCCAGCGGCAGACGAAGCCGCCAGTGTGGGCCACGCGCGCCGAGGCGATCAGTCAGCCAGCCGGCAAACATGACGCCGAAGCCGGCCGTGCCGCCTCCAATCAATCCGGTCAGCATGCCGGCATGCTGCAATTCGAGCCCGTGAGAGCGCACCAGGAAGGTGGCATTCCACATGCCGAAAGCGTTGCCGCCGAGCGTGGCCATGGCGCTGGCGAGAATCAGGTAGCGCACCGGCTTGTCGTGCCACAACTGTCTTACGGTTGCGCCCATGCCGAGCGGGTCGAGGTGTGTTGTTGCGCCGTCCCAGCGACCACGCTGCGGTTCGTGGGTGAAGAAGGCGAGCAGGGCTGCGATGATCAGCGCCGGAATGCCGACGACGATGAAACTGGCACGCCAGCCGTAGGTGTCGACCATCCACGCCCCCAGGCTCAGGGCGAGGATCGCGGCGAAGGTAGGCGCCGCGGTAAAGAAGCTGATGGCGAACGCACGCCGTTGTGGCGGATATAGATCAGCGATCAGCGACAACGCTGCCGGGGCGGCGGGCGATTCGACCGCCGCTACCGCCATACGGGCCAACACCAGCAGCAAGAAACTGCCGGTCAGCCCGCACAGGATGGTGGTGATGCCCCACAACAGGCTGGAGACGGCGAGCAGGGCGGTGCGCGACATACGGTCGGCAAGCCGTCCGGCCGGCAGACCCAGCACCGCGAACACTGCGGCAAAGGCGAGGCCGGAGATCAGGCCCATCGAGGTGTCGCTGGCACCGAACTCGTGCTTGATGGGCTCGATCATCACGGCGACGATCTGCCTGCCGACGAAATTGTCGGCGTACATCATCGCCAGCAGGATCAGCAGGCCATGCGTGCGCCACGGCGAAGGGGTTGCCGAGGCGGTCATGGCCTGGGTTCAGCCGCTCAGGCTTGGGCTGCCTGGCGGGCGCGCGCCAGATTGAGCGCCGTATCTTCGATCATGTCTTCCTGACCGCCGACCATACCGCGCCGGCCCATCTCGACCAGGATCTCGCGTGCCGGCACGCCGTACTTCTTCTCGGCGCGCTTGGCAAACAGCAGGAAGGAGCCATACACGCCGGCATAGCCCAGCGTCAGCGCGTCGCGGTCGATGCGGATCGGGAAGTCCATGATCGGCACCACCAGGTCTTCGGCCACGTCCTGAATCTTGAACACATCCACCCCAGTCTCGATGCCCATCAGGTCGCACACGGCGATGAAGACTTCGAGTGGCGTGTTGCCGGCACCGGCGCCCAGGCCCGCGGCGGCGGCGTCGATGCGGGTGGCGCCCACTTCGAGTGCGGCGAGGCTGTTGGCCACGCCCATGGCGAGGTTGTGGTGGCCGTGAAAGCCGAGTTCGGTCTCGGGTTTGAGCGCGTCACGCACTGCGCTCAGGCGCGACTTGACTGAGTCGGGCAGCAGGTGGCCGGCCGAGTCGGTGACGTAGATGCAGTTGGCACCATAGCTTTCCATCAGCTTTGCCTGGCTCACCAGCCCTTCAGGGCTGTTCATGTGCGCCATCATCAGAAAGCCGACGGTGTCCATGCCCAGCTTGCGCGCGTAGCTGATGTGTTGCTCGGAGACGTCGGCTTCGGTGCAGTGAGTGGCGACGCGGATGGTGGACACCCCCAGCTCATGCGCCATCTGCAGGTGCTCCACAGTACCGATGCCGGGCAGCAGCAGCGCCGAGACCTTGGCCTGCTTCATCAGCGGGATCACGGTGCCGAGGTATTCCTCGTCGGTGTGGGCAGGGAAGCCGTAGTTCACCGAGCTGCCGCCGAGGCCGTCGCCGTGGGTGACCTCGATCAGCGGCACACCTGCGTCGTCCAGACCGCAGGCGATGGTCTTCATTTGCTCGAGCGTCATCAGGTGGCGCTTGGGGTGCATGCCGTCACGCAGCGTCATGTCGTGGACGGTGATTTTCTTGCCGCGAAGTTCCATGTTCATCTCCTTCTGGCGCGTAGCGCTCAGGCCACCATCGTGGCGCGGTTGGATTCGAGTTTGAGGCGGCCGGCGAGGATCTCTTCGGCAAACATCTCGGCGGTGCGCGCACCCGCGGCGGTCATGATGTCGAGGTTGCCGGCGTACTTGGGCAGGTAGTCGCCCAGGCCTTCAACTTCGAGATAGACCGAGACGCGATTGCCGTCGAACACCGGGCCATTGACGAGGCGGTAGCCGGGCACGTACTTCTGCACTTCGCGGATCATGGCGTGGATCGATTCGGTGATCTTTGCCTGGTCGGGTTCGGTCTCGGTCAGGCAATGCACGGTGTCGCGCATGATCAGCGGCGGTTCGGCCGGGTTGAGGATGATGATGGCCTTGCCTTGTTTGGCGCCGCCCACCTTCTCCACCGCACCGGCGGTGGTGCGGGTGAACTCGTCGATGTTCTTGCGCGTGCCGGGGCCGGCGCTCTTGCTCGACACGGTGGCGACGATCTCGCCGTAGGCCACCGGCTGCACGCGCGACACCGCCGCCACCATCGGGATCGTGGCCTGGCCACCGCAGGTGACCATGTTGACGTTCATCTCGCCCTTGCCCACGTGCTCGACCAGATTGACCGGCGGCACGCAGAAGGGGCCGACCGCCGCCGGGGTGAGGTCGATCATCAGCACCCCCAGCTCATTGAGCTTGCGGCTGTTCTCCGCATGCACGTAAGCGCTGGTGGCATCGAAGGCGATCTGCACGCCGTCGGCCAGCACGTGCGGCAGCAGGCCATCGACGCCGTCGGCGGTGGTCTTGAGGCCCATCTCGCGCGCACGCGCCAGGCCCTCGGAGGTGGCGTCGATGCCCACCATCCACACCGGTTCCAGCACCGGGCTGCGCTTCAGTTTGTACAGCAGGTCCGTGCCGATGTTGCCCGGACCAATCAGGGCACATTTGATTTTTTTCATGTGTGTTCAGCTCTCTATCAGGCGGCTACGTCAGTCTTCTACGTACTAGGCCGCAGCGTGTGAGGCGGCAGC
>DAORUJ010000069.1:0-15800 GCA_035433105.1 Thauera sp.
GCGGAGCCAGGGCGTCCTTGGCGTAGGGCAGGGCGGGAAGGGTATGTTCCATGCGGGTCTCTCCTTGTTGCAGGTTCTTGGAAGTTGTCACTAAAGCCGGACTATTTTAGTCAGGATTGCAGGCCGCTGACAATCCTCGCGACCGTCATCATAGGCGCTCAGCGCTTTCTGCGTAAGTCGCTTGTTGATCGCAGGCCTGGAGGGGCGACTGCCCCATCTGAATCAGATGTCCGCCGGAATACGCCCGGTGACCTGCGTAAGCAGCCGACCGCTAGCCAGTTGAACCTCGACCGTGGCTTCGGTAGCGATTTCAGTTGCCGAGCGCAGCACACGGCCGTGTGCGTCGCGGGCGATGGCATAGCCGCGTGCGAGCACGGATTCCGGGTTCAGGTGCTGGAGATGGGCGGCGAGCGCGTCGACCTGTGCCTGGCGCCGGGCAAGCAGGGTCTGGCCTGCGCGCTGCAGCCGGTGCCCGAGGTCGTCGGTGCGTGAATGCGCAGTGGTGAAGTTCGGCCGCTGGCGAGCCAGGCGGAGTTCGAGCGCGGCATGGCGAAATTGCGTGCGCTCAAGCTGGCGCTGCATGGCGCGCTGCAGCCGCGCCGCACTCAAGTGGGTGTCGGTCTGCGCCTGGCGCAGGCGTTCGCGCGGGTGGACGAAGCGCAGTGAGGCGCGGTCCAGGCGCTGGGCCAGCGCCTCGAGCCGGCGCTGCATGCTCCGTTCCAGCTGCGGGCCAAGGGCGTCGATCTCGCGGTGCGCGGCATGCCAGCCGGCGCTGGCCAGTTCGGCGGCGCCGGTGGGGGTCGGCGCACGGAGGTCCGCGGCAAAGTCGGCAATGCTGAAGTCCGTTTCGTGCCCCACACCGCTGAGTACCGGGATTGGGCATGCCCGCAGCGCACGCGCAAGCGCTTCATCGTTGAAGGACCACAGATCCTCCAGGCTGCCTCCGCCGCGAACCAGCAGCAACACCTCGATGCCGTCCTGGGCGGCACGTTCGCCAGCGGTCCTGACGGCCTCGACCAGACGAGTGGCCGCATCTGCGCCCTGCACCGGCGCGGGGTAAAGGATGACCGGCACGTGCGCTGCACGTCTGCCCAGGGTGACCAGCACGTCGCGCAGCGCCGCCGCCGCTGGTGAGGTGACGAGACCGATTGCGCGCGGAAACCGTGGTATCGGGCGCTTCGCATCCGCATCAAACAGACCTTCGGCTGTCAGCGTGTCCCGTAGTCGCCTGAAGGCCTCGAACAGGTCGCCGATACCTGCCTTGCGTACGGTTTCGACGTTGAGCTGGTAGTCCCCGCGCGCCTCGTAAAGCGTGGCCAGTGCGCGAATCTCGACCCGCATGCCGTTTTCGGGGCGGAACGCGAGCAGCTGGGCGCGGTTGCGCCATATCGTGCAGCGCACCTGGGCGCTGGCGTCCTTGAGGGTGAAGTAGAGATGGCCGGATGCGGCGCGGGTGAGGTTGGATATCTCGCCGTCAATCCACATCAGGGGCAGGGCCGATTCGAGGGCTTCGCGCGCTAGCCGGTTGAGCGCAGACACCGTCAGTACCGGCGCGGACTGCATTCCAGGCTGGCGCGGTGCCTCGTCAGAGTCAAAAAATGGAGGCTTCAGCATGCGCCGATTGTAGCGGAATCCACAGCGCACACGCGCTGTCAAGCGCCTTCTTGCAAGTCCTTGATCTGCAAGGGGTGAATTATTAAGCAATTGTTTTTATTGGATTTTTTATGTTGCACAATTTTGCATCGGAGTGTTCGAAGGCTTGCCATCAGCGGGGTCTGGGCCAACATCCAGAAATAGCCCACAAACTTATCCACAGGTTCTGTGGATTGCTTGCCTGCTCCCCCTGCGCCCTACTTTCAGCGCGATTTCATCCGGGACGGCGGTCGTGCGCAGGGCACGTTGCTCACGGACTTTCATGCATGGCGCTTGTCGGTGCTGGCTTGCGGGCGCTACAGTTCCGCTTTTGCAGAGTGGAGTACCAACGGCGTGTTCGCGATCATCCAGGCGGTGGGCTGGCCAATATGGCCGTTGATTCTGGCTTCGGTCGTGGCGTTTGCGCTGATCATCGAGCGTTCGATCACCTTGCGACGAGCGCGAATCGTGCCTGCCGGCCTGCTCGAGAATGTGCTCAACGACCTGCGTCAGCAAGGGGTCTCGCTGGTCATGGTCGAGCGCGTCGGCGCCCATTCGCCCCTTGGGCGGGTGCTGGCTGCGGGTCTGCGCAACGTCAGCAGCCCGCGCGAGATCATGAAGGAGTCGATCGAGGAAACCGGCCGCGCGGTCGTGCATGAGCTTGAACGCTTCCTGACCACGCTCGGCACCATCGCCGCGATCAGCCCGCTACTCGGGCTGTTCGGCACCATCGTCGGCATGATCGATATTTTCGCGTCGCAGGGCGTCAATGGTGCCAATCCGGCCCAGCTCGCCCAGGGCATCTCGATCGCCCTGTACACCACCGGGCTTGGACTGATCATTGCCATTCCGTCGATGATCTTCTGGCGCCATTTCCGCGCTCTGATCGACAGCTTCGTCATCGACATGGAGCAGCAGGCGATCAAGCTCGTGGAAGTGGCGCACGGCGAGCGCCGCGACTGAGGTATGCAGCGATGAACTTCCGCCGTGGCAGCCGCAGTGAAGAGCCCGAGATCAACCTGATTCCTCTGATCGACGTGGTGCTCGTCATCATCATTTTCCTCATGCTGACCACGACCTTTTCCAAAGTCTCCGGGCTTGAGATCAATCTGCCGTCGGCCGAATCCGACGGCGCAGAGTCGGTGGCCAATGAGATCGTCGTGGCGGTGACGGCGGCGGGCGAGGTGCTGGTCAATCGCCAGTCGGTGGCCGACCGCAGCGTTGAATCGCTGGCCGCCGCGCTGGGCAAGGCGGTACCCAGTGACGGGCGCGAGCCGGTCGTCGTCATCAATGCCGATGCCAAGGCTGCGCACCAGAGCGTCATTGACGTGATGCAGGCGGCCCAGCGTGCCGGCTTGAGCCACGTGACCTTCGCCACGCAGGCGCCGGCGAAGTGATGCGCTGACATGCCTGCCCAGGCGCCAGCCTTCTGGCGCAAGCGCGGCCCGCTTGCCTGCCTGCTGTTTCCTCTTTCATTGCTGTTTGGCGCTCTGGCAAGCCGTCGCCGCCGCCGCGCCCGGGTCGAAACCTTGCCCGTGCCCGTCATCGTGGTTGGCAATATTGCCGTCGGTGGCAGTGGCAAGACGCCGGTGGTGCAGTGGCTGGTGGCGCAGTTGCGTGCAGCGGGTTTTCGCCCCGGCATCGTCAGCCGCGGGCATGGTGGCCGTGTCGACGGGGTGGCGGAGGTGCCTGTCGATGGTGATCCGGCGCGCTATGGTGATGAGCCCATCCTGCTTGCAGGCTCCTGTGCCTGTCCACTGGTGGTTGGCCGCGATCGGCCAGCCGCTGCGCGTGAGCTGCTGCGGCAGCACCCCGAATGCGACGTGATTGTGGCCGACGACGGTATGCAGCATTATCGTCTGGCGCGCGACGTCGAAATCGCCGTGGTCGATCCCGCGACGCTGGGCAATGGCTTCCTGTTGCCGGCAGGGCCCCTGCGCGAACCGCTGGCACGATTGCGTGAAGTGGATGTGCTCATTGCCCATGGCGCGCTGAGCGCCACGCAGCAGGCGGCTGCCGGTGCCGTACCGGTGTTTCCGATGCAGTTGTGGGGCGGCGTGTTGCGCGCGCTGCGCAACCCGCAGCAAACCCTTGAGCTCGAGGCGCTGCGTGGCCGACGGGTGCATGCCGTTGCCGGAATCGGTCGTCCTGAGCGTTTTTTCGCCCAACTTGAGGCCGCGGGGCTCGAGGTGCTGCGCCACCCGTTTCCCGATCATCATGACTTCGTCGCGCGCGATCTCGTGTTTTCCGAGTCCGTTCCGATCCTGATGACGGCGAAGGATGCGGTAAAATGCAAGGCTTTCGCGCCTGACGACAGTTGGGAGTTCCCGGTCCAGGCGCAGATCGGTTCGGGCGCTGCCGAACGCATCCTGGAGAAACTGAAAAATGGACGCACGATTGCTTGAAATCCTCGTCTGCCCCTTGTGCAAGGGGCCGCTGAACTACCTGAAGGACAAGCAGGAACTCGTGTGCAAGGCTGACCGCCTGGCTTTCCCGATTCGCGACGACATCCCGGTGATGCTCGACGAAGAGGCGCGCACGATGAGCGCCGAGGAAGTGGACGCCCTGCGTACCTGATCGCGATGAAGACCGCATTTCGAATCGTCATTCCGGCGCGCCATGCGTCGACTCGGCTGCCCGCCAAGCCGCTGGCGGACATCTGCGGCAAGCCGATGATCGTTCGCGTGCTTGAGCGCGTGCGCGCTGCGGGCGCGGTGGAGGTCTGTGTCGCTACTGATCACGAGGGCGTACGTGAGGCGGTGCTTGCTGCTGGAGGCGAGGTGGTGATGACGCGTGCCGATCATCCTAGTGGCACCGACCGTCTGGCCGAAGTTGCGATGCTGCGTGCCTGGGCGGACGACGACATCGTGGTCAATGTCCAGGGGGATGAACCCCTGATCGACCCGAAGATCGTTTCGGCTGTGGCCGGCGTGCTGGCGGCGGCCCCCGATGCTGCGATAGCCACCGCTGCGCATGCGCTGGCGGACGCGGATGAGGCCTTCAATCCGAACGTCGTCAAGGTCGTGTGTGACGCAGCCGGCCGTGCCTTGTACTTCTCGCGCGCGCCGATTCCCTGGGCGCGCGATGCCTTTGCCGAGCGGCGTGATGCGCTGCCCGCGGGCTTGCCGATGCTTCGTCATGTCGGTCTTTACGCCTATCGTGTCAGCTTCCTGCGTCGCTACGCCGCGCTTGCGCCATCGCCGCTCGAACAGTGGGAAGCGCTCGAGCAGTTGCGTGCCCTATGGCATGGCTATCGCATCCAGGTGCTCGAACTGGCCGCTGCGCCTGCTGCGGGCGTCGATACCCTGGAGGATCTGGAGCGGGTCAGGCAGTCATTTCGCATCGAAGGCGTTTGACCGCCGGCCGCGCGTCGGTTAAGTTCCACAAAATTTTCTACAAACGAGCGGTCATATTTCACGGCCGACATTCATTGGGAGGGTGTATGCGACTGATTCTGTTGGGGCCGCCGGGTGCGGGCAAGGGTACGCAGGCCAACTTCATCAAGGAAAAGTTCGGCATTCCACAGATCTCGACCGGTGACATGCTGCGCGCCGCGGTCAAGGCCGGCACCCCGCTTGGTGTCGAAGCCAAGAAGGTGATGGATGCAGGCGGTCTGGTTTCGGACGACATCATCATCGGTCTGGTCAAGGATCGCCTGCAGCATGACGATTGCAAGCACGGCTATATGTTCGACGGCTTTCCGCGCACCATCCCGCAGGCCGACGCGATGAAGGAGGCCGGTGTGCCGATCGACTTCGTGCTCGAGATCGACGTCCCCGACGGTGAGATCGTCGAGCGCATGAGCGGCCGTCGCGCCCATCTGTCGTCCGGCCGCACCTATCACGTCAAATACAATCCGCCCAAGGTCGAAGGCAAGGACGACGTAACCGGTGAAGACCTGGTGCAGCGTGACGACGACAAGGAAGAAACCGTCAAGAAGCGCCTGGACGTCTACCACGCGCAGACCAAGCCGCTGGTCGAGTACTACAGCGCCTGGGCCAGGTCCGGCGCCGCAGGCGCACCCAAGGTGCGCAAGATCGCAGGGCTCGGGGCCGTGGATGAAATCACCGCGCGCGCCTTTGAAGCGCTGAAGTAAGCACCGCCTTCGCAGCGGCACGGCCGGCTCTGGAAAAGGGTCGGCCGTTTTGCTTTCCGTCGTATGCTGCAAGCGGACGGCCCGTCCAGGATCGTGCGCAATCAGGCATCGCAAGTTGAACCCTACGATGACGCAAGCCAACCTCCTTTATGCTCACTCTGGCGGCGTTACCGCCGTCATCAATGCCACGGCGGCGGCCGTCATTGGCGCCGCTCGCGCCTGCCCGGACCGCATCGGCAAGGTGTTCGCAGCGCGTCATGGCATTCTCGGCGCGCTTGCGGAAGACCTCGTCGACACTGCCTGCCTCGACGATGCAGCGCTGCAGCGGCTGTCACTGCGGCCGGGCGGGGTTTTTGGCTCGTGTCGCTTCGATCTGCCGCGGAACGACGGCAAGCGCGTGATGGATCGCTTGTTCGAGGTCTTTGCCGCCCACCAGATCGGCTACTTCCTCTACAACGGTGGTAACGGCTCGATGGATGCGGTGGCGCGCATGAGCGATGCTGCAGCCGAACGCGGCTATCCGCTGGTTTGCGTGGGGGTGCCGAAGACAGTCGACAATGACATTGTCGGCACCGACTGTTGTCCCGGTTTTGGTTCCGCCGCCAAATATCTCGCAACCTCGATGCTGGAGGCGGGGCTGGACATCGCCTCGATGGTCGGCAGCCGGGGCAGCGTGTTCGTCATGGAAGTCATGGGCCGCAACACGGGCTGGCTTGCAGCGGCGACGGCACTCGCCGCGGGCGGGAACGCCGATGCGGCGCCGCAGATCGTGCTGGTACCCGAGGCGAGGTTTGATGAAGAAGCCTTCCTTGCCGAGGTCCGGCGCGTCACCGAGCGTCTTGGCTATTGTGCGATCACGGTGGGCGAGGGCATCAAGCGTGCCGACGGTAGTCTGATCATGGAAAAGTCACGCGATCCGCGTGGCTATGTCCAACTCGGCGGCGCAGGCTGGGCGATCGCGCGCCTGATCCATGAGCGCCTGGGTTACAAGCACCATTGGGCCATCCCCGACTATCTGCAGCGTGCCGGCGGGCACTGGCTCTCGGCCACTGACCACGAACAGGCCCAGGCGGTGGGGCGTGCGGCCGTAGATATGGCGCTGGCGGGGCATTGCGCCTGCTTTCCAGCGATCCGCCGGATTGCCGATGCGCCATACCGCTGGGACATCGCGATCGAGGACGCCGCGCGCATCGCCAATCTCGAGCGCGTGCTGCCGGCCGGCTTCTTGCGTGACGACGGCCTGCATGTAACGTCGCTGGCTTGCGACTACATTCGTCCGCTGATCGAAGGTGAGAAAGACCAGCCGACGGTGGGGGGCTTGCCCGACTACGGGCCTTTCCCCCTTGTGTCGGTTGACCGTCGACTCCCGCGCTGGAGCGAATGACTCAGGCGCTGGCGGGCAGGGGGACGTCGCTGCTGCCGGCCATCGGACGTTCCGGCATGTAGGCGGCGACCTGACACAGAATCGCGGCGACGTAGGGGATGCACTGCAGGCACAGGATGCCGACCCACAACTGCGTCTCCAGGTTGTCGGCGCCGCGTTGGGCTACCAGCGTTATCGCGCCCATCAGCAAGGCAATCAGCATGCCGACCTCTTCACGGATCGGGCTGAAGAAGGCGAGTGCGCCACCGCCGTGCCAACCTTTCGGTGTGACCACGAAGACGCCTTTCTTCTTCACCAGACCAGCGAAAACGCCGCGCGCAATGGCGTGGGCAAGGCCGACGGACAGGATCGAGGCGCCCAGGATGTCTTTCCACGGACAGTCCATGGTGCGGCGATAGAGGATGGGACCGAGCGCTGCCTTGAAGGCCATGAAGCCGAGAATGGGTAGCGCGAGTGCGATGACAGGCAGGCCGAAGGCTTTCGGAAACAGCAGGATGCCGAGCGTCCAGATCAGGCTGCCAAAGGCGAACACGAGCTGCAGCGCGTCGCCCAGCCAGGCAAACCAGCCGGTGAGGAAGTGGTAGCGCTGCGCCAGATTGAGCTTGCTGCGGCCGATCATCTGCGGCAAGTGCGCCTTCAGGATCTGCATTGCACCGAAGGCCCAGCGGAAACGCTGGCTCTTGATCGCGGCGAAACCGGAAGGCGTCAGGCCGCGGCCGAGGATGTGATCCACATAACGGGTGTCGTAGCCTTTCTCGATCAGGCGCAGGCCGAGCTCGGTGTCTTCGCAGATGCACCATTCCGACCAGCCGCCGACTTCTTCCAGCGCCGCACGGCGCACCAGCGTCATGGTGCCGTGCTGGATCAGTGCGTTGCGTTCGTTGCGGTGGTGCATGCCGATGCGGAAGAAACCGTCGAACTCCCAGTTGCACATGCGCTTGAAGGGCTGGCCCTCCCAGTCGCGGTGGGCCTGTGGGGCCTGCACGACGGCGACGTCGGATTTGTCAAAGTGCGGGATGAGGCCGGACAGCCACTCGGGGTCGACGACATAGTCGGCGTCGACCACACCCACGACGGCAGCGCGCGGGTTGGTGACCTTGAGACCGTAGTTCAATGCGCCGGCCTTGAAGCCTGGCCAGTTGGCGAGGTGGAAGAAGCGGAAACGCGGGCCGAGTTCGGCACAGCGCTTCTCGAGCGGTTTCCACAGCGCTTCGTCGCGGGTATTGTTGTCGAGGATCAGCACTTCGAAGTTCTGATAGTTCAACTTCGCCAGGCTGTCGATGGTGGCGATGACCATCTCCGGTGGTTCGTTGTAGCAGGCCAGGTGCACCGAGACGAAGGGCTGATGCTCGGGCGCATGCGGCGGTAGCGGCGCGAAGCGACGCAGCCATTTCTTCTTGAACAACATCTCGCCGAACTCGAAGCCGTGCGACAGCAGTACCGCAGCGGTCAGCATGGTGGCCCCAATGAGCAGGCCCAGACCGATCAGATCGCGCTGCGTGAGGTAGTAATCGACCGGCACGTTGAGACCGACGATCAGCGTTGATACGCAGGCCTGGATCAGGGCGGCAAGAAATACACGACCGAGGATGCTCCAGCCCGACAGAAAAAACGCCGCCAGCAGCATCGGCAAAAAGGCCAGCGCCGCAGCGTTGATGGCCTTCTTCGACCAGTGCGGGTCACGCTCGATGATGCCTTCAAGGGCGAACTTCTGTTCGCGATCGGCGTTGTACATGCCCCAGTAGGGGCCTGCCCAGCCTTCCACATCCACCTTCCAGGGCTGATCGATTGCTTCCATGAGGAAGTAGTCGATGCGTGCGGTGCGTGGATTGGCAAGAAACTCACGGATGAAGCGGGCTTCGTTGTCGAGCGAGGGGACGGCCGCACCCAGTGTCGGGCCCTTGCTCGGCCAGCCGATCTCGCCGACCACGATTTTCTTCCGGGGGAAGGCCTTGACCAGTTCGTCGTAGCGCTGGAAGGCGTAGTCCACGGCGGCCTCGACCGGCACGCCTTCGTGATAAGGCAGCAGGTGGACGGTGATGTAATCGACGTGTTTGGCCAGCTCCGGATAGCGCAGCCAGACGTGCCAGGGTTCCGCAGTCGAGACCGGCTTGCGCACGGCCTTGCGGACCCGATCGAGATAGGCGATGACTTCGTCGGGCTTGAGATCACCGCGCAGGATGGACTCGTTGCCCACCATCAGGCGTTCGACGTGGCGCATCGTTCGCGCTGCGTCGATCAAGGCGGTGATCTCGCGCTCATTCGTTTCGAGGTCGGGGTCCAGCCAGGCGCCGGCGGTGACGTCCATCTCGCGTTCGCCGGCGAGTTCGAGCAGTGCCGGCATGTCGGTCACGCCATAGGTGCGCAGACCGTCCGAGTTGCGCCCGAGCAAGTCGAGGTCGGCTTCGAGCTGTTCGCGTGTCGGATAGCTTTGCTTGAGCGGGCTTTGATCGCGCTGAAAGCCGTTGTAGGCGAAACCCTTGATGCTCTGATTGGTGCCGATGAAGTCGGCGCCGTGGTTGAACTGTTGCCAGATCCAGTACTGGAAGAACGCGACCCCCGCGGCGATGGCGACTGCAATCGCGATGCGGTAGATGATCGAGGCGGCCTGTTTCATGTCAAATCCTGAGCGGCGAGCCAATGTGGCGCCGAAAAACGGGAGAGGCTGCTGATCCGGCTGCAGGCTGCAGTTTTATCAGCAAGTGCTGCGGATTGCATTGCGCAAACGCTTCTGGTGTTGTCGATGTGACACAATAAAAGTTGGGTCGCAGCGTGTTTAATACAGCATTTTATGCACGATTTCAGCTGCTTACGAGCTACATTCAGCGTCAATTTGCAACATCGTTCGAGACGCGGAATGAGATCCTGATTTACAAGGGAAACACGAAATGAGGCGAAATAGTTTGGGCAAACAGGGCGTCCTATCAATCGTGCTTTCGGCCCTTCTGGTGCTTGGGCTGGCCTACGCGGTTCGTCATGGTTTGCTCGAAAACGGCGTGTTGCCGCGCGACTGCAGTCTGGCCAATGCGCAGGGGGCACTATGTGTGTTCAAGACAGCGCTGGTGCAGAGTTTCCTGCACCAGCGCCTGGGCTGGGTCAGTCTCGTCTGTGGCGGCCTTGCTTTTGCGCTGGGCTGCCGCCGCCTGGCATGGGTAGGCTGGCTGAGCGGCCTGGCCGGGCTGGTGTTCTATAGCTACGACCCGGCGGCCGTGGGTGTCTTGTTGTCACTCTTCGTGCTCGCACGACCGCGCCAGCAGCACGGGCAGGGCGAGGACAAGCCCGGTCAGCAGCCAGGCGATGGCCTGGGGGTTCGCCGGCTCGGGTAGGCTGCGGCCGATCACCGAGGCGGCGATGAGCGCGGCGCAGATTCGCTCGGCGCGACCGTAGCTTGTCTGTATCCAGCCGAGTATGCCAAGCAGTGCAGCAGGGCCCAAATAGAGCAGGGCGGGAAAGTCACGGTAGCGCGAATCAACCAACAGCAGCAGGGCCGCAATCGCCGCGGCAAACAGGATCAGGCCGCGTAGCAGCCCCAGCACGGCCGCAATGTCGATGTTCGTACCCTTTTCGCATAGTTTTCGCCAGGCGTGATCGGCCGCTGGAATCGGTGAGCCACGCCACAGCGCAAGGGCAAGGGGCAGCAGGATGGCGCACAGGGCGATGGCTCCGAGCACGCTCCATTCGAGGGGGTCGCGGTAGGCAAGAAGGGCGTGTTCGGCATGGAGCACGGCGATCAGGCCGCTTGTCGCGCCGAGCACCACGAGTGCCGTCCGCCGCAGCACTCCGCCCCAACTGCGGCTCAGTCCAAGGAGCAGACCGGCAAGTGCGCCGACGGCGGCGCCGGCAATGAGTCCATGCAGGCTCGTCCGCTCTGCCACCGGCCCGGCGAGAGGAAACTTCGGCGCCAGGGTGCTGGCATCGAGCATGCCCCAGAACCCGCCGACCGTTCCTTCGAGCTTGCGCTTCCAAGGCTGATCGATTGCCTCGATCAGATTGTAGTCCCAGCCCCTTTCGTGGGCCTGGTGTACGAATTCCCGGACATAACGCGCCTGGTTGACCTGTGACGGGCGCGAGGCCTGACGCTGTCGTCCCTGGCTGGGCCAGCCGGTTTCGCCGATCAGAATGTGCTTGCCGGCGAAATGTTCACCGACCAGACCGCGGGTCGCGATGACGTGCTCAAGCGCATGTTCGATGTCGACGGGTTCGTCCTCCCAGAAGGGCAGGATGTGTACGGTAACGAAATCGACCTCCTTCGCCAGGCTGTCGTGCCGGGTCCAGAATTCCCACACGTCGGCGTAGGTGACCGGCACCGTGGTGCGCGCCTTCGCGCTGCGGATCAGGGCGCGCATCTCGTCCTCTGTGCGCTCGCGCCGCAGCAGGACCTCGTTGCCCACGATCAGGCCGCGGACGACATCGGCGTTGGCGTTGGCGAGCGCTATGGCGCGATCCAGTTCGCTTGCGTTCTTGTCGCGATCGAATCCGATCCACGCGCCGAGCAGAACCTTGATACCGAGCGTTCGCGCGATGCCTGGCACCTGGTCGAGCCCCTGATCAATCGAGTACAGGCGCACGCAGTCGGTGATTCCGGCCAGTGCGCCCAGGTCAGTGGCGATCTGCTCGGGCGAGATGTGCTGGCTTTCGTCGAGCGGTGTCTGCCCTGGGCGATGGTAGGGCGCATAAGACACGCATTTCAGCTTTTCCCCTTCCGAGAGCTGAAGTGCATGCATGTCGACCGGGCGAGTCTGCCAGCCGATCCATGCGAGCAGGCCGGCCAGCAATGCCAGGTGGCCGAGCAGCAGGCTGAGCCAGAGTGGCCGGGATGTATCACGAGGCTTCGACATCTTGTGGGTTCTTGAACGTGGTGTGTCGGGCATGAATCCGACACAAAAAAGAAGCCACGCCGTGAGAGCGTGGCTTCGGTTCGAGGCGAACGGATTCTAGCGGACTCAGGTCTCGTAGTCGCTCATTGGCACGCAGGCGCAGAACAGGTTGCGGTCGCCGTGGACGTCGTCGACGCGATTGACGCTCGGCCAGAACTTGTTGTCCGCCACCCAGGGCAGCGGGAACACCGCCTGCTCGCGCGAGTACGGACGCGACCATTCGCCGAGGATGTCGGCCTGAGTATGCGGCGCGTTCTTCAGCGGGCTGTCGTCGGCCGGCCAGTTGCCATTCTCGATCTCGCGGATTTCGTTGCGGATTGCGATCATGGCTGCCGCAAAGCGTTCGAGTTCGGCGAGATCTTCGGACTCGGTGGGTTCGACCATGATCGTGCCCGGCACCGGGAAGGACATTGTCGGTGCGTGAAAGCCGTAGTCCATCAGGCGCTTGGCGATATCGACCTCGGAGATGCCGGTGGCCGCCTTGATCGGGCGAATGTCGAGGATGCACTCGTGCGCGACGCGGCCCTGGCTACCGGTGTACAGCACCGGATAGTCGTCCTGGAGACGTTGGGCGAGGAAGTTGGCGTTGAGGATGGCCACCTCGGTCGCGCGCTTGAGCCCTTCGCCACCCATCATCGCGATGTACGTCCACGAGATCGGCAGGATGCTGGCCGAACCGAAGGGGGCAGCCGAGACCGCGCCCTGGCCGAGATTGGGCCGGTCGACACTGCCGGTCGGCTGCACCACGTGGTCGGCCATGAAGGGCGCGAGGTGGGCCGCGAGACCAATCGGACCCATGCCGGGACCGCCGCCGCCATGCGGGATGCAGAAGGTCTTGTGGAGGTTCATGTGCGTCACGTCGGCACCGATCGTCGCCGGCGAGGTCAGGCCGACCTGGGCGTTGAGGTTGGCGCCGTCCATGTAGACCTGGCCACCCTGGGCATGCACGATGGCGCACATTTCGCGAATCGACTCCTCGAACACGCCGTGCGTCGAGGGATAGGTGATCATCAGGGCGGCGAGCTGGGCCGCGTGCTTTTCGGCCTTGGCCCTCAGGTCCTCGACATCGACGTTGCCGTTGTCGTCGCAATCGACCACGATAACTTGCATGCCGCACATGTGCGCGGTGGCCGGATTGGTGCCGTGCGCGGACTTGGGAATCAGGCAGATCTTGCGCTGCGTTTCGCCGCGGCTGGCGTGGTAGCGCGCGATGGCCACCAGACCAGCGTACTCGCCCTGGGCTCCGGAGTTGGGCTGCATGCAGATCGCCGGGAAGCCGGTGACGGCACGCAGGTAGACGGCGAGCCCCTCGATCATCTCAAGGTATCCCGCAGCCTGAGCGCGCGGGGCGAAGGGGTGCATGTTGGCAAACGCGGGCCAGGTGACCGGGATCATCTCGCTGGTGGCGTTCAGCTTCATCGTGCAGGAGCCGAGTGAGATCATCGAGTGGTCGAGGGCCAGATCGCGATTCTGCAGCTTTTTCAGATAGCGCAGCATCTCGTGTTCGGTGTGGTGGGTGTTGAATACCGGATGCGACAGGATGGCGTCGGTACGCAGCAGCTCGTCCGGCAGGCTGCTGCCGGCTGCGCTGAGGCGCGCATCCAGGGCAGCGATCGAGTCGGTGGCGCCAAAGCAGGCGAGCAGGGCGGCGATATCGTCGCGCGTGGTCGTTTCGTCCACCGAGAGGCCGAGGCGGGTGCCCGACACGCTGCGCAGGTTGTAGCCTGCAGCGGCCGCGGCTTCGAACAGCGCTGCGGCATGTGCGCCGGCCTCGACTTCGATGGTGTCGAAGAAGGCGCCATTGCCGGCTTCGAAGCCGGCGTCGCGCAGGCCTGCGGCGAGAATGGCGGTGAGTCGGTGAATGCGGGCGGCGATCGTGCGCAGGCCTTGCGGCCCGTGATAGACGGCGTAGAAGCCGGCCATGTTCGCCAGCAATACCTGAGAAGTGCAGATGTTGGAGTTCGCCTTCTCGCGCCGGATGTGCTGCTCGCGTGTCTGCAGCGCCATGCGCAGCGCGGTTTTGCCGCGTGCGTCGCGCGACACGCCGATGATGCGACCAGGCATCGAGCGCACGTAGGCTTCCCGTGTGGCGAAGAAGGCGGCGTGTGGCCCGCCAAATCCCATTGGCACGCCAAAACGCTGCGCCGAACCAAGGGCGATGTCGGCACCCATGCTGCCGGGGCTCTTGAGCAGCACCAGCGCCATCAGGTCCGAGGCGACCGCGACTACTGCACCGTGTGCCTTCAGCGCGGCGATGGGCGCGCTCAGGTCCACGACCTCACCGCGTAAGTTCGGATATTGCAGCAGTGCGCCGAAGCACTCCTGCGCGCCCGCGTCCTGCGCCTTGCCGTACACCAGCTCATAACCGAAGAAGTGCGCCCGTGTGCGAACAACATCGATGGTCTGCGGGAAGCAGGCTTCGTCTACGAAAAAAACGTTCGACCTGGACTTCGACACGCGTCGCGCCATGGTCATCGCCTCGGCTGCGGCCGTCGCTTCGTCGAGCAGCGATGCATTGGCCAGCTCGAGCCCGGTCAGATCGATCACCATCTGCTGATAGTTCAGAAGGGCCTCGAGGCGGCCCTGGGCGATCTCGGCCTGGTAGGGCGTGTAAGCGGTGTACCAGCCCGGACTCTCCATCACGTTGCGCAGGATGACTGCTGGCGTGTGCGTGCCGTAGTACCCCAGGCCGATCAAGGACTTCTTGATCACGTTGCGGGCCGCGATCGAGCTCAGCCGGTCGAGCGCTTCGTGTTCGGGCATCGCTGCGGCGAGGGGAAGCGGGGATTCAAGGCGGATGCCGGCCGGCACCGTCTGCTCGATCAGGGTGTCGAGATCGTCGACGCCGAGCGCGGCGCACATGTGCGCGACTTCGGCGGCATCCGGGCCCAGGTGGCGATGGATGAAGGCATCGTGTTGCTCCAGCCGGGAAAGCGGAGCACAAAGCAGGGAATCAGTCATGATCGTTCGCGAGAGCTCGGGCAGAGGGGGGTGTTCAGTCCTGGGCGATTTCAGCTGCGTAAGCAGCCGCGTCCATCAGTGCGGTGACGTCGGAAGCGTTCTCGGGCTTGAGCTTGAACAGCCAGTTTGCGTAGGCGTCCGCATTCACGCTCTCGGGTGCATCCACAACGTCCTGATTGGCAGCAACGACTTCCCCCGCGACCGGCGCATAGATATCGGATGCCGCCTTGACCGATTCGATCACGGCACAGGCTTCGCCGGCAGCCAGGCTGCGACCGGCTTCGGGCAGGTCGAGAAACACGACGTCGCCGAGGGCGGCCTGGGCATGGTCGGTCACTCCAATGGTCAGGCTGCCGTCGTCTTCGACGCGGATCCATTCGTGGGACTTGGTGTATTTCAGGTTGGCGGGAAGATTGCTCATGGAATTCTCCGGATGGGATGGGTGGGGACCGTGTTTCGAGGAGGCGCTGCCGGCATGGGCAAGGTCTCAGGTGGCTCAGGCAAGGGCCTTTCCGTTGCGCACGAACGGGAGTTTGACGGTACGAGCTTTCAGTCGTTTGCCACGGATGTCCACCTCGACGGTGTCACCAGGCTGGGTCGCAAGCGGAACACGGGCAAAGCCGATCGAACGCTCGAGCGTCGGTGAAAAGCTGCCACTGGTGGTTTCGCCTTCACCTGCAGCGGTAAAAACCTTCATGTGTGCGCGCAGCACGCCCTTGTCTTCGAGAATCAGGCCGAGCAGGCGGCGGGTGGCGGGATTGGCTTCGAGCGCAGTGCGCCCGACGAAGTCGCGGTTGTCATCCTTGAGGTCGATGGTCCAGGACAGCCCGCAGTCCAGCGGTGACACGGC
>DAORUJ010000070.1:0-15730 GCA_035433105.1 Thauera sp.
GTCGAGGCATTGACCATCACCGAGGACGAGTCCACCTCGCGCAGGAAGCGCATGGCGTGACTGTAGTTTTCGGTGACGATGGCTTCGGTATGGCCGGAGCTGCAGGTGTTGATGTGGGCGATCGCCTCGTCCAGCCCCGCAACCACCTTGACCGCGATGATTGGTGCCAGATATTCCTCGCGCCAGTCGGCCTCGGTGGCCGGGACCAGTCTGTCGGCCGCAACGTCCGCTTCGCGCAGCAGTGCCAGCGACTCGGCGCAGCAGCGCATCTCCACCCCTTTGGCGGCGAGCATGCGGCCGATTTCCGGCAGATAGATGTCGGCGATGTCGCGCGCAACCAGCAGGGACTCGGCGGTGTTGCAGGTGCCGTAGCGCTGGGTCTTGGAGTTCTCGACGATCGGCAAGACCTTCGCAGGGTCTGCCTCGTCGTCGATATAGACATGGCAGTTGCCGTCCAGGTGCTTGATCACGGGTACGCGCGCATCCTTCGAGATGCGTTCGATCAGGCCCTTGCCGCCGCGCGGCACGATGACGTCGACGAACTCGGGCATCGTGATCAGTGCGCCGACTGCCGCGCGGTCGGTGGTTTCGACGATTTGAACGGCATGTTCGGGCAACCCGGCAGCAAGCAGGCCGGCGCGGACGCAGGCGGCGATGGCGCGGTTGGCGTGGATCGCCTCCTTGCCGCCGCGCAGGATGGCGGCATTGCCCGACTTCAGGCACAGCGCCGCAGCATCGGCGGTGACGTTGGGACGTGCTTCGTAAATGATGCCGATCACGCCCAGCGGCACGCGCATCTTGCCGAGCTGGATGCCCGAGGGGCGGCGCTTGATGTCAGTCATCTCGCCAACGGGGTCGGGCAGCGCAGCGACCTGTTCCAGGCCGACGGCCATCGCTTCGACCCCCTTGTCGTCGAGGGTGAGGCGGTCGATGAGTGCGGCCTCAAGGCCGGCGGCGCGGGCTTGGTCGAGGTCTTGTGCGTTGGCCGCGAGCAGTTCGTTGCGGCGCGCGCGGATTTCAGCCGCCATCGCCAGCAGCGCAGTATTTTTGGCTTCGGTCGATGCTGCGGCGATCACGCGCGAGGCGGCGCGGGCCTGGCGACCGAGGGTCTGCATGTAGTTCTGGATGTCCATCGCGGTATCGGGTGGTTCGAACGGAGCAGCCATTAAAACACCGAACACTGCGCCTGGGCTATGAGTGGCGGGCCAGTCGCAGCGCGAGCTGCAGGAATTCGTCCCATACGTCACCCGCCACCAGGCCCTTGATCATGCGGTCGATGCGCGCGGCATGCATCAGTGCGGTGCGCAGGCCGCCCTGGGTGAGGCGTCCGAGGGCTCGAGTCGCTGCCTGCTGGCGGCGCGGCTCGAAGATGCGTTCGGCCTTGAACAAGGCCGTGAGCGGCTGGCCTGCATCACGCCCTGCGCACAGGTTCGCCAGGCTGCGAGTTTCGTTGGCCAGGGCCCACAGCACCAGCGGCGGCGCCGCGCCTTCACCCTTCAGGCCTTCGAGCAGGCGTGCGCAGCGCGCAGGGTCGCCTTCGATGACGGCCTGACGTAGTTTGTCGATGTCGTAACGGGCGACGTTGAGCACCGCGTCCTGTACCTGATCCAGGCCCAGTGCGCCTTCGGGGTGGAGCAGGCCGAGTTTGAGGATTTCCTGGTGCGCAGCGAGCAGGTTGCCTTCGACATGGTCGGCGACGAAGGCGAGTGCGTCGGGGCTGGCGGTCTGTTTCTGCGCCGCGAGGCGGTGTCCGATCCAGTCGGGGAGACGTTCGCGCTCGGGTGCCTTGAGCTCGAGGCAGTTGGCCGCGTCTGCAACGGCCTTGAACCAGCTCGTCTTGCGCGCCGTCCAGTCAAGCTCGGGCAGGGTGATCAGGGTCAGCGTCTGGGCAGGCAAATGTGCGATGTAACGCTGCAGCGCGTCGCCGCCGTCGCGCCCCGGCTTGCCTGAGGGAATGCGCAGGTCGATCAGCTTGGCGCCGCCGAACAATGACAGGTTGCCGGCGGCGAGCGTCAGCGCGTCCCACTTGAAGCCCTGGCCGACGACCAGCGTTTCTCGCTCATCATAGCCTTGCCGCTTTGCCGCGCGGCGAATTGCGTCGGCGGCCTCGAGTACCAGCAGCGGTTCGTTACCGTGCAGCAGCCACAGCGGCGCGAGCGGCTTGTCGAGCAGGGCGGGGAGCTGGTCGGGGCGCAGGTTCACGGCGGGGCGCAGGCGGGTCAGCCCGGGCGTCGCGCTGCCGCAAGCCTGCGCATCAACTGCAGCAGCAGATCCTTCTGCATGTCGCGGTAGAGCAGGGCTTCTTCCTGTTCCTTACCCAGCACCTGCGAGTCGTCGAAGGTGTATTCGCGTGCCGCCGAGATGGCGGTGGGCGGGATCAGGGCAATGCCGCTCCTGTCGAGCAGCTGGAAGCGTAACGACTGCGTGAGCTGGTATTCGCGTACCTTGCCTGCACCGGTCAGACTGAGGATTTCACGACCACGGTCGTTGCTGAGGATCTGCAGGCGGGCATCGGCCTGCGCAGGGTCCTCGATCACGGTCGTACTGCCGGTGGTGGCGATCAGGCGGCGCAAGCTGGCGCCGAACTCGGTGAGTTCGCTGGTGTTGATGTGCACCGTGGCGAAATCGAGCCGTTGCGGGCCGCGCAGCTTGAAGCCGCAGCCTGTCAACAGCAGACCGGCCAGGCCGGCACTGCCCAGCAACAGGCGACGGCGGGTGACGAGCTGCCGTGTAGTGGGGGAGCTGATCGCGGACGTTTCCCGGATGGGCATTGCGGCACGCTGGCGTCTTGGCATGGCTGCGTCCTCAGGCGACGATGTTGACCAGGCGGCCGGGGACGACGACGACTTTCTTCGCCGGCCGGCCTTCCATGAACTTGAGCGCCGCCTCGGAGGCCAGCGCCAGCGCCTCAATGTCGGCCTTCGGAAGGTCGGCAGCGACCTTGATGCTGCCGCGTAGCTTGCCATTGACCTGCAGCATCAGCTCAATCTCGTCCTGCTCAAGCGCCGCTTCGTTTACCTGCGGCCAGCCCGCGACCAGGATGTCGGCGCCGAAGCCGCAGTCGTGCCACAGTGCGTGGCCAATGTGCGGGGTGATTGGAGACAGCAAGCGCAGCAGGATGGAGAAGCCTTCCTCGGCCACTTCCGCGTGTGCCGCGGCGTTCACGGTTGCCAGTTCCTTGTGCGCCTTTTCCAGCGCGTTCAGCATCTTCATCGCCGCCGACACCACGGTGTTGAACTGGTGCTTGCCGAAGTCGTAGCTCGCCTGCCTGAGGTGGGTGTGAATCTCGCGTCGCACGTCGGCCGCAGCAGCAGGCAGCGCATTCGTCGTCAGCTTGCGCTCGGTCGGCAGGGCGGCGCGGGTTTCGGATGCGAACACATGGCCATAGTTCCACACCCGGCGCAGGAAGCGCGAAGCGCCTTCGACGCCCGAGTCCGACCATTCGAGCTGTTGATCGGGTGGTGCGGCAAAGATGATGAACAGGCGCGCGGTGTCTGCACCGTACTGATCCACCAGCGACTGCGGGTCGACGCCATTGTTCTTCGACTTGGACATTTTCTCGGTGCCGCCGATGACCACCGGCATGCCGTCCGACTCCAGCCTGGCGGCAACGATGCGACCGCGTTCGTCACGGTCTACGGCGACGTCGGCCGGGTTGATCCACTGTTTCTTGCCGCCTTCGAGCTCACGGTAATAGGTTTCGGCCACCACCATGCCCTGGGTCAACAGGGCGCTGAAAGGCTCGGACACGTTCACCAGCCCGCAGTCGCGCATCGCACGAGTGAAGAAGCGGGAATACAGCAGGTGCAGGATGGCGTGTTCGATGCCGCCGATGTACTGGTCTACGGGTGCCCAGTAGTTCGCACGCGCGTCCACCATTGCGGTGTTGCTGTCGGCGCAGGCGTAGCGCAGGAAATACCAGGACGACTCGACGAAGGTGTCCAGGGTGTCCGTTTCGCGCTTAGCCGGTTTGCCGCACTTGGGGCAGTCGCAATTGTAAAATTCGGCCATCTTGGCCAGCGGCGAGCCGCGGCCGGTGACTTCGACGTTCTCTGGAAGCACCACCGGTAGTTGCGCGTCCGGCACCACCACATCGCCACAGTCGGCACAGTGGACCATGGGGATCGGGCAACCCCAGTAGCGCTGGCGCGAGATGCCCCAGTCGCGCAAGCGATATTGCACGCGCTTTTGCCCCAGGCCTTTGGCGCTGAGATCGGTGGCGATCGCATCGACCGCGTCCTGAAAACCCAGTCCGTCGTACTTGCCCGAGTTCACCAGCTTGCCGTGCTCGGCGTAGGTGTCCTGCCAGGGCGCGACGGTGTCGGTGTAGGACTCGGCGCCGACCACCATGCGGATCGGCAACTCGTACCTGGTGGCGAATGCGAAGTCGCGCTCATCGTGCGCCGGCACGGCCATCACCGCACCTTCGCCATAGCCCATCAGTACGTAGTTTGCGACCCAGACTTCGAGTGGTTCGTCAGACAGCGGGTGGCGCACCTTCAGGCTGGTGGACATGCCCTTCTTTTCCATCGTCGCGATGTCGGCCTCGGCGACGCCGCCACGCTTGCATTCCTCGATGAACTCGGCCAGCGCCGGGTTGCTGGCCGCGGCCTGCGTGGCGAGCGGATGTTCGGCGGCCACGGCGACGTAGGTCGCGCCCATCAGCGTATCGGCGCGGGTGGTGAACACCTTCAGCGCACCTTCATGGCCGATGCTGGCGACATCAAACGGGAAGCTGATCTCGACGCCTTCGGAGCGGCCGATCCAGTTCTTCTGCATCAGTTTGACCTGTTCCGGCCAGTTCTGCAGATCGTCCAGTGCGGACAGCAACTCGTCGGCGTAGGCGGTGATCTTCATGTAGTACATGGGGATCTCGCGCTTCTCGACCAGTGCGCCAGAGCGCCAGCCGCGGCCATCGATGACCTGCTCGTTGGCGAGCACGGTGTCGTCGACCGGGTCCCAGTTCACCGTGCCGAGGCGCTTGTAGATCAGGCCCTTCTCAAACAGGCGGGTGAACAGCCACTGCTCCCAGCGGTAGTACTCGGGCGTGCAGGTCGCCAGTTCGCGCGACCAGTCGATGGCGAAGCCGAGGCGCTTCAGCTGCGCCTTCATGTAGTCGATGTTGGCGTAGGTCCACTTTGCCGGCGGCACGTTGTTCTGGATCGCGGCGTTCTCGGCCGGCATGCCGAAGGCGTCCCAGCCCATCGGCTGCAGCACGTTGTAGCCCTTCATGCGGTGAAAGCGTGCGAGTACGTCACCGATGGTGTAGTTGCGCACGTGCCCCATGTGCAACTTGCCCGAGGGGTAGGGGAACATCGACAGGCAGTAGTACTTGGGCTTGCTCGCGTCTTCGGTCACGCGGAAGGCGTCGGTGGAGTCCCAGTGCTGCTGGGCTGCCGTCTCGACGACGGCGGGCTGGTATTTGTCCTGCATGAGCGTGCGTGCGGGCCTGAAGGCGTTGAAAACGCGCCAGTATACCGTGAAGCCGGGGCGGATCGCGACGCTCGCCATGGGGCGGTCGAGTGCTCGTGGCGGGCTTCAGCCAAAAAAAGAGCACCCCGCGGTAGCGGGGTGCCAAATCTCCATTGAAGGAGAGGGAGGGAGACGTTGACGAACAGCTTTGGACTAGGCGTCGAAATTCAGGTTCGCTCAAGGTACGTCTCGTGCCGACTGCGTGACCCTGGGGTGGGGTCCTGAAGTCGGCACTTGAAGCGTGTCCTCGCGGCGCCGGCGGATTCAGGCGGCCTTGTGCGGCCCGCCCGTGGTGCGCTGCCAGTGGGCGTGAAAGGCCGCGAAAATGTCTTCCATCGCCAGCAGCGGTAGCCGCCACATGCGGTTATGGCTGCGCACGAAGGGCACGACCTGAGGGGCGCAAAGGGTGTTGCGTTCCTGTTCGAGGAGGGCCAGAAAGCCGTCCATGCAGGCGCCCCAGTATTCCGCGTTGCCGACCCAGCCGGTCTCGGCCGTTGCGGTGCGCACAGCCCTGCGCCAAAGGGTTTCAGCGCGTTCGATCGAGATCCCGGTCCTGTGGGCATACCACGGCAACAGTTTGGGTGTTTTCACGATGTTTTCTCCTCGGCGCCGGATATTGGCGCAATGTTCCTGCGGGTCTTCATGACCATGCCTTGTGGGCGAATGTTGTGCTGCAACATTTTCGTTCAGCGACTTTGCTTCTTCAATTCTATGCTCGGTTAGGCGGAGCATTTGTGAACTGGTTCCGCTTTGACTGAAACAAATTGCTGCTTTGCACAAATCTATAATCGACTGCAGTGCCCCGGCTTGGCAAGTTCTTTGTTGTTGCACTGCAACATCACTCGTTCAGGCCTTGCGCCCGGAGGCAAACCCTGATCGAGGCGGGCGGCCCTCAAGCGGCATTACAATGCACGGCTCAAAGAGGAATGCTGATGTCGACGTTGCTTGCCAATCTGAATACCGAACAACTGCAGGCGGTGACCCTGCCGCCGCAACATGCCCTCATCCTGGCCGGTGCCGGTTCGGGCAAGACGCGCGTGCTGACGACCCGGATCGCCTGGCTGATCCAGTCCGGTCAGGTTGACCCCGCGGGCATGCTGGCCGTGACCTTCACCAACAAGGCTGCCAAGGAAATGCTTGCCCGCCTGTCCACGATGCTGCCCATCAGCACGCGCGGCATGTGGGTTGGCACCTTTCATGGCCTCGCCAACCGCTTGCTGCGCGCCCATCATCGCGATGCCGGTTTGCCGCAGTTGTTCCAGATCCTGGATTCGGCAGATCAGTTCTCCGCCATCAAGCGGCTGCTTAAAACACTGAACGTCGATGACGAGAAATTCCCGCCGCGAGAGTTGCAGCACTTCATCAACGGCCAGAAGGAGGCCGGCAACCGACCGCAGGCCGTGGAAGCGTGGGATGACTACACGCGCCAGCGCGTTCAGCTCTATCAAGAGTATGAGTCACAGTGCCAACGCGAGTCTGTTGTGGATTTTGCGGAGTTGCTGCTGCGCAGCTACGAGCTGCTCGAGCGCAACGAACCCTTGCGCAGGCACTATCAGCGCCGCTTCCGCCACATTCTGGTGGACGAGTTCCAGGACACCAATCGCTTGCAGTACCGCTGGCTGAAGCTGTTTGCCGACGAGGGCCGCGAGGGTGGCGGGGCGATGTTCTGCGTGGGTGACGACGACCAGAGCATTTATCGCTTTCGTGGTGCCGAAGTCGGCAACATGCGCGACTTCGAGCGCGAGTTCCGCGTGCACAACGTGATCCGGCTGGAGCAGAACTACCGCTCGCACAGCAACATCCTCGATGCGGCCAATGCCATCATTCGCAACAACAGCAAGCGCCTGGGCAAGAATCTGTGGACCGACC
Source organism: Thauera sp. (assembly GCA_035433105.1). Taxonomy (GTDB): domain Bacteria; phylum Pseudomonadota; class Gammaproteobacteria; order Burkholderiales; family Rhodocyclaceae; genus Thauera. The sequence goes on from DAORUJ010000070.1 coordinate 7,342, forward strand.
AGGGCGCCGGCGAGCCGATCCGGGTGTTTGAGGCTTTCTCTGACGGTGATGAGGCGCGCTGGATCGTCGAGGAAATCCAGTCGCTGGTGCGCGACGGTGCGATGAGGAGCGAGATCGCGCTGCTTTACCGCTCGAACGCTCAGTCGCGGGTGTTGGAGCACCAGTTGTTCGCGGCCGATGTTTCGTATCGCGTGTATGGCGGATTGCGCTTCTTCGAGCGCCAGGAGATCAAGCATGCGCTGGCCTATCTGCGCCTGATCGCCAATCCGGACGACGACACCTCGTTCGCGCGGGTGGTCAACTTCCCGACCCGTGGTATCGGTGCCCGTTCGCTTGAGGTGCTGACCGATGCGGCCCGCAGCTACAACACCAACCTGTATGCGACCGTGCCCCATCTCAGCGGCAAGCCGGGCACCGCACTTGGCCAGTTTTTGCGCCTGATCGAGGACATGCGCCGCGATACCGCAGGGCTGCCCCTGCCCGAGCTGGTCGACCAGGTGCTCGATACCTGCGGTTTGCGCGCGCACTACAAGGCGGACAAGGAAGGCCGCGAGCGGCTGGAGAATCTGGACGAACTGATCAACGCTGCAGCCAATTTTCTGGGTGAATCGCAGGCGGATGCCGAGGTCCTGGCGCAGCCTCATGCCCTGCTGGCAGATTTTCTCGCGCACGCTTCGCTGGAAGCCGGCGACCATCAGGCCGACCAGGGGGCAGACGCGGTGCAGTTGATGACGGTGCACTCGGCCAAGGGCCTGGAGTTCAACGTGGTCTTCCTGTCCGGCCTGGAGGAAGGGCTTTTCCCGCACGAGAACAGCATTCTCGAGACCGATGGCCTCGAGGAAGAGCGCCGGCTGATGTATGTGGCGGTGACCCGGGCGCGCGAGCGCTTGTATGTGTCATTTGCGCAGAGCCGGATGCTGCATGGCCAGACGCGCTACAACCTGCGCTCGCGCTTTCTGGAGGAAATTCCGGCCGAGCTGACCAAGTGGCTGACGCCGCCCAACCCACGCTCGGCAGCGGGCGGGGCGATGGGCGGGATGGGCGGTGGTTACTTCAAGCCTTCAGTTCAGCCGCAGGTTCAGCGCGCGCCGCGGCCCAGTTTTGCGACCCTACCCAATGGCTTGCGTATTGGGCAGTCGGTCAGTCATGCAAAGTTTGGCCAGGGTGTGATCGTCGCAGCCGAAGGCAGTGGGGCGGATGCCAAGGTGCAGATCAACTTCGGACCGGCCGGGGTGAAGTGGTTGCTGCTGGGGGTGGCGAAGCTCGAGGCGGTTTGAGCCTCTCACGCCCCGTACTTGCGCACCAGCGTGTCATGCAGCGCGACGAACTCTTGCGATAGCTTGTGCTTCGGATCGAGGTGAATCATGGGCTTGGCCTGCTCGTGCGACTCCTTGATCTTCACCGACGCCGACAGGTAGGGCTGGAGCACCGGCAGACCTTCGTCTATCAGTTCCTGGACCACCTTTTGCGGCAGATTCGCGCGCGGCTGGAACTGGTTGACCACGATGCCTTCCACCCGCAGGTCGCGGTTGTGGTCAGACTTGATCTCCTCCACGTTCTCCAGCAGCGAATACAGCGCCTTGCGCGAGAACTCGTCGCAATCGAAGGGGATCAGGCAGGCATCGGCTGCGATCAGCGCGGAGCGGGTGAAGAAGTTCAGCGCCGGCGGGGTGTCGATGAACACGCAGTCGAAGCCGTCCGCCAGTTCGTTCAGCGCATCGCGCAGCTTGTAAATCTTGTAACGCGACTCCAGCTTGCTCTGTAGTTCTTCGAGCAATGGGTGCGAGGGCATCACATACAGATGCTCGAAGGGTGTTGCGACGACGAAGTCGGCGGTCGCGCGCGGATTGAGCTTGAAATTCAGCGTCTGGTCAAAGAAGTCGGCCAGCGTGACCTGAACGTCATCGCCGCTGGCGCCGAGCAGGTACTGGGTGGAGTTGCCCTGAGGGTCGAGATCCACCACCAGCGTGCGCTTTCCTTGCTGCGCGCTGATGGCCGCCAGGTTGCAGGTGATCGTCGATTTGCCCACTCCGCCTTTCTGATTGAACACCACGCGTCGCATTCTTTGCTCCCTTCGTCGGAGCCCGCATTCTGCCAAAAAGTGACCGCCGAGGGGGTTTTACGGATAGCGCACATAAGCAAAGCGCCGTGCCAAAGGCCTGTGGGCTGCGCTAAACTTCTTGAGGGTCAATCGTGGCTATTCCGCAACTGCCATTGGCGGCGGACATGGTGAGCCCAAAAGACAAGAGCAGATCTGCCTGAATGACGGAATCGTGTTCACTTTTCCGGGACGCACGCTGCACGCGGGCCATGCGCCGGCATTCACTGTTAAAGCACACTTCATTGGTACGAGGGGAGAAACCATGGATCAGGATTTCATTGCCGCCGCGCTCGATTATCACCGTTCGCCGACACGCGGGAAGATTTCGGTCGTCCCGACCAAGGGGCTGACCAACCAGCGCGACCTTGCACTGGCCTATTCGCCCGGCGTGGCGGCGGCCTGCGATGCGATCGTTGCCGATCCGGCTCAGGCTTTCGAGCTCACCAGCCGGGGCAATCTGGTTGCAGTGATCACCAACGGCACTGCGGTGCTGGGTCTGGGCAACATTGGCCCGCTGGCATCCAAGCCGGTGATGGAAGGCAAGGGCTGCCTGTTCAAGAAGTTTGCCAACATCGATGTCTTCGACATCGAACTGGCCGAAAACGACCCCGACAAGCTGATCGAAATCATCGCGGCACTCGAGCCGACGCTGGGCGGCATCAACCTTGAGGACATCAAGGCGCCCGAATGCTTCTATATCGAGAAGAAGCTGCGCGAGCGCATGAAGATTCCGGTCTTCCACGATGATCAGCATGGCACTGCGATCATCTCCGCGGCCGGGCTGGTCAATGGTCTGAAGGTCGTGGGCAAGGACATCGACAAGGTCAAGCTGGTGTGTTCCGGCGCCGGCGCGGCCGCGATCGCCTGCCTGGACATGATGGTCAGCGTCGGCCTGACGCGCGAGAACATCTTCGTCTGCGATTCCAAGGGCGTGATCTATGAAGGCCGCGAGGCCAACATGGAGCCGACCAAGGCGCGTTACGCACAGAAAACCGATGCCCGTTCGCTGGGTGACGTAGTCGAGGGCGCCGACGTCTTTCTCGGCCTGTCGACGGCGGGCGTGCTCAAGCCCGAGATGGTGGCGAAGATGGCCGACAAGCCGCTGATCTTCGCCCTCGCCAACCCCAATCCCGAGATCCTGCCCGCCGATGCCAAGGCCGTGCGACCGGATTGTGTGATTGCCACCGGCCGTTCGGACTTCCCGAACCAGGTCAACAATGTGCTGTGTTTCCCCTTCATCTTCCGTGGCGCGCTCGATGTTGGCGCAACCACGATCAATGAAGAGATGAAGCTCGCCTGTGTGAAGGCGATCGCCGAGCTGGCGCAGGCCGAGGCGAGCGACATCGTCGCCAGCGCCTATGGCGGTCAGGAGCTGAGTTTTGGTTCCGAGTACATCATTCCCAAGCCGTTCGATCCGCGTCTGATCGTCAAGATCGCGCCCGCGGTGGCCAGAGCAGCGATGGAGTCGGGCGTGGCGACCAAGCCGATCGAGGATTTCGCCGCTTATGTGTCCAGCCTGAACGCCTTCGTCTATCAGTCCGGCATCGTCATGAAGCCGGTTTTTTCGGCCGCCAAGGCCGTGCCGATCGAGCACAAGCGTGTGCTCTACGCTGAAGGCGAAGACGAGCGCGTGCTGCATACGGTGCGCGTGGTGCTGGATGAGGAACTCGCGCGTCCGATCCTGATCGGCCGTCCCGAGGTCATCGAAATGCGGATCAAGAAGATCGGTCTCAATCTGCAGCCTGGGCGCGACTTCGACATCGTCAACCCGGAGTCCGACCCGCGCTATCGTGAGTTGTGGAACGAGTATTACAAGCTGATGAGTCGTGATGGCGTGACGCCGGAGGTGGCCAAGGCCAAGATGCGCCGGGACACGACGCTGATTGGCGCCATGCTGCTGCGTCGCGGTGACGCCGATGCGCTGGTGTGCGGCACCTTTGGCACCTACGAGTACCACCTGAAGCAGATCGAGGACGTGATCGGGCTGGCGCCGGGCGCCAAACAGTTTGCGGCGATGAACCTGCTGTTGCTGACCACGCGCATGCTTGCGGTCACCGACACCTATGTCAATGAGAACCCGAGCGCCGAAGATGTGGCCGACATCGCCCGCATGGCGTCCGAGGAGTTCCGCCGTTTCGGCATCGAGCCGAACGTTGCACTGCTGTCGCATTCGAACTATGGCAGTTCGAACTCGGCCTCGGCGCGCAAGATGCGCCGCGCCTGCGAAATCCTGCACGAGACCCTTCCCGACCTGAACGTCGACGGCGAAATGCATGGCGATGCGGCGCTGTCGCAGGAGATTCGTGACAAGTTGTACCCGGATTCGCGTCTCAAGGGCGACGCTAACCTGTTGGTGATGCCGAACCTGGACGCGGCCAACATCTCCTTCAACCTGATGAAGATGGCCAATGGCGATGGCGTGACGGTGGGGCCGATCCTGCTGGGTGCCGCCAAGGCGGTGCACATCCTGACCCCTTCGGCAACCGTCCGCCGCCTGGTCAACATCACCGCGCTTGCGATCGTGGATGCCAAGGAGTCGCGCACGACACGCTGAGAGCGGGGCGCCCCTGGTGAAGGCCGGGGCGCAAGGACCGCGACACGATTCTTCACCGTCGCAACCGTGGGCAGCCTTTATCATGGCTGCCCACTTTGTTTTTGGCTTTTCATCGATGAAAAAGGGACAATTTCTGCTCGCGACCGGTCTGATCGCGCTGATGCTTGGCGCCGTTCCGGTGCAGGCGTCGGGCTGGCTGCTCGCATCGCCCGAGCCGCGGGTGGTCCCTGGCCAGACCTTCACGGTCATCGTCATTGGCCCGGCAGGGAGTGATGGGCTGAAAGAGCGTCTGGCGGCCCAGATCGAACTGCCCGATGGCGGCCCGCGCATCGCGCTGGAGCTGGTTGCGTTCGGACCCGTCGAGGCAGGGTCGCAGCAGCGTCGCTACCTGGGGCGCTGGCCCGACGAGGTGGTGGGCTTTGCCACGCTGGCCCTGCAGGGTGCCGCTTCGGCGCGCATCGTGATGGACGCGGGCGCAGCCAGCCGCACGCCGGTGCAGACTGCGCAGTCGGGGACGGTGCAGGCACAGGGCGACCTCGTGCCCGCAGCGGCTGCGATCGATCCGGTCGAGCCTTCCGCGCTGGGCTTTCACGAGCCGATGTACTTTCTCGTCGGTGGCAGCAGCCCGGTGTCGGCGCGCTTCCAGTTCAGCTTCCGTTATCGCCTGTTCGACGATCACGGAGTGATGGGGGAGAGCTTCCCGGTTGTTCGCGGTCTCTATTTCGGCTTTACCCAGACCTCGGTCTGGGATCTGGAGTCCGACTCCAAGCCGTTTCGGGATTCGAGCTTCAGGCCGGCACTATTCTATCGCTGGCGGCTCAACGACCCCGACGGCGGGAGCTCGGTGGCGCTGTCCGGAGGCTACGAGCATGAGTCGAACGGCAAGGACGACGCGTCTTCGCGCAGCATCGACATGCTTTTCCTGAAGATCGAGGGGCGTCACTATTTCGACGATGGCCGCACCTATCTGGGCATCGAGCCCAAGGCATGGACCTATCTCGACCGCGAGGACAATCCCGATATCGCGCGCTATCGTGGCTATGCCGAGCTGGGCCTGCGTCTTGGACGTGACGACGGGCTGATGCTGACTTCGAACTTCCGCCGTGGCACGATCGGCAAGATGCGCCGCCAGTTCGACCTGTCTTATCCTTTGCGCCGCAGCGTTTTTTCGGGCGTGGGGGCGTTCGTAAATCTGCAGTATCTGAGCGGCTACGGTGAAACCCTGCTCGACTATGATCAGCATAGCGACCCCCAGGTCCGCATCGGTTTTTCGCTGGTGCGGTAAGTGTTCCTGGCAGCTCGCCATTATTCGATTCAATGCATGAAGTCAGGGAGACACCGATGATGATTCACGCGATCCGCTTTCAACGTCACGGTGGGCCGGACGTGCTGCAGTGGGAGCCGATCGAGCTGCCGCCTCCGGCCGCGGGTGAGGTGCGGGTACGCCACCATGCGGTCGGTCTGAACTACATCGACACCTATCATCGCAGCGGCCTGTACCCGCTGCCCTTGCCCTCGGCGCTGGGCCAGGAGGCTGCCGGCGTGGTGGAAGCCCTGGGTGAGGGGGTCAGCGAGGTGGCGGTGGGCGACCGTGTCGCCTACGCGACCGCGCCGCTGGGGGCGTATGCGGAGGCGCGCAATGTTCCGGCGGAGGTGCTCGTGCCGCTGCCCGCAGCAGTGTCCTTCGAGCAGGCTGCGGCGATGATGATGCAGGGCCTGACCGCGCAGTACCTGCTGCGCCGCACCTATCGCGTGCAGGCCGGCGACACCATCCTGATTCATGCCGCGGCGGGCGGAGTGGGGACGATCCTGTGCCAGTGGGCCAAGGCGCTGGGGGCGACGGTGATCGGCACCGTCGGCTCGGAGCGCAAGGCCGAGGTGGCACGGGCGCATGGGTGTGACCACCCGATCATCTACACCCGTGAAAAGTTTGCCGAGCGGGTGCGCGAGCTGACCGGTGGTGAGGGGGTGCCGGTGGTCTACGATTCGATCGGCAAGGACACCTTCATGGACTCGCTCGCCTGCCTGCGGCCGCTGGGTCTGATGGTCAGCTTTGGTAACGCCTCGGGTGCGGTGCCGCCGGTCGATATCGGCGTGCTGGCGCGCATGGGTTCGCTGTTCCTCACGCGCCCGACCCTCTTCAGCTATGCCGCCAGCCGCAGCGACCTGCTGACGATGGCTGCCGAGCTGTTCGAGGTGCTCGCGGCCGGCAAGGTAAGGATCGCGATCAACCAGCGCTATGCGCTGAAGGATGCGGCCCAGGCGCACCGCGACCTCGAGAGCCGTATTACGACGGGTTCGACCATCCTGCTGCCCTGAGGCGCAGTCCAGCTCAGGATGGGCCAGGCGGAAGGTGGGCGCACGGGCGGCGCGGTCGCGGCGCAGCTCGGGTAAAATTGCTGCCATGACTGCCGCCCAGAATTCCTCTCAAGTGTCGCCGCACCAGCCGCGCTTCGTTCATCTCCGTCTCCACTCCGAGTACTCGATCACCGACGGCATCGTCCAGGTAGACCAGGCGATCGCCGCCGCAGCTGCCGACGGCATGCCCGCGCTGGGCATCTCGGATCTGGCCAACCTCTTCGGCATGGTCAAGTTCTACACAATCGCGCGCGGCAAGGGCGTCAAGCCCATCGTCGGCGTCGATGTCTGGATCCAGAACGAGGTCGAGCGCGACAAACCGCATCGGGTGCTGCTGATCTGCAGGAGCCGTGCGGGCTACGGGCAGCTGTGCGAGTTGCTGACGCGTGCCTATCTCGACAACAAGCATCGCAGCCGCGCCGAAATGCGCCGCGAATGGTTCGAGAATGGGGCTGCCAACGAATTGCTGTGCCTGTCGGGGGCGATGCAGGGCGACGTCGGCAGCGCGATTGTCGCGGGCAACCCGGAGCAGGCAGCGCAGCTCGCCGCGGACTGGGCGCGGCTGTTTCCCGACGCCTTCTATCTTGAAATCCAGCGCGCCGGCCATTCCGGCACCGAGGGCTATATTCGCCAGGTGCTGGACATTGCCAGCGAGCTGGGGCTGCCGGTGGTGGCGACACACCCGGTTCAGTTTCTCAAGCGCGAAGACTTCCAGGCGCACGAGGCGCGGGTGTGCATCGCCCAGGGTCATGTACTGGCCGACAAGCGCCGGCCGCGCGACTTTACCGAGGAGCAGTACCTGAAGAGTCAGGCGGAGATGTGCGCGCTCTTTGCTGACATTCCCGAGGCGCTTGAGAACGCGGTCGAAATCGCGCGCCGCTGCTCGCTGACGGTGCAGCTGGGGAAAAACTTTCTGCCGCTGTTCCCGACGCCGGAAGGGATGACGCTGGACGACTTTCTGGTGCAGGAAGCTCGCGACGGTCTCGAGCGCCGCCTGGCCCAGCTCTACCCCGATGCAGGGGAACGTGAGCGGCAGCGCCCGCGCTACGAGGACCGGCTGAAGTTCGAGACCGACACTATCGTTCAGATGGGCTTCCCCGGGTACTTCCTGATCGTGGCCGACTTCATCCGCTGGGCGAAGAAGAACGCTGTGCCGGTCGGGCCGGGTCGCGGCTCGGGTGCGGGTTCGCTGGTGGCCTATGCGCTCGATATCACCGACCTCGATCCGCTGGAGTATGCCCTGCTGTTCGAGCGCTTCCTGAACCCGGAGCGGGTGTCGATGCCCGACTTCGACATCGACTTCTGCCAGGACAACCGCTATCGCGTCATCGAGTACGTGCGCGAGCGCTACGGCAAGGACGCGGTGAGCCAGATCG
>DAORUJ010000071.1:0-15535 GCA_035433105.1 Thauera sp.
CAAAAAACCCCCTTGTGCCGAAAAGCGTACAAGGGGGTTTTTACGTCAACAACAACGGCTTTTTGACGTAAGCCGGTACGGGAAGTGACGCTCCGGGCAGTATCCGGCACAATCGTAGGCTTGAAGAATCACCTGGATCGGGCATGAACTTCGACCTTATCGTCGTTGGTGGCGGGCTCGCGGGCGCTGCACTCGCGGTTGCGTTGCGTGGGAGTCACCTCAAGGTGGCTGTCATCGAGGCAGCCGTACCGCAGGTGTCCGCCGAGTTGGATCAGCGCGTTTACGCATACAACCCAGCCAGTATTTGCTTTCTTGAAGAGCTCGGGGTATGGCAGAACCTGGAGCGTGAGCGCCTGCAAGCGGTTTCCGAGATGCAGATTTTTGGCGATGCAGGCGGCGCCTTGCGCTTTTCGGCTTACGACAGTGGTTTGCCGGAGCTCGCCTGGATCGGCGAATCGAATCGCATTCATTCCGAGCTGTGGGAGGGCCTAAGACGACAGCACAATGTCACCGTGTTCTGTCCCGCCACGCCGATGACGCTGGATTTGACCCCGGATTCAGCCATTCTGCGGCTGCAGGATGGCCGCACGCTACATGCGCGCCTCGTAGTGGGTGCCGACGGGCGTGAGTCCTGGGTCCGAAAGCAGGCCGGCATCGAGGCGAGCATTTCTTCTTACAACGAGCGCGGCGTGGTCGCGAATCTGGCTTGTGTGCAGCCTCATCGTGCAAGGGCCTATCAGTGGTTTCGAGATGACGGGGTGCTCGCCTGGCTTCCCCTTCCAGGCAATCGCATCTCGATGGTGTGGTCTGCACCCGACGATGTTGCCGATGAACTGATGGCGCTTGGCGACGCCGCGTTCTGCGACAAGGTTGCCGTGGCGGGCGGGAGAGCGCTCGGCGCTTTCGAGTTGCTCACTCCGCGTGCCGCATTCCCTTTGCGCTTTATGCGCGTCAGTGAGGTCGTGAGGCAGCGTGTTGCACTGATTGGAGACGCGGCACACGCAATTCATCCCTTGTCCGGGCACGGCATCAACCTTGGCCTCCAGGATGCCAGATCCCTGGCTGCGGTTCTTTCCAGCGCGGCCAGCTGGAGAGACATCGGCGAGTTGCCGCTTCTGCGGGCCTATGCAAGAGCACGGGCCGAAGAGCCCTTTCTGATGCAGTACCTGACGCACGGCCTGAATCGTTTGTTTGGCCAGTCGAACCCCATTCTTTCAGTCTTGCGAAACGCCGGCATGAACCTCACCGATCGCTTGCCTGTCTTAACACATGCTCTGACGCGTTACGCGGCCAATGGGCGATTCTGAACAATTCCGGAGATGTCGATGACCTTGTCTGCTCAACCCGTTGCCGCTCGACGTAACGTGGCCCATTCGATTGCACTTTTGCTGGGACTTGTCGTGCTGGGGTCCGTTCATGCCTCGGATGAGGCGGTGAAAAAGGGTATGGAGGCTTTCATTGGGGCGCCTGCGGTGGAGTCCGTGACTCGCACTCCCTATGGTGGTCTGTACGAGGTCGTACTGAAAAATGGACAGCTCGTCTATACGGACGAGAAGGCGTCCTTCATTCTCGATGGCAGCATCATCGACACGAAGACGCGCCGTGATGTCACCCAGGGGCGCATGAACGAGCTGTCTGCGATCGACTTTTCCACCTTGCCGCTGGCTCAGGCCGTCAAGCAGGTAAAGGGCAAGGGCAGCCGGGTGATTGCGACCTTTGAAGACCCGAATTGTGGTTATTGCAAGCGTCTCGGCAAGGATCTTGCAGAGATGGACGACGTGACAATCTACACCTTTCTGTACCCGATCCTGAGCCCGGATTCGACGAGCAAATCGAACAACATCTGGTGTGCAAAGGATCAAGCCCAGGCTTGGCGTGGCTGGATCGTGGACGGCAAGGCGCCGGCGGATGCCGACTGCGATGTCAGCGCGATCGTAAAGAACGTCGAACTCGGACAGAAGCTGCGCATCAGCGGTACGCCGACCATCTTTCTCGCCGATGGCACCCGGATCGGCGGCTATGTGCCGGCGACCGAGCTCGAGAAAGCGCTCGATGGCGTGAAGGCCCGCTAAGTCCTTTCGTCATGGCCGTCGACATCCCGGAAGCAGGCAAGCTCGGGAATGTCGGCGTCAGCGTGGCGGCAGCATTCCTTTAGGCAGCAGCACCCACATCTGCCCAGTCTGGCGCATCCGTCCCGCTTCTCGTCCGGCCTGTTCGCCGAAGCCCCAGAAAAAATCCGCCCGAACGGCGCCCTTGATCGCGCTGCCGGTGTCCTGTGCCAGCACCAGCCGGCTCAAGGGCCGGGTACTGAGCGGATGCGTGGTGGCCAGAAAGACCGGCGCTCCGAGTGGCACGTAGCGCGGATCGACTGCAATACTGCGACCTTCGCTGAGTGGGACACCGAGAGCGCCCACGGGGCCAGCGTTCGACGCCGGTACTTCGCGGAAGAACACGTAGCTCGGATTTGCGTTCAGCATCTCGCGCAGACGATCCGGGTTGCTGCGTGCCCAGCGCTTGATACCTTCCATGGAAGCCTGATCCAGACTGAGTTCGCCCTTGGCCACGAGCCAGCGTCCAATGGACTGGTAGGGGTGGCCGTTCTGGTCAGCGTAGCCGATGCGCACCGTGCCGCCGTCGGGCAATTGCACGCGACCCGAGCCCTGTACCTGCAGGAAGAAAAGATCGATCGGATCGTCGGCCCACAGCAAGGTCGGGTAAGGCACTTGTCCGCCCCGCTCCGCGAGTTGCTCTCGCGACCAGTAGGGCAGCACCTTGTTGCCAACGACGCGGCCGCGCAGGCGCAGGTGCTTCAGTTCCGGATAGACGTCTCCCAGGTTGATGCTCAGCATGTCGCTGGGTACGCCATGGATAGGCCAGGAGAATTTGTCCGACCGGCTACGGCTGCCGCGGATCAGCGGCTCGTAATAGCCGGTCACCAGGCCCTCGGTCGAGCCGCCTTCGTTCAGCAGTTGCCACGGCACGAAGTGCTGTTCGAAGTAGCGCCTGGCCTGCTGGCTGGGCGGGGTCTTGCCCAGTGCAGAGGCCGCTTCACAGGCCGCTTTCCATTGTGGCTGGCGCGTCAGCCTGGTACAGGATGAAAGCAGCGCGGTCCAGGCCGCGGCAGGGTCGTCCTCGCTCCAGCCGCTGACCGATGACCAGCTGGCCTGGATGGCAGGAGGAGGTTCCGCTGAGGGTTCGGCAGCGCGTGCTGCGGGCGCCGGGGTGGGCGTCGCAGCAGATGGCGGTTGTGCCGAACACGCCGGGCAGGTCGGGCATGGCTGGCGCGGTGGACATTTGGCGCTCGTGTCAATGCCAGGGGCGGACGACGGTGTCGCACACGCGGTGAGCAGGGAAACGAGCAGCGGCAGCGCGGGGCGTGCGAGGCGGGCAGGGGCCGGAATCATGAGGAGGATCGGTTAGACTTCGAGACTTTCGGCCGTCAGTATACCGGTGGCGGCATCCGGGCCCAGAGGTTTGCGATGTGGGTGATTTTTCTCGAAGCGGGTCTGGCGCTCGTTTTGCTGCTGCTCATCGTCTGGGCGACCTGGCCGCGACAACGGAACGAGTCAGCAGATACCGATGGCAACGACGACAAACGCGATGACTGAACTGTCAGATTTCATGAAGCGCGCCGAGCAGGTGCTTGAGCGCATCGAATCCTTGCTCCCCGGCCCGGCAAGTGCGCCTGACTGGGAGGCGGCAGTCGCCTTTCGCTGGCTGCGGCGACATGGGCGTGCCGCACTGAAGCCCGTGCGCGTCCCGCACCGTATCTGCCTGGCTGATCTGCAGGATATCGACGATCAGAAGGTGCGGATCGACCGCAATACCCGCCAGTTTCTTGCCGGCCGACGCGCCAACAACGTGTTGCTGACCGGTGCCCGGGGCACTGGCAAGTCATCCTTGATCAAGGCGCTACTCAGTGAGTACAGCGAGCAGGGATTGCGCGTGATTGAAGTCGACAAGACCGACCTCGTCGACCTGCCCGAGATTGTCGAGCTGGTCGATCAGCGCCCAGAGCGCTTCATCCTGTTTTGCGACGACCTTTCCTTCGAGGAAGGCGAGGATGCCTACAAGGCGCTCAAGAGCGTGCTCGACGGTTCGGTCTCGGCGATGTCAGACAATGTGCTGATCTATGCAACCTCCAATCGCCGTCACCTGATGCCCGAGTACCACGACGAGAATCTCCGGGCGCGGCATGTCGACGGAGAAATTCATCCGGGCGAGGCGACCGAAGAAAAGATCTCCCTCTCGGAGCGCTTCGGGTTGTGGATTTCCTTTTATCCCTTCAGCCAGGACGAATACCTGGACATCGTCGCCCACTGGCTCGAGCGCTTCGGCGTGCAGCAGGGCAGCATTGCCGAGGCCAGACAGGATGCGCTGCAGTGGGCGCTGATGCGTGGCTCGCGCTCGGGTCGCGTCGCGTGGCAGTTCGCGCGTGACTACGCCGGTCAGCGGCAGGATTGAGCCCGGCTGATGACGAGAAAGCTCGTGGATGTCGCCGCTGGCGTGCTCTTGCGCCAAGACGGTCGGTTCCTGCTCGGACAGCGCGGTCCGGACACCGTGTATGCGGGCTACTGGGAGTTTCCGGGGGGCAAGGTCGAGGCGGGCGAGAGCCCGGCGCAGGCGCTGTGTCGCGAGCTCGATGAAGAGCTCGGGATCCGTGTCACCCATTTGCGGCCGTGGTTGAGGCGCGAGCACCTGTACGAACATGCGCACGTCCGTCTTCATTTCTTCGAGGTCTCGGCCTGGGAGGGCGAGCTCGTCGACAAGGTGCACAGCGCGCTCGACTGGGTGTTGCCCGATGGCGCCATGCGTGAGCCGATGCTGCCCGCCAACGGACCGATCCTGAAGGCATTGCGGCTGCCGCGCATGATGGCGATCACCCATGCCGCCGAGATTGGCGTCAAGGCCCAGCTTGCGGCTCTTGATCGCGCGCTGGCGGCGGGGCTACGTCTGGTGCAACTGCGCGAGCACACCCTCGATCCACGCAGTCGTACACCTTTCGCGCGCGAAGTGTGCCTGAGGGTTCACGCCTGCGGCGGTCTCGTGCTCATCAACGACGATCTCGCCCTCGCGCAGGACGTCGGCGCCGACGGCGTGCATCTGCCGGTGCATCGTCTGTCGAGTCTTGGACAGCGCCCCGATTGCGCCTGGGTGGGGGCCTCCTGCCATGATCGCAGGGAGCTCGAGCAGGCCGCCGCGCTCGGCCTCGACTACGCTCTGTTGAGCCCGGTGGCACCGACCGCAAGCCATCCCGGCGAGCCCGCGCTGGGCTGGCTGCGCTTCAGTGAGCTGGTTGCTGGCTTGCCCATGCCCGTGTTCGCGCTCGGGGGCCTGAGTGCGGCCGACATCGGCAGGGCACGTGATGCCGGCGCCCATGGCATTGCGGCGATTCGTGGTGCCTGGCAGCAAGTCGACGCAGGTGCGAGTGACGACCTGAAGGCCTAATCGCGCGCGAGACCGGGAGGCTGGAAGTCTTCGTCTTCACTGGTGTCGGGCGGCGCCGACGGTACGCGATAGGCTTCCGACGCCCAGGCGCCCAGATCGATCTGACGACAACGCACCGAGCAGAAGGGCCGGTAGCGGCTCTCTGCCACCCAGGAGACGGATTTGCCACAGGTCGGGCAGAGAACATTGCGTGGAGAAGCGTCGCTCATGGCGCCGTCAGAGGCTGCAGAAGGTGAGTTCAAACTGCACGTCGCGTTCGGCCATACGCGGGCGGGCGACGGTCTCGGGCAGCATGAAACGGATGTTCAGGGCGTATTTGTTGGCGCTGATCTCGGGCACCACCGCATCGACCCGTGGCACGCGAACGCGCAGCATCTGGGCGGTACGGCCCGCCATGGTCAGCTGATAGGCGCCGCAGCGGGCCATTTGCGCCTCGGGTCGGCCACTTGAGCGCAGCAGACGCAGCACGATTTCGAGGCCTTCACGAATGGGCGTCATCGGCGCCATCCATGCCTCGAGGTCGTGCCGGCGTGCGTCCGGTTCGCGATTGAGCCAGTAGTGATAGGAAGGCAGATCGAACTGGCAGACGCCGCCCGGTATCGCCGCCCGGCTGCGAATGCTCATCAGCCACTCGTTCTCCCGCAGGTACTGGCCGATCTTGCCGGCCATCGCCAGCAGGCCGGTCGAAGCCTGTTCGATCTCGTACAGCGCACCAGCGAGCGCGTCTTCGGAAATGTCGGGGTTGTTGCGGAAGGACACCAGGATCTGGCGTTGCCGCTCCAGCTCCTGCACCAGGTCGACCTTGAGGTCGGCGCGACCCGCGACTTCGAGCGCCTCGAAGATGGTCTGCAGTGCGACATGATGATCCTGTGGAGCATCATGAGCGGAAAAGTGCGCAATCTTGACGAACAGATCCTCAAGACGCAGCAGCGTGCGGATGCGCTCGTTGAGAGGATATTCGTAGCTAATCACTGCACATTTTCCGCAAGCATTGCGTCCTTTTAATCCAGTCGGATGATAGCACAGCGGTCTGCTCGGCCTTCTGGTGCTGCGGGCACTTCAGGCCCGTTGGGTGGCAAGCGCCGAGTAGCGCACATGCAGGGCATCGACCTGTACGAGCAGGCGTTCAACTGTGCCGCTGTTGTCGATGACGTCGTCTGCGGCAGCCAGTCGCTGTGCGCGGCTTGCCTGAGTCGCGATGATGGCGCGAATCTGCGTTTCCTCGAGCCCGCTGCGTGTGTGCACGCGTTCGACCTGCAACTCGGGTGGGCAGTCAACGACGCAGATCCGGTCGTAGCGCGAGCGATAGTTGCCGGATTCGACCAGCAAGGGAACCGCCAGAATCACGTAGCTGCCGGTTGCCGCCAGACACTGTCGAGCGCTCTCGTGGCGGATCATGGGGTGGAGGATGGCCTCCAGTTGCTGGCGTGCTTCGGTGTGGGCAAAGGCACGTGCCCTCATTGCGGCGCGATCGAGGCTGCCGTCGGCGGCGACGACGTCCTCGCCAAACTGTGCGCGGATTGCCGGCATCGCCGCACCGTGCGCGGTGGTCAGGGCGTGAGCGATGGCGTCGGCGTCGACCAGGCTTGCGCCGAGCTCGACGAAGCGGTCGGCGGCGGCACTCTTGCCACTGCCGATCCCTCCGGTCAGGCCGACTATGAAGGGGCGCGAGGACTGGGTCGCGGTGGTGTGGGAGGCATTCATGGCTTCAGCGTCGAGTGCAGTTCGTACGGTGGCTGGCGACGTTGCGCACGCCGCTCTCGATGCCGCGCAAAGCGTCGGTCGCGACCGTGGCCTGGATCCGGTAGGTGGTGCTCATGCGCGGTTCCGCGCCGGCGTTGCGCACACCCTGGCTGCGCAGCTGGTTCAGCAACTGGCGTGCACGGTTCTCGGTCTTGAACACGCCGAGTGAGATGGCGTACTGCGTCGGCCCGTCTTCCTGGACGATGAACATGTCGTTTACGCCGAGCGCGCGCAACTCGATAGCCCTCCGTTCGGCCTGCTCCCGGCTGCTCTGCGGGGGGACCCGGACCCACCACGAGTTGGGCGTTTCGTTTCGGCTGCGATCGAAGTCCGTGCCGCTGCGGCGCAGACGACGTGCGAGGGCGTCCGCATCGGCCTGACTCAGGCCGCTCCAGACCACGCAGCTCAGGACGGGCGGCGGCGGCGTGGCGGCAGCGGTTTCTGCCGCCTGCGCTGCAGTATCCGGCTGCGCAGGCGCGAGTAAAGATGTCGGAGTTGGCTCTGGAGTTGACGCTGGAGCTGGCTCAGAGGTGGACTCCAGAGTCTGCTCTGAAGTCGGTGCCATGCTGTCATCTTGCGCTGCAGCGATGGTGAGTGGCACCGTGGCTGGTTCGGCAGGGCCTGTTTCCGGCGACTGTGTCGTGGCTTCGGCTGTCGGCAGCGGGCCCGTTTCCGGTATGGGGTCGGCGGTTGCCGCTTCGCTCGCAAGCGGCGCCTGCAGTCCCTGCGCGGGCGAGTCCGAGGTAAGGCGGATACGCTCCGGGGCGAGCTGGTTGGTGATGCGCTCGGGTTCGTTGCGTGGCGTCGCGCCGCCCAGCCAGCCCTGGGTGGCGGCAAAGGCGAGCGCGTTCAATGCAAGGAGGATGAGGATGAAGATGCGCAGCATGCTCATGCCGATCAACGGGTTGTTCGATTCATCGATTCGCAGGTCCGCATCATCCTTACTCCCTCAGCCCAGCTTCGGCAGGTGGGCGAGCGAAGCGGCCACTGCGTCAGCCGGATAGTCGTAGTTCTCAAGCTTGCCCGCAAAGTAGCGCTCATACGAACTCATGTCGAAATGACCGTGACCGGTCAGGTTGAACAGGATCGTCTTTGCCTCGCCGCTTTCCTTGCAGCGCAGGGCCTCGTCGATTGCCGCACGGATGGCATGGCAGGACTCGGGCGCCGGGATGATCCCTTCCGCCCGAGCGAACTGCACGCCAGCGTCGAAGGTCGCCAGTTGCGGCACGGCAATGGCCTCGATCAGACCGTCGTGGAACAGCTGCGACACCAGCGGTGAGTCGCCGTGATAACGCAGGCCGCCGGCGTGGATGCCAGGCGGCATGAAATCGTGGCCCAGCGTGTACATCTTCATCAGGGGCGTGAAGCCCGAAGCGTCGCCGAAGTCGTAGGCGAACTGCCCCTTGGTCAGGCTCGGGCACGAGCTGGGCTCCACCGCGATGCAGCGCAGCTTCTCGGCGCGCTTGTCGCCGCTGGCCTTGTCGGCGAGGAAGGGGAAGGCGATGCCGGCAAAGCTTGAGCCGCCGCCGCAGGGGCCGATCACCACGTCGGGGTAAAGTCCGGCCTTGTCGAACTGCTTCTTCGCCTCCAGACCGATGATGCTCTGGTGCAGCACCACGTGGTTGAGCACCGAGCCGAGAGTGTAATTGGTGTCGGCGCGGCTTGCCGCCTCTTCCACCGCCTCGGAGATGGCGATGCCCAGCGAGCCTTCGTTGTCCGGGTTTTCGGCGAGCAGGCGACGGCCGGTTTCGGTCAGCGGCGAAGGGCTGGCGAAGACTTCCGCGCCCCAGGTCTGCATCATCAGCCGGCGGTAGGGCTTTTGCTCGTAGCTGATCTTGACCATGTAGACGCGGACATCGAGGCCGAACATCTGACCGGCGAACGCGATCGAAGAGCCCCACTGGCCAGCGCCGGTTTCGGTGGTCAGGCGCTTGATCCCGGCCTGCTTGTTGTAATAGGCCTGCGGCACGGCGGAGTTGGGTTTGTGCGAACCGGCGGGGGAGACGCCTTCGTACTTGAAAAAAATCTTTGCCGGTGTACCCAGCGCCTGCTCCAGGCGTACCGCCCGCACCAGCGGGCTGGGGCGCCACAGGCGGTAGATCTCACGCACTTCCTGCGGGATCTCGATCCAGCGCTGCGCGCTCATCTCCTGTTCGAGGATGGCGCCGGGGAAGATGGTGCCCATCTGCTCGGGCGTGGCCGGCTTGCCATCCGGCCCCAACGGAGGTGCAGGCGGCGTCGGCATGTCAGCGACGACGTTGTACCAGTGGGTGGGGATGTCGTTGGCTTCGAGCTCGATACGGGTGGCTTCCATCGTGGGTCTCCCTGTGTTCTTGTGAGTCGGTTCAATGCGAGGCCGCCACGGTGGCGAGACCGTGCAGCACCAGGTTGTCGATCCGCCGCAGCGGGATGTGGAGCAGTTCGGCAAAGCTGTCGGCTGCCCCGCCGCTCAGCAGGCATAGCGCGTCGGGCTGGGCGGCAATCTGCTGGAACATGCGCTCGACCGCGCCGGCCTGCGCCTGCAGGCAGCCGGAGCGAATTGCATCGATGGTGCAACGTGGCTGCAGTGCGAAGCGGCCGCTCGCCAAAGGCAGTTGCGCTGTGCCGCTGGCGAGCGATTGCTGCATCAGCTCTACGCCCGGCAGAATCAGGCCGCCAAGGAAGTCACCGTTGGCCGACAGCAGATCCACGGTGGTCGCAGTGCCGGCCATCACCACCAGGCTGGCTCGAGGGTGCAGCGCGCGGGCGCCGATCAGCGCCGCCCAGCGATCGGCGCCGAGCTGGAACGGATTGTCGTACAGGTTGCGAACGCCGCAGGCGGCCTGCCCCGGGCGCAGCCATTCGATGTGTGCGCTGCCAAGTGCGGCGGCGATCCGCCCGGCGACGGCCGTGCCCGCCACATTGCTGCCCACGACCCTTAGCGTCTTGCCAGCGGTCGGGCGCAGGTGAGTAAGGGTGGCGACGTCTTCGTGGGCGAGCGCGCCCTCATCCAGCGCCGCGCCGAGAGCCTCGGCCTGCCGCCGCCACTTGATGCGGGTGTTGCCGGCGTCGATCAGAACTATCACGCCGCGGCTCCGCCGAGCGGGCGCAGCGAGACGTCGCCGGCCAGAACCCGGACCACGCCGTTGCTCGTGCGCAGCAACAGGGCACCGTCGTCGTCGACGCCGAGGCAGGTTCCGTCCGTGTGCTCATGGTCGCTGCTGATGCGTACCGGGAGTTGGGCAAACGCGTTGCGCTGCTCCCACGCGCCCTTCAGTGCAGGAAAACCCGCTACGGCATAGGTATCGATCAGGCGCTGGAACTCTGTCAGGATCTGTGCCAGCAGCGCCGGTCGAGAAATTGGCGCACCTTCGAGCGCGTGCGCCAGATCGGTGACGCCGGCGTGATGTTCGATGTGCGCATCGGGTGGCAGGCTCAGATTGATGCCGATGCCGATCACGGCAGCCAGCGAACGGTCGCCCGCCGCAAGCAGCTCGACCAGGATGCCCGCCAGCTTTTCGCCGTTGACCAGTACATCATTGGGCCATTTCAGTTGCACCCCGAGCACGCCCATTTGCTCGACCGCGCGTGCCACGGCGAGGCCGGCAACGAGTGACAGCCCGGCCGGTGCCGGTGTGCCGCGGGCGAAGCGCCACAGCAGGGAAAAAGTCAGGCTGCCTTCGGGCCAGGACTGCCACTGTCGACCGCGCCGACCGCGGCCTGCGGTCTGTTCGTCGGCGACCAGTACATGCACGCGTCCATCGTTGGCCGGCGTGCGCTCCATCAGGCAGCTGTTGGTCGACGCGCAGCGGTCGATCCACTCGATTGCGAAGCGCGGGGCGAGCGCACCCAGGTGCGTGGCTGCAATGGGTAGATTGGGCGAGCCTGAAGCGGAAGATGCTGACACGGGCTGAGCGAAAGGATGGGGAGGTGGCTGCATTATCCGTCAACCGGCGCCTGCGCACGAGTGCGGTGGGTTTCCATCTCCTGCGAGGACAGGGCGCCGTGCCGGTGCGGGCTGCATCCTTCAGTCAGCGGTGCCGCCCCCGGTATCCTCTCCGAGCTGATTGCCGCTGCGCTCCTCTTCCATGCCGAGTTCGTGGATCTTGCGGCTGATGGTGTTTCGGCCGATTCCCAACAGCTGCGCGGCCTCAATGCGGCGCCCAGCCGTGGCCGAAAGTGCATGTCGGATCAGGGTGCGTTCGAAGGTCTGCGTCAGTTGCGCGAACACCGTCCCCGGCGCCGCGGCGATCAGGCGCTCGGTTTCGGCGCCGAGGTCTTCGATCCAGTTCGTCGAGCTCTCCCGGGCCGGCTGTCCACGCATGTCCGGGGGTAGGTCGGCGACTTCGATCACCTGTGCGGGAGCCATTACCGTCAGCCAGTGACAGAGGTTTTCGAGCTGTCGGACGTTGCCCGGGAAGGGCTGGCTCTGCAGATATTCAACGCTTGCGTCCGAGATGCGCTTGCGCTCCACGCCGAGCTCTTGCGCGCATTTTTTCAGAAAGTGGTGCACCAGCAGCGGAATGTCCTCGCGCCGCTCGCGCAGCGGTGGCAGGCGCAGGCGGATGACGTTGAGGCGGTGAAAGAGATCTTCGCGGAATAGTCCCTGCCGCACGCGCTCTTCCAGATCCTGGTGGGTGGCAGCGATCACGCGCACGTTGGCGCGAATCGGTTGCTGGCCGCCGACGCGGTAAAAATGACCGTCGGACAGCACGCGCAGCAGGCGCGTCTGCAATTCGGCCGGCATGTCGCCGATCTCGTCGAGGAACAGCGTGCCGCCGTCGGCCTGCTCGAAGCGGCCGCGGCGTTGCGTGGCGGCACCGGTGAAGGCGCCGCGCTCGTGGCCGAAAAGCTCGGACTCGAGCAGGTCGCGCGGGATGGCGGCCGTGTTGATGGCGATGAATGCTCCGTCGCGTCGCGGGCTGTGGCGGTGCAGAGCATGGGCCACGAGCTCCTTGCCACTGCCGGATTCGCCGTTGATGAGCACGGTGGCGTGTGAATGGGCAAGGCGGCCAATGGCCCGGAACACCTCCTGCATTGCCGGGGCCCGGCCAAGAATCTCGGGTGCGAGTGCGGCCTCTTCGGGGGCACCGTTCGGCGGCTGGCCCTGATCGAGGGCGCGCCTGACCAGTGCAACCGCCTGATCGACATCGAAGGGTTTGGGCAGGTATTCGAAAGCGCCTCCCTGAAAGGCCGACACGGCGCTGTCCAGATCGGAGTAGGCAGTCATGATGATGACCGGCACCTGCGCATGGCGCAGCTTGACCTTCTGCAGCAGCTCCAGTCCCGACGTGCCCGGCATGCGGATGTCGGACAGCATCACGGCGGGCGGCTGCCCTCCGTGTTCGAGTTGATCAAGCGCCTCGCTGGCCGAGCCGAAGCTGCAGTAGGGGATGCTCTCGCGGCTGAGGGCCTTCTCGAGCACCCAGCGGATGGAGCGATCGTCGTCGATGATCCAGACCTTGTTCATTTTCCATGCACTCTCATGGTGCGTGATCTTTGCTCACGCACGGTCTGTAAACGGCAGCAGGATCGTGAAGCAGGTGTGCCCGGGGCGGCTGTCCACTTCGATCATGCCCTGATGTTGTTCAATGAAACTCTGGGCCAAGGACAATCCCAGGCCGCTGCCGCCTTCGCGCCCGGAGATCAGCGGATAGAAGATCTTGTCGCGGATTTCCGCTGCAACGCCGGGGCCGTTGTCGATCACCTGCAATTCCAGCGCCAGCTTGTAGCGGCGTTTGGCCAGCGTGACCTGGCGCGCCACGCGGGTGCGCAGGTGAATGTCGCCTTCTCCGCCCAGGGCCTGGGCAGCGTTGCGCACGATGTTGAGGATGGCCTGGATCAGTTGTTCGCGACCGGCGGTGAGTTCGGGCAGGCTGAGGTCGTAGTCGCGCTGAACGTCGAGGTTGGGAAACTCGGCCAGAATCAGCCGGCGCACGTGTTCGAGCACGTCGTGAATGTTCAGTGGCGCGGGCCGCATCATGCGGTGCGAGCTCAGCAAGCGGTTCATCAGATCCTGCAGGCGGTCGGCCTCAGCGATGATGACTTCGGTGAATTCGCGCAGCTGCGGGTCGTCCAGCTCGTGCTGCAGTAGCTGCGCCGAACCACGGATGCCACCGAGGGGGTTCTTGATTTCGTGCGCCAGGTTGCGGATCAGTTCGCGATTGGTTTGCTGCTGCTGCAGCAACTGCTCTTCGCGTGCGACGCGCAACTGGGCATCGATCGGGCGGAACTCCAGCAAAAGACGAACTCCGGCGCTGTCGACCGGGCTCACCGTACAGTCGAGCCGGATCGGGTCGGCCTTGGTGCGCGCGATGGTCAGATCCTGACCGGTGTAGCTCCAGTTGGAGTGCAGTGCATTGTTCAGGGCTGCGCTCAGCTCGGGCGGCGTGCCCAGCAGGCAACTCAGCGGCTGGCCCAGCAGCTTGCGGCGACTGATCGCGAACAGGTTTTCAGCGCCGGGGTTGATGTAGCGGATAAGCAGTTGGGCATCAATCAGCACGACGGCGGACGACAGCAATTCCAGCCCGGCGAAGGGCGCGGTGACGATGGAGGGGGCAGGCTTTGGCATGGGCGCGTCCTGGTGGGGTCCAAGATGACATGCAAGATGCGCGCCAGCGAACTACCTCAGCCCAGAAATCTCCCGGCGCAGTGCTTCGATGTTGCGCTTGTGCAGTTCGACCTTGTCCTTGAAAGGTTGCAGGCGGTCGAGCACCTTCTGGTAGTTGCGTTCGTCACCAAGGCGGACGGCCTCCTGCTCGGTGAGTGCTTTTTCGGCCTCTGCGAGCGAAGTCTCCTCGGTCGCGAGTTCAGATTCCAGCACCTGTCGGCGGCCATCGTCTCGCGCACGCTGGTCGCCCGCGCTGACCTTCGGGAAGTTCGATGGTGACGACGCGGAGCCCGAGCTTGCCGCCGGATGCCGGGCCGGGGCGGACACCGTCGACACCGACTGGTCGGAATCGATCGCCTTGCAACCGCGCGCCAGTGAGGGGTCGTTCGTGTAGGTCACCCGGCCGTCGGCGTCGATGCATTTATACACCACGGCCTGTGCGGGAAGGGCCGCGCACAGCAGCAGGATCAGGGAGATGAGTCGAAACGGTCGCATGCTCGAGTTCGTGTTCGTGGGCTCGCTGCGCTGGGCTGAAGACGGCCCCCTGGCGGAATGAATCTGGATTAGACCCGATAAAAAAAGGACGGGCAATGCCCGTCCTTTTCCGAGTGCGACTTGGTCCGCAGATTACAGGCTGTAGTACATGTCGAATTCCACCGGGTGGGTGGTGATGCGCATGCGGTCGACTTCTTCCATCTTCAGCGTGATGTAGGCGTCGATGAAGTCATTGGAGAACACGCCACCGCGGGTCAGGAACTCGCGATCCTTGTCCAGGTACTCCAGTGCCTGGTCGAGGCTGGTGCACACGGTCGGGATCAGCGCGTCTTCTTCCGGCGGCAGGTCGTACAGGTTCTTGTCGGCCGGGTCGCCGGGGTGGATCTTGTTCTGGATGCCGTCGAGGCCCGCCATCATCAGTGCGGCGAAGCACAGGTAGGGGTTGGCCAGGGGGTCCGGGAAGCGCGCTTCGATACGACGGCCCTTCGGGTTGGCGACGTAGGGGATGCGGATCGAGGCCGAGCGGTTACGCGCCGAGTAAGCGAGCTTGGTCGGTGCTTCGTAATGCGGCACAAGCCGCTTGTACGAGTTGGTGCCCGGGTTGGTGATCGCGTTCAGCGCGCGGGCATGCTTGATGATGCCGCCGATGTAGTACAGCGCGATCTCGGACAGGCCGGCGTAGCCGTTGCCGGCGAACAGGTTCTGGCCATCCTTCCAGATTGACTGATGGACGTGCATGCCGGAGCCGTTGTCGCCGACAATGGGTTTGGGCATGAACGTGGCCGTCTTGCCGTACTGATGCGCGACGTTGTGCACGATGTACTTCAGCACCTGGGTCCAGTCGGCGCGCTGGGTCAGCGTGCTGAAACGGGTGCCGATTTCGCACTGGCCGGCGTTGGCCACTTCGTGGTGATGCACTTCAACCGGCACGCCGCAGGCTTCGAGCGCGAGCACCATGGCGGCGCGCACGTCGTTCAGGCTGTCGACCGGCGGCACCGGGAAGTAGCCGCCCTTGACCCGCGGGCGGTGGCCGGTGTTGCCGCCTTCGAACTTGTCGGCGGTGGACCAGGCAGCTTCTTCCGAGATGATCTTGCTATACACGCCGGACATGTCGATCGACCACTCGACCGCGTCGAAAACGAAGAACTCGGGCTCGGGGCCGAAGTAGGCGGTGTCGCCGATGCCGGTGCTCTTCAGATAGGCCTCGGCACGCTTGGCGATCGAGCGCGGGTCGCGGTCGTAGCCCTTGCCGTCGGAAGG
>DAORUJ010000072.1:0-15334 GCA_035433105.1 Thauera sp.
ATGAACTGGCCAAGACGCACATTCGTTACATGGTCGGAGGCCGCTCACCGCAGGCCGAGCACGAAGTCGTCTATCGCTTCGTCTTCCCCGAGCGGCCGGGAGCACTGCTCAATTTCCTGTCCAAGCTGCGCTCGGACTGGAACATCTCGTTGTTTCACTATCGCAATCACGGTTCGGACTTTGGCCGTGTGCTGGTCGGCATGCAGGTCCCTCCCGAAGATACGGCGGCCTTCGAGGACTTCCTGCAACGCCTGGGGTATGACTACGTGGCCGAGACCGACAATCCTGCCTACCGACTATTCCTGGCGGCCTGACACTCACCACCTGGTCCTCTGACGTGGTTGCCGCTCAGCGGACGGCGCGCACTGCCCCGGCCTCGGTAACGATCCACGCCATCGGCCGGTCATGGGGCTGGGGCAGCGCGCTCGGCACGCGCCCGAGCTCGAAACCGACACCAATTGCAACGGTCTCCATCTGCGCCAGCGTGCGATCAAAATAGCCCCCGCCATAGCCCAGCCGATAGCCCTGCGCATCAAAGGCATTCAGCGGCACCAGCACCGCCTCGGGCAACACCTCGACGGCCTCGGCCGGATGCGGGATGCCGTGGCGATCCGCCACCATCTCCGCACCGGGCGTCCAGCGCCGGAAGTGCATCGCGGCGTGCTTCTCGACCACCACGGGAAGCGCCGCGACCCGTTGCTCGTCAGCTGCCAGCCAGGCCTGCACCCAGGAGCGCAAATCGGGTTCAGCACGGTAGGGCCAGCAGAACGCCAGCACGCGCGGAGCCAGCTCGACAAGGACACCATCGAGGTGGCTCACCAGCCGCTGGGTAAGCGCCTGCCTGTGCTCCGGGCTCAAGTTCTGGCGCGCCTCGAGGGCGTTCTGGCGCAGTCGCTTGCGGCGCTGCTCGATGTCATCTGCAAGGTCGGAATCAGGCTTCATCACTGTGGTATGGTTGGCTGTATTGGAGAGAGCACTAAGAGCATGAAGAAAGGCGCAAGGGCTGCACTGTTCGCAGTCGGGATGCTGTTATCGATCACGGGTTTCGGTCAAACCGCCCCGGATTTCGGCGACGACCGCATCGTCGCCGCTCGCGAGGCCCTGCGCAAGGGGGACCGCATCACGCTGGAGCAGCTCGCGCTCGAACACACACCGCATCCTCTGGACGCCTACGTCCGCTACTGGCACTTCGTCAACGTCCTGGCACGCCCCGAGCCCCCCACGGCCAGCGAGCTCGACACTTTCCTGCGCAACGAATCCGGCAGTTTGCTGGGAGAGCGCCTGCGCGCCGACTGGCTGCGGCGGCTGGCGAAGGAGGGTGACTGGACAAGCTTCGTCGCCCTCTTCCCGGGCCTGCTAAACCCCGATCGCGAAATGCGCTGCATGGCGTGGACTGCCCGCCTGAGGACCGGCGAGCCCCGCGCACTCGATGAATTGACCGCCGAGTGGAGCACGCTGGACGATGCCCCCGCCGCCTGTGAGACTGCGCTGCGCGCGGCCTACGACTCCGGACACATTGCCGAAGACGAAGTCTGGCGCCGTGCGCGTCGCCAGACCGATACCCGCAAGCCCGAGGATGCGCGCCTGACCTGGAGCTGGCTGCCTGCCGGATCCGCTCCATCCGTCGCCGACGTCGAACAGGCCCTGCGCTCGCCCACGGCCTGGCTTGACCGCCTGCCGGCCAACTTTGCCGTGACGCGCGCCGGACGAGAGCTGGCCCTGGCCGCGCTGACCCGCATTGCACGCGAAGACGCTCGCGCCGCCCACGGCCGCCTGCTGAGCCTGCAGGATCGACTGGGCCACGAGGAGCGTAGTTATGTTCACGCGGTCATCGCCATGCATGCCGCGCTCGACCAGATGCCCGAGGCTCTCGCCTATTACGGCGCGGCCAGCGAGGCCGAACTGAGCCCACTACAGCGCGCCTGGCGCACCCGCGCCGCGCTGCGTGCGCTGGACTGGCGTGCAGTGCGGACGAGCATCGAGGCTATGCCCGAATCCGAACGCCAGATGCCGGAGTGGGTGTACTGGCTCGGCCGCGCGCACGCCGCCAGCGGCCGCAGTGATCTGGCCAGCGAGTTGTTCGCCCGCATCACCGACGAAACGCACTTCTACGGCATCCTCGCCAGTGAAGAGCTTGGCCGGCGCTTTGCACCACCGGCCGCCAACGGCCTGCTGCCCACTTCCAGGCTCGACGAGGCCGAGAACGACCCCGGCCTGCGGCGTGCACTCGCGCTGTATCGGCTCGACATGCGCAGCGAGGGCGTCCGCGAGTGGATCTGGGCCCTGCGCGACCGCGACGAGCAGTTCCGGCTCGCTGCAGCTCACCTCGCACTACGCCACGAGATCTACGACCGCGCCATCAACAGCGCTGAGCTGGCCAACCCACGAGCAAACTACGAGTTGCGCTTCCTGACACCCTACCGTGACCTGATCGAACCCCAGGCGCACAAGCAGGGACTGGAGCTGGGTTGGGTATACGGCCTGATGCGGCAAGAGAGCCGCTTCGTCGCCCCGGCCCGCTCGAGCGCCGGCGCCCAGGGCCTGATGCAGGTGATGCCGGCCACCGGCAAGTGGGTTGCGGGCAAGATCGGCTTGAGTCGATACCATAAAGGCTTGCTCAATGACCCCGACATCAACGTCCTGCTCGGCACCAGCTACATGCGCCTGATCCTGGATGGGCTCGACGATCATCCGGTGCTGGCCAGTGCGGGCTACAACGCCGGTCCCGGTCGCGCCCGCCGCTGGCGTGATGAAAAGCCGCTGGAAGGCGCCATCTATGCCGAAACCATTCCCTTCGACGAGACGCGTGACTATGTGAAGAAGGTGATGACCAATGCCATTGTCTACAGCGCGCTGCTCGAACGTCAGCCACAGTCTCTGAAAGCGCGGCTGGGCATGGTTGGCCCCCGACAGGCCGGCGACTGAACCCCATTTTCCTATCAAATAACAGCGAGCCTTCACCATGCAACTCAAACGCGTCGTTCTCGTCGGCGGCTCCGGTTTCGTCGGGCGCGCCATCGCCAACCGCCTGGCCGAATCCGGCGTGAACGTCATCGTCCCCACCCGGCGTCGCAGCCGCGCCGGTCACATCCTGCTGCTGCCCACCGTCGAGGTGGTCGAGACTGACGTTCATGATTCAGCAACGCTGGAGCGCCTGTTCACCGGTGCCGATGCCGTCGTCAGCCTGGTGGGCGTGCTGCATTCGCGCAGTGGCGACCCCTATGGCCCGGACTTTGCACGCGCCCACGTCGAACTGCCGAAAAAAATCGTTGCCGCCTGCCGCAGCGCCGGCGTGAAACGTCTGGTGCATATCAGCGCCCTCGGCGCCAGCGCCGACGGCCCATCCGAATACCAGCGCTCCAAGGCCGCCGGCGAAGCTGCGATCCGCAGCACCGGCGCCGATCTCGACTGGGTCATCCTGCGCCCATCGGTGATCTTCGGTCGCGACGACAGCTTTCTCAACATGTTCGCCTCGCTCGCGGCAACCTTCCCGGTCCTGCCGCTGGCCGGTGCCGGGACGCGCTTCCAGCCGGTGTATGTCGAAGACGTCGCCGAAGTCGTATGGCGCAGCCTGACGACCCCCGCTGCCGCCGGCCAGACCTACGATGTCGCCGGCCCGGCGGTCTACACCCTGCGTCAGCTGGTCGAGTACGTCTCGGCCCTGATCGGCAGGCCACGACCGGTGATCGGGCTGCCCAGCAGCCTCGGCATGCTCCAGGCGCGCCTGCTCGAACTCGCGCCGCAACCCATGATGAGCCGCGACAACGTGCGTTCGATGCGCGTCGACAACGTCACCGACGCGGAACCGCTGCCTTTCGGTCTGCAAGCGACCGCGATCGAAGCCGCGGTGCCGCAATGGCTCGGCAACGAGGCCGTCCGCGCCAGCTACTATCCCCTTCGTCGCCACGCGCGCCGCTAACACCTCACCCCCACGGAGTCAGCCATGAAGCTCATCATCGGCAACAAGAATTACTCGTCCTGGTCCCTGCGCGCCTGGATTGCCGCGCGCGAAGGCGGATTCAGCTTTGGCGAGATCGACATTCCGCTGTTCCGGCCAGATAGCCGCGAGCGCATCCTGTCGCATTCGCCCTCGGGCAAGGTGCCCTGCCTGAACGACAGCGGGGTGCTGGTATGGGACTCGCTTGCGATCGGCGAGTACCTCGCCGAAAAACAGCCCACACTGCTGCCCGCCGACACGGTCGCACGCGCCACCGCGCGCGCCGTCAGCGCCGAAATGCATGCCGGCTTTCGCGACCTGCGCACCCACATGCCGATGAACATCCGCAAGGACTACCGGGGCTTCGGCCGCAGCCCGGATGTGGATGCCGACATCGCCCGCATCATCGCGATCTGGAATGACTGCCGTACGCGCTTCGGTCAGGGCGGGCCCTACCTGTTCGGCCACTTCACGCTCGCCGACGCCGCCTTCGCTCCCTTGTGCTTCCGTTTCCAGACCTATGGTGTGGAAACGGACGGCGCAGCCAGCGAGTACCTTGCCACCATGCTGGCCAACCCGCACATGCAGGAGTGGGCCGCCGCGGCGCGCGTCGAGACCGAGTCGATCGAAGCCGAGGACCTGTACGGCTGATGCAGTGCTATGTGGTGGGCGGCGCGGTGCGCGACGCCCTGCTCGGGCTGCCGGTCAAGGATCGCGACTGGGTCGTGGTCGGGAGCACGCCTGCAGACATGCTGGCCCTGGGTTTTCGTGCAGTGGGCAAGGACTTTCCGGTATTTCTGCATCCGCAGACGCATGAGGAGTACGCGCTCGCTCGCACCGAACGCAAGTCCGGTCAGGGCTACACCGGCTTCGTCTGCCACGCGGCGCCCGAAGTCACGCTGGAAGAAGACCTGCTGCGCCGCGATCTCACGATCAATGCCATCGCACGTGATCAGGACGGCGGGCTGATCGACCCCTACGGCGGCCTTGCCGACCTGGACGCACGTCTGTTTCGTCACGTGTCGCCGTCCTTCGCCGAAGATCCGCTGCGCATCCTGCGCGTCGCTCGCTTCGCCGCACGCTTCACCGATTTCGAGGTCGCACCTGAAACACTCACGCTGATGCAACAGATGGTGGCTGCGGGCGAAGTGGATCACCTCGTTGCCGAACGGGTGTGGCAGGAACTTGCCCGCGGCATGATGGAGGTCAGACCCTCGCGCATGATTCGCGTCCTGCGCGATTGCGGCGCGCTTGCCCACCTTGTGCCCGAGCTCGAAGCGCTGTTCGGCGTGCCGCAGGTGGCCAGATATCATCCCGAAATCGACACCGGCGAACACGTCATGATGGTGATCGACCACGCCGCAGCCACCCGGCAACCCCTGGCGGTGCGCTGGGCCTGCCTGATGCACGATCTGGGCAAGGGCGACACGCCCGTCGCAATTCTGCCCCATCACTATGGTCACGAACCTGTCAGTGCGCGGCGCGCGCACGAGGTATCGGTGCGCCTGAAAGCACCGACGGAGTGTCGCGACCTGGCCGAAATGGTCGCACGGGAGCACGGAATATTCAGCCAGGCAGCCATATTGCGCCCCGAAACCATGGTGAAGGTGATGAAGCGCTGCGATGCTCTCCGCCGCCCCGAACGCTTCGTGCTCGCCCTCGACGCCACGGCCTGCGACCATCATGGTCGCGGCGGTGGCCCCCATCCCGACTGGGCGCCGCGTGCGTTGTGGCTGAGTGCGCTGCAGGCCCTGCGCAGCGTCGATGCAGGCGCGATTGCCGGCGCGTGCGCGGACAAGGCGCAGATCCCGCGGGCAGTTCATGGTGCTCGGGTGGCTGCGGTGCGAGCGCTCAGACTGCGCGACGGGGGCGCAGATGCGCCCAACAAGGATGCGCCAGCGGCGTGACGCATTCGACATTACGCCCACTCACAGCGCGCGCACAATCAGCCATGCGACCAGCGACAGCAACACGGTAGTGGCGAAGGGGAAATGGTATTCTCGTCCGCGAAAGCGAAACGCAAGGTCTCCGGGCAGCCGCCCAAGGCGCAGACGTTTCGCCGTGCCGGGCTTTAGCAGGCCACTCACGAGCACCAGCAGGGCCACGACCAGCAGCCATTTGAGCATCGTCCGCAGCCCATGAACAAAAATCAAATTAAACCCGCCTCGGACACGCCCGGCAAGCACGGCGTGCCGCCACGAACCGACTGATTCCCGAGTACATCATGCGCTGCCTTTCCAACTCGCCATTCGGTAGGTCCTGCTTCTGCAGCGACGCCATTGATCGACTGTTCACGCCCGCAACAGGCGAGGCACGGCAATGAACGCG
This sequence comes from Thauera sp., assembly GCA_035433105.1. Taxonomy (GTDB): domain Bacteria; phylum Pseudomonadota; class Gammaproteobacteria; order Burkholderiales; family Rhodocyclaceae; genus Thauera. Next base: position 6,266 of record DAORUJ010000072.1, read on the forward strand.
GGCCGCTTCGGCGAACTCGAGGTCCTGTGCCACTCGCCTGCCAGCGCCGCTCGCCCGACGCCGCTGCTCTTCGTGCATGGCGCCTACGTGTCGGCCTGGTGCTGGGAAGAACATTTCCTGCCCTGGTTCGCCGCACGCGGATGGGCATCATACGCGGTGTCGCTGTCCGGGCACGGCGGCAGCCGCCAACGTGATCATCTCGACTCTTACTCGATCGACGACTATGTGCGCGACGTTGTCGAAGTCGCCGCCACGCTTCCTGCTCCGCCGGCCCTGATCGGTCACTCGATGGGCGGCATGGTGGTGCAGAAGTATCTCGAGCGCCACGAGGCACCAGCGACCGTCCTGATGTCGTCGGTGCCGCCTCAAGGCCTGATGGGCTCCGCATTTGGCCTGATGCTCAAGAAGCCCACCCTGCTGACCGACCTCAACCGCATCATGGCGGGCGACGACGTCGACATCAGCAGCCTGCGCGAGGCGCTGTTCCACCAGCCGGTCAGCGAAATCGATCTACTGCGTTACTACCGCCTGAGCCAACCCGAGTCGCATCGCGCGATCTGGGACATGACGCTGTTCAACCTGCCGCAGCCGGGGCGCATGCACTCGGCGCCGATGCTGATCCTGGGCGCCGAGCACGACATGCTGATTCCGGCCGATCAAGTGCTGATGACGGCTACGACCTATGGAGGCCGCGCCGAGATTTTCCCCGACATGGGTCACGGCATGATGCTTGAGCGCGACTGGGAGCAGGTCGCTGGGCGCATTGCCTTCTGGCTGGAAGAGCGCGGGCTCTGAGGCTACGCACGCGCAGCTACAAGGTGTGCAGACGGTCTCCGCGCGTAAAACCCAGCAGTGGTGCATCGATGCCGCGGCCAAGTGCCAGCACCTTGAACAGCTCCCCCATTTCCTGCGGTGCCGTCAACTTCTGCACAGCGCGCGCCGCACGGATGTAGCCGACGCTTTCCGCCGGACCACGACGCCCCAGGCATTCGAGCACGCCACAATTGAACAGGAACTGGGCCTGGGTGGTATAGCCCAGCACATCCAGTCCTGCATCGAAGGCGGCTTCGGCCACCGTGGTGAAGTCGACGAAAGCCGTGATGTCGTTCAGCCCCGGCCACAGGAACGGATCACCGTGGGCATGGTGGCGGTAGTAGCACAGCAGCGTGCCACTGGAACGCGACGGCAGGTAGTACTCGGCACGCGGATAGCCGTAATCGATCAGCAGCATCGCACCGGTCTCCAGGTGCTCTGCCCAGGCTGAGACCCAGGCGCGGCCTGCAAGGTTGAGCTCGGTGACGTACTCGCCACTGCGGGGCGCAGGCAGGGCCAGGGCCAGCGCGGCATCACGCACCGCGCCCTCGGCCGGCACATCCGCCCAACATAGGCGGCGCCCGCCTTCGGCTTCGGCCACGAGGCTCACCCCGCGCTCGAACAAACCCTCTGCACGCGATACGAGCAGATGCACGGGCATCACATCGAGCACCTCGTTCGCCACCACCGCGCCACTGAAGCGCTCGGGCAGGGCATCGAGCCAGCGCACACGCGGTGCCAGATGGGGAGCCTTTTGCGCCAGGGTCTCGAACTGGCGTTCGCGCAATTCTCCCGACAGTTCGAGAATGCCGTAGTGCTCGGGCAGACAGCCGCGGTGCTCCAGTTCGAGCAACAAATCGACGGCCAGCAGGCCTGTCCCGGCGCCGACCTCGATCACCTGCGGCGCACTCGCCCGCATCACTTGCTCGACCTGCGACGCCAGCGCCTGGCCGAACAAGGGGGTGAGCTCGGGTGCGGTGATGAAATCACCGCCGGGGCCGAACTTTCGTGCGCCGCCGCTGTAATAGCCTAGGCCGGGCGCATAGAGCACTCGCTCCATGTAGCGTGAAAACGGCATCCAGCCACCACCCTTGTCGATATCGTCAGCGACGAGTTCGAGCAGGTGGGCACTCTGGACGAGCGCATCGGCAGAAGGCTGGGGCAACGAAGACATGGCGGACACGGCGAAGGCGATGAGAGGACGGGATTGTAACGGCAAGCCCGATCGTCCATGCTCGTGCTGCACCGACAACGACCAACGACGACAAGACACATCAAGATGCCAAAAGATTCAAGTGGTGCACCTGTCATTCTGATTACCGGCGCTGCACGCCGTGTCGGAGCCGAAATTGCGCGCCAGCTTCACGACGCTGGTGCGCGCGTCGCACTGCACTACCGCGGCAGTGCTGACGACGCCCAGCGGCTGGCCGAGGGCCTCAACGCACTGCGCCCGGATTCTGCGTTTACCGTCGGCGGCGATCTTGGCCACTTCGGCGTTGCCGAGGATGTGGCCCGTGCTGCACTTGCCCGCTTCGACCGCATCGACGGCCTGGTCAACAACGCCTCCAGTTTTTTCCCCACGCCGATCGGCCACATCGACCGCGCCGCGTGGGACGACCTGATCGGCTCGAACCTGATGGGGCCGCTGTTCCTGTCACAGGCACTTGCGCCTTCGCTCAGGCGTCGCCGTGGCGCGATCGTCAACATCGTCGACATCCACGCCGAACGTCCACTTCAGCGCTACCCTCTGTACAGCACCGCCAAGGCGGGCCTGGCCGGCCTGACGCGCGCCCTGGCCATTGAGCTTGCGCCGGAAGCCCGCGTCAACGGCGTGTCACCCGGGCCGATCGAGTGGCCCGAAGACGAGCAGTTCTCCGCCACAGAGCGCCAGCAGATCATCGATCACACCCTGCTCAAGCGCGTCGGCACAGCGACTGACATTGCTCGCACGGTGCGCTTCCTGATGTTCGACGCTCCCTACATTACCGGCCAGATCATTGCCGTCGATGGCGGCCGCAGCGCGCACCTTTGAGTCGGTCGCGCAGCGCCAAGTGTATAATTTGACGCTCTTTTCGCCGACCGAGTCGACCCCGTGAGCGTTGTCACACCCCCACTTGAAGCCCCCCTGCCTACTGCAGGCACGGAAACCGAAGCCCGCCACTCCAACACCTTCCTGCGCCTGAAGAAGAAGCTCGAGCGCAGTGTCGGCGAGGCCATCGGCGACTACAACATGATCGGCGACGGCGACACGGTGATGGTCTGCATCTCCGGCGGCAAGGACTCCTACACCCTGCTGTCCTGCCTGCTGGCGCTGCGCGAACGCGCTCCGGTGCACTTCCGTATCGTGGCGATGAACCTCGACCAGAAACAACCCGGCTTCCCCGACCACATCCTGCCGGCTTACTTCGAATCGATCGGCGTCGAGTACCGCATCGTCACCGAGGACACCTACTCGATCGTCAAGGACAAGATTCCCGAGGGCAAAACCACCTGCTCTCTGTGCTCGCGGCTACGTCGCGGCATCATCTACCGCTGCGCGAAAGAAATCGGCGCCACCCGCATCGCGCTCGGCCATCATCGTGACGACATCCTCGAGACGCTGTTCCTGAATCTGTTTTTTGGCGGCAAGATCAAGGCCATGCCGCCCAAACTCGTCAGTGACGATGGCAATCACGTCGTGATCCGCCCGTTGGCCTACTGCACCGAGGCCGACATCACACGCTTTGCACGCACGATGGATTTTCCCATCATCCCCTGCAACCTCTGCGGCTCGCAGGAGAACGCCCAACGCAAGCAGATCAAGACCATGCTGCAGACTTGGTCGCGCGAATTCCCCGGCCGCATCGAATCGATGGCTACCGCGCTGAAGAACGTCGTGCCCTCGCACCTGGCCGACAAGCACCTGTTCGACTTTATCGGCCTCACCCAGCAGACCGTGGTCGCCGAGGGCGACATCGCCTTCGATCCGCTCGAACTGCCGCAGCCCAGCACCCAGACCGTGCAGCTTCCGCCACCGTTTCAGGCTACACGCTAGCGACGGATGGCGGCCAGGGACTTGCGCTGCAGGGCACATTTCAACATCATAGATGTCCACCTCTATTCGCCTTCAGGCTCCCCCCAAGGCCATGTCCGACCGCAAGAACCTCTGCGTACTGGTTGCCAACGCGATCGCTGACGACGGTTTCGTCGCCCGTCTGGGCACCACGGAGGCCACGCACGCGGCCGAGCGCTGCCTGAACCGCATCGAGCGCGCAATCGCCTCTCATGACGGGCGACTACTTCTGCAGCAAGGTTTCTCGATGGTGGCCTGTTTCGACCGTTGCGATGCCGGCGTCCTGGCTGCCAACGAAATGCTGGATCGCATCCGAAGCCTGCCCAGCGTCAGCGGTTTGCGTCAGCCGGTGCACATCGGCCTGCACTACGGGATCGTCGATGAGGACAATCGTGCTGGCGAGGGCATCGACATCGCCCGCCGGATCGCGACGCATGCCCAGGCGGAGCAAGCCCTGGCTACCGGCACGGTAGCCATGCTGCTGACACCAGGAACCCGACAGGCCGCAGGCGCGCAAGCCCTGCATGACCCGGCGCTGAGCATGCTGGAATGGCCGATATTCGCGATTGGACAACGCGTGGGCATGGTGACCTCCATCCCGCCCACCAGCCGGCTATCACAGCGCCTGCGCCTTCGTCACCAGAAAGACACCCTGTTTGTCGAGGAACAGCGCCCGGTACTGCTTCTGGGGCGCGAGCTGGGTAATGACATCGTGGTCATGGATCCCCGTGCATCCCGTCAGCATGCGCGCATTGAGCGCCGGCGCGACGGCTTCACCCTGATCGACGAAAGCACCAACGGCACGTTCATTTCGATCGATGGCGCCGAGGAGCGCCGAGTACACGACGGCACCCTGGTGCTGCGCGGCCCGGGCCGTATCGGTTGCGGGTTTTCCGCCGACGAGATCGAACGCGATCTGGTGTTCTTCGACATCCTCTGAGCTCACCCGATAGCCAGGCGATGGGCCACCGGCGGCGGGCGGCCCATGGCGCACTGCTTGCCTAGCCCTTGATGCATTCCGCCAGGAACGCCTTGCGCTTTGCACCGCTCAGTGACTGCTCGGCCGCAGCCTGGGCGCAGGCCTTTTTCTTTTCGGTACTGACGGCCGGCAGCACGGCGGAGGCAAGCGGAGCACCCGCCGGAACGCCATCAGCCTTGGCCGGAGCAACGGGCTGCACAACGGGCGTGCTTGCAGTTGCCGCGACAGTCGACGCGGGGCTCGCCGCCGCCGCGGGCTGTGCAGTCGTGCCCTCGTGTCTGCCCTTCAGGCAGGTGCTCATGAAAGCCTTGCGTGCATCCCCCTTGAGGGCCTGCTCCTTTGCATCTGCATTGCAGCGCTTCATGCGCTCATGTTGCGGATTGGCCAGTGCATCGGCGGGAGCCATGGACACAAGGGCCAGGCTGGCAGCGAGGACGGACAGAAATTTATTCATCGTGAGGTCTCCGGAAATGTGCGCAGAAGCGCGACACCGATTCTGCATATGTCATATTTTTATGTCAAACGACTTTATTCTGAAGTCATCATTGGCCCGCCCTCAAATCCACCGAAAGCGTCCGCTCCATGTGGCCTGACACCGACCTCGCGATCCTGGGCTCGTTACTGCTTTCGGCCTTTCTCGCCGCCACCGTTCTGCCTGGTGGCTCAGAGGCGGTGCTTGCCGGCATCCTCACCCTGCGTCCTGACCTGAATCTGCCCGCTCTCGTACTGGCGACCCTGGGCAACAGCGCCGGAGGCATGAGCACTTACGCGCTTGGCCGCCTGCTGCCGCGCAAGGAACTGCCACCGCGACTCGATCTGGTGCGTCGCCATGGCAGCATCATCCTGCTGCTGTCGTGGGTACCCCTGATCGGCGACGCCCTGTGCGCGGCGGCTGGCGTACTGCGCTTGAACTGGGTCGCCAGCCTGGCCTGGATGACATTGGGAAAGGGTTTGCGCTATGGCGCAATCGCCTGGCTGCTGCAGCCTCCCTCCTGAGCGTGCGCCCCTGACGCTGGCCTATACTGTTGCCCCGACTGCAGACCACCGCAACAAACCATGCCCACCATCGAACGTTTTGGCACCACCGCCCGCTACGCTGACGCGGTCATCCATAACAGCGTGATTCATCTGGTCGAAGTACCCACAAGCACGGCCGGCAACATCACCGTGCAGACCAACGAGGTGCTCACCAGCGTTGCACGCCGACTGGAGGCGCTTGGGAGCAATCACTCGCGCATCCTTATGGCGACGATCTATCTGACCGATCTGGCCGACTGCGCCGGCATGAATGCGGCCTGGGAAGCCTGGCTGCCGGCCGGCTGTGCCCCGGCCCGCGCGTGCGTGAAAGTTGCCGCACTGGTCGATCCGGGCTGGCGGATCGAGATCGCGCTGACGGCAGCCAGATAGACCGGCACCTTCAGAGCCCCTGCCCGGGGAATCTTGCCGGCTTCCGGCAGTCCATCCTCGTGCGCCCTGCAAACCCAGCCCCTACAAGCGGTAAGGTCTTGATTTTTGCTGCATGGTGCACTGCGGTTCGCTAAAATGGCAGGTCCTTCAGCAGCTGATAAGCCGGTATCCCGATGACTCAACGACTGCGCGAAATCCCTTACAACTACACCTCGTTCTCGGACCGCGAGATCGTCATGCGGCTGCTCGGCAGCGAAGCCTGGGCGGTACTGGACGAGCTGCGCGAGGAACGCGTCACCGGCCGTTCGGCACGCATGCTGTACGAGGTACTGGGTGACATCTGGGTTGTGCGCCGCAACCCCTACCTCGAAGACGACCTGCTCGACAGCCGCGAACGTCGTGAGGCGCTGATCGGGGCACTGAACCATCGTCTCAACGAGATCGACAAGCGCCGCCAGGGCAATGATCGCGTAGCTCTGCTGGTCGCGAGGACGCGCGAAGCGATCTCCCGTTTCGAAGCCTGGTTCGAAGCAACCCGCCGCCGGCGCAAGGCAATCCTCAAGGGACTGTGCCGTCGCACCCGTCGCGACAACATCCGCTTTGACGGGCACGCCCGCGTCAGCCACGTTACTGACGCCACCGACTGGCGCGTCGAGTATCCCTTCGTCGTGCTCTATCCGGACAGCGAGGAGGAGATGGCGCCACTGGTGCGCGAATGCATCGCGCTCGGCCTGACCATCATTCCGCGCGGCGGCGGCACGGGCTACACCGGTGGCGCCATTCCGCTCGATGCCAGCTCGGTCGTCATCAACACCGAGAAGCTGATCGACATCGGCGCCGTGGAAGATCTGACCCTGCCCGACGCCGACGGCCAGCCGATGGCAACGCCCTACGCCACCATCCGCACCGGAGCCGGCGTGGTCACCGAGCGGGTGTCCGAAGCAGCAGGCCTGGCCGGACGCGTGTTCGCGGTCGACCCGACCTCGGCCAGTGCGTCCTGTGTCGGCGGCAACATCGCCATGAACGCCGGCGGCAAGAAAGCCGTGCTGTGGGGCACCGCGCTCGACAACCTGGCGTGGTGGAAAATGGTCACGCCCGACGGCAACTGGCTGGAAGTCGAGCGCCTCGACCACAACTTCGGCAAGATTCACGAGCAGCACACCGCCCGCTTCCGCCTGCGCCGCTTCGACGGATTGAGCTACAGGCCGCTGGGCGAAGAACTTCTGTCCATGCCTGGTGCTTATTGTCGCAAGGTCGGGCTGGGCAAGGACGTTACCGACAAGTTCCTCGGCGGCATTCCGGGCGTACAGAAGGAAGGCACCGACGGCCTGATCGTCGCCGCGCGCTGGGTGCTTCACAAGATGCCGCCGATCACGCGTACCGTGTGCCTGGAGTTCTTCGGCCAAGTGCGCGAGGCCGTTCCGGCGATCGTCGAGATCACCGACCACTTCAAGCCGGGCGGCGGCGCCAACAGCGCCGGTGTGCTGCTCGCCGGCCTGGAGCACCTCGACGAGCGCTACGTCAAGGCCGTCGGATACGCCACCAAGGCCAAGCGCCATGGCCGCCCCAAGATGGTGCTGATCGGCGACATCGTCGGCTTCGACGAGAATGCGGTCATGAGCGCCGCATCCGAAGTCGTGCGCATGACCAACAGTCGCGGCGCAGAGGGTTTCATCGCCGTCAGCCCCGAGCAGCGCAAGCGTTTCTGGCTCGAACGCAGCCGCACCGCGGCCATCTCGCGCCACACCAATGCTTTCAAGATCAACGAAGACGTCGTCATTCCGCTGCCGCGCATGGGCGAGTACTGTGACGGCATCGAACGAATCAATATCGAGCTATCGACGCAGAACAAGATCGAGCTGTGCAACGCGCTGAGCACCTTCCTGCAGGGCGAGCTACCACTCGATGTCAAGGACGCGGTGGTCGACCGCGACACGCTGATCGCCGACCATCGCGCCCAGGCACTGGAGCATGTCGCCGACGTGCGCCGCCGCTGGCAGTGGCTGCTGGACAATCTCGACACACCACTGCCCGAGGCCGAGCCGCAATTCGCCGAGTACGGCATCGAAGTGGGCGAGCTCAGCAACCGCGCCGCCCACCCGACGCTGTTCCATCGCCTGCAGGACTATTCGATCCGGGTATCATGGAAGTCCGAACTGCGTCCATTGCTCGAGCAAATCTTCGACGGTGCGCTGTTCTCCCGCATCCTCGCCCGCATCAACGAGATCCATCACACCGTGTTGCGCGGGCGCGTCTTCGTCGCGCTGCACATGCATGCCGGCGACGGCAACGTGCACACCAACCTGCCAGTCAACTCCGACGACTATGAGATGCTGCAGACTGCGAACCGCGCGGTCGATCGCATCATGGCGCTGGCTCGCAGCCTGGATGGCGTGATCTCCGGGGAACACGGTATCGGCATCACCAAGCTCGATTACCTGACCGACGAGGAGATGAGCGAATTCTGGGCATACAAGCACAAGGTCGACCCCGAGGGCCGCTTCAACCGCGGCAAGCTGATGCGAGGCGGAAACCTGGGCAACGCCTACACGCCGAGCTTCAACCTGATGGGTCACGAATCCATCATCATGGAGCAGACCGATGTCGGCGACATCGCCAACGACATCAAGGACTGCCTGCGTTGCGGCAAGTGCAAGCCCGTCTGCTCCACCCATGTGCCCCGCGCCAACCTGCTTTACAGCCCGCGCGACAAGATCCTCAGCACCTCGCTCTTGATCGAGGCCTTCCTCTACGAAGAGCAGACCCGCCGCGGCGTGTCGCTGGCCCACTGGGCCGAGTTCGAGGACGTGGCCGACCA
>DAORUJ010000073.1:0-15218 GCA_035433105.1 Thauera sp.
TTCAGGCCCAGGCTCAGTGAATTGCCGCTGCCGAACAGGTTCTGCTGCGCGATCGAAGCCGACAGCACGATGCTCTCGGAACTCGAGAAGCCGGCACCCAGCATCAGGTTGCCGGTCGGGCGCTCCTTGACGGTGAAGTTCGCGTCAACCTGATCGGTGGTGCCGGGCACGGCGGGCGTCTCGACATTGACCTCGTCGAAGAAGCCGAGGCGGTCGATGCGGGTCTTGGAGCGATTGATGGCGGCGGCGTCGTACCAACCGCCTTCGAGCTGTCGCATCTCGCGACGGACCACTTCGTCGCGCGTCTTGGTGTTGCCACCGACGTTGATGCGGCGGACATAGACGCGACGCCCCGGATCGACGAAGACGGTGAATGCCACCTCGCGTTTCGCCTTGTCAACCTCGGGAGCGGCGTTGACGTTGGCAAAGGCATAACCTTCGTTGCCGAGACGGTCGGTCACAGCCTTGGTGGTTTCAGTGAGTCTTTCGCGCGAGAAGATGTCGCCGGGCCTCAGCGTGGTCAGCGCAAGGTACTCGGATTCGGCAATGATGAGATCGCCGGTGTAGCGCACGCCGGTCACCGTGTATTGCTCACCCTCAGTGATATTCACCGTGATGTAGATGTCCTGCTTGTCCGGCGTGATCGAAACCTGGGTCGAGTCGATATTGAAATCGAGATAGCCCTGGTTCAGGTAAAAGGAACGCAAGGTCTCAAGGTCTGCCGAAAGCTTCTGGCGCGAGTACTGATCGTTCTTGGTGTACCAGGTCAGCCAGCCCGGAGTGGTGAGCTGCATCTGGTCGATCAGGTCATCTTCGTCGAAGGCCTTGGTGCCGATGATGCTGATCTGATGAATCTTGGCGACTTCACCCTCTACCACGCTGAAATTGATGCCGACACGATTGCGCTCGAGCGGCGTGACTGTGGTCGTAACCTGCGCCGAGTACTTGCCCCGCGACAGATACTGGCGTTTCAGTTCCTGCTCGGCGCGCTCCAGCAAAGAGCGATCGAAGATGCGCGACTCGGCCAGACCGACCTCGCGCAGACCCTTCTTCAGCGCATCCTTGTCGAACTCCTTGACACCAACGAAGTCGATCTGCGCGATCGCAGGGCGCTCATCGACCACGACGACGATGACCTCACCTTCGGTTTCGATACGGACGTCACTGAAAAACCCGGTCGCAAACAAACCCCGGATGGCATCGGCGGCCTGGGTTTCGTCGAAACGCTCGCCTACACGCACGGGCAGGTAATTGAAGACCGTCCCCGCCTCCGTGCGCTGGATGCCCTCGACTCGAATATCCTTGACCAAGAACGGGTCAAACGCGAACGCCGGCGCAGCGGCAAATAGGGCCAGGATGAGCCCGGGCAGGAGCTTGCGATTCATGCAGGTGTTCAGCCGGAAATGAGACGATTGATGTCGTTGTAGAAGGCGAAGGCCATGAGCATTATCAGGAGAGTCAGACCGATCTGCTGACCGATCTCCATGATGCGCTCCGGAATCGGACCGCCCTTGATGATTTCGACCGTATAGTACAACAAGTGTCCACCATCAAGCACCGGGATGGGCAGCAGGTTGAGCACCCCCAGACTGATGCTGATAAGGGCAACGAACTTGAGATAGTGGCTGAGTCCGAGCTGTGCGGTCTGGCCGGCATAGTCCGCGATTGTGACCGGCCCCGAGATGTTCTTCCACGACACCTCGCCGGTGATCATCCGGCCGATCATCTGCAGACTCAACACGCTGGTTTCCCAGGTCTGACGCACCGCCTTCACCAGCCCCTCGCCCACGCCGTAGCGCACCTCGGCGAACATCGACAGGCCGCCCTGCAACGGTTCGGCAACGGCCACACCGATGCGACCGAAGCGCTCGCCGTTTTCGTTGATCTCGTCAGGCGTCACGTCCACACTGAGACGCTGCCCCTCACGCAGCACCTCAAAGCGCAGGCTACGCCCCGCGGCATCACGCACCTGCGCCACGAGTTCGCCCCAGCCCGCAATCGCCTGGCCCTCGATGGCAAGCACTTCGTCGCCACTTCGCAAGCCTGCACGTGCAGCCGCGCTGCCGTCCGCAATTCGTCCGATCAGTGCCGGAATCAGCGGACGCCAGGGCTTCAGGCCAATGCGCAGGATCAGATCCTTGTTGCCGTCATCGATCTGCACGCCGGCGAGATCAAGCCGGCGAAACGCCTCGACCTCCTCCAGCGTACGCACCTGCAGCACCACTTCGCGGTCATCAAGCGCATGGCGCAGCAGCACCCAGCGCAGGTCCTGCCAGGAGCGGACCGCTTCGTCATCGACGGCGAGCACCAGGTCACCGTCACGCACCCCCGCCGCCTGAGCAATGGCTGGCGTATCGGACAAGGCCAGACGCGGGCGAAGCTCGTCAGTTCCGGCCACGAACAGCCCCCAGTACAGGACGATCGCGAGCAGGAAATTCGCGATCGGACCTGCGGCGACGATGGCAAACCGCCGATACACGCTCTGGCGATTGAAGGCACGATGCAGTTCGGTCGCCTCGACCGGCGCCTCCCGCTCATCGAGCATCTTGACGTAACCACCCAGCGGAAACGCACTCAGCGCCCACTCGGTGCCGTCCGGCCCGGCCTTGCGCACCAGCAGCGGCTTGCCGAAACCGATTGAGAAGCGCAGCACCTTGACCCCGCACCAGCGCGCCACCGAATAGTGGCCCAGCTCGTGGACCAGGATCAGCAGCCCCAGCGCGAGGGCGAACGGAATGAGATAGTTGAGTAGATTCATCAGCCAGCCGAAAGTGTCTGGATCTCGGCGCGCGCCCAGTCGCGGGCCTGCGCGTCGGCGGCGAACACCGCGTCCAGTGAATCGACCGCAAAGCCGGCACAGCGTTCCAGGCAGGGTTCGATGACGCGAGCGATATCGGTAAAGCCGATACGTCGAGCAAGAAAGGCTTCGACCGCCTCTTCATTTGCGGCATTAAGCGTAGCCGGCGCCGCACCGCCGGTGCGCAGCGCTTCAAACGCCAGCGCGAGACAGGGAAAGCGCTGTAGGTCCGGGCGTTCGAAATCAAGCCGTGCAATTTCGAACAGGTCAAGCGCACGCACGCCCGCGTCGATGCGCTCGGGCCATGCCATGGCATGGGCGATCGGGGTACGCATGTCGGGATTGCCCAGTTGCGCGATGACTGAACCATCAACGTACTCCACCATCGAGTGGATCACGCTCTGGCGGTGCACCACCACTTCGATGAGATCCGCCGGCGCACCAAAGAGCCAGTGCGCCTCGATCACCTCCAGTCCCTTGTTCATCATCGTCGCGGAGTCGACCGAGATCTTTCGGCCCATCACCCAGTTGGGATGGGCGCAAGCCTGCTCGGGCGTCACCGCGCGCAACGCCTCGATCGGGCTGGCGCGGAATGGCCCCCCCGACGCGGTGAGCAGGACCTTGCGCACACCCGCTGCGCCGGGCTGTCGGCCATAGCCTGCGGGCAAGGCCTGGAAGACCGCATTGTGTTCGCTGTCGATCGGCAACAGCACCGAGCCACTTTCGGCCACGGCGTCCATGAACAGCTGCCCGGACAGCACCAGTGCTTCCTTGTTGGCGAGCAGGATCTTCTTGCCCGCCCGCGCAGCGGCGAGCGTCGGAGGCAGTCCTGCCGCACCAACGATGGCCGCCATCACCATGTCGACGTCCGCAGCAGCGGCAACCTCCTCAAGCGCGGCGCTGCCGGCGAGGACTTCGGTACGACTGCCCGCTGCGCGCAGCGCTGCCTGCAGTCGGCTCGCGGCTTCCGCATCGACCATGACGGCAAAGCGCGGTGCAAAGCGCAGCACTTGTTCGAGCAGTTTTTCGTCCTGACGCTGCGCCGTGAGGGCGAAGACGGAAAAGCGATCCGGATGACGGCCGACCACGTCAAGCGTGCTCTGACCGATCGAACCGGTCGCCCCCAGGATGGTGATGCGCTGGATAGCGTGTTGGGGCATTTATTGGGTAAGACCAGTTCGGGAATTCAGCGGAATGTGCCGACTCAACGTGCCAGCAGCACGATACCGAGCGCGACCATGGGCAGCGTGGACGTCAGGCTGTCGATGCGATCGAGAATGCCGCCGTGGCCGGGCAGAATGCTGCCGCTATCCTTCATGCCCGCTTGCCGCTTCAGCAAGGATTCATAAAGATCGCCCACGATGCTGAGCGCGGTCCACATCACGAGCACGGCTGCAATCGCCAGCGCCCCGCCCGGCTGGCTCGCTCCCTGCCAGGCGAGCATGCCAAAGCCGAACAACAGCACAGCGAGCCCGGCGCCAATCGCCCCTTCCCAGGTTTTCCCCGGGCTGATCGAGGGCGCGAGCTTGTGACGCCCGAAGCTGCGGCCGGAGAAATACGCAGCGATGTCGGCGACCCACACCACCGCCATGACCGCCAGCATGAGCCAGGGACTGACGGCACGCAGGTGGACCAGGGCCAGCGCAGTCGGCACCAGCACCACAAAACCCACCACGGAGGCCAGCATGGGGTTGGTCAGTGACCACTTCTTCGCCAGCCAGGCGGGTGCAACGAGTAACCAGAACAACGCACTGAGACTGTACAGCGGAACAAGCAGTAGCCCGCCCGCTGCGCCCGGTGAGCCGAAGCCGGTCACTAAGCCGAGCAGCAGGCAGGCGCCGCCAAGCGAAGCCGCGGTGGATAGGCGCAAGGGCCGGGCAAACCCGGCCAGCGCTCCCCACTCCCAGGCGGCTGCGCCGCAGACGAGTGCGCACACCAGCAGCCACGCCCAGGCGGGTAGCAAAAATACGCCAACAAGCAGACCGCACAGCAGCGCAATCGCCGTCAGTACGCGAGCCTTAAGCATGCTGGCCTGCGGCACCTTGGGTTCCGCGCCCGCCCAGTTGCTCGCTGGTACGGCCGAAACGCCGTTCGCGGCAGCCATAGGAGGCAATGGCCTCGTCGAGCGCGGCAGCATTGAAGTCGGGCCACAAGGCGTCGGTAAAGTACAACTCGGTGTAGGCGAGTTGCCACAGCAGGAAATTGCTGATGCGCTTTTCGCCGCCTGTACGAACGAAAAGATCGGGCTCAGGCGCAAAGCTCATCGACAACCTGCCGGAAATTTCTTCTTCGCTGAAACCGTCGCGTCGCTCAGGGTGTGCGTGCATCAGTTCGGACACTGCGTTGGCGATGTCCCAGCGCCCACCATAGTTGGCCGCGATGCAAAGCTCGAGCTTGCGATTGCCCGCCGTCTTTTCTTCCGACTCGCGGATGATGCGCACAAGTTCCGGATCGAAGCGGGACATGTCACCAATGACACGCAAGCGGATCTCATTGTGGTGGAGGCGAGCGACCTCCTTGTGCAAGGCCTTCATGAACAGCTGCATCAGGAAGGACACTTCATCCGCTGGCCGACGCCAGTTCTCTGAGCTGAAGGCGAACAACGTCAGGTATTCCACTCCGCGCTCTACGCAGGCCTTGACCACGGCACGAACGGCCTCAAGCCCGCGCGCATGACCAGCAACGCGCGGCATGAAGCGCTTGCGCGCCCACCGCCCATTACCGTCCATGATGATTGCGATGTGTCGCGGAACTGCGGATACCTCGGGAATGTCACGGGTGGAACTCGTGAACTCTCTACCTGTCATGACCCGCCTCCAGTTCTGCTGGTGAGGAAACAGCCGATCCGACGGATCAGATCTGCATCAATTCCTGCTCTTTCGCCGCCAGCATCTTGTCAATCTCGGCGACGTACTTGTCGGTCAGCTTCTGGACTTCATCTTCGGTGCGACGCTCGTCGTCCTCGGAGATTTCCTTGTCCTTGACTGCATCCTTGAGATGCTGGTTGGCATCGCGGCGCAAATTTCGGATCGCGATTTTGGCCGACTCGCCCTCATTGCGCACAACCTTGGTGAGGTCGCGACGCCGTTCTTCGGTCAGTGCCGGCATGGGCACGCGCAACAACTCGCCCATGTTGGCCGGATTCAGTCCAAGGTCGCTGTCGCGGATGGCCCTTTCAACTTTGCCCAGCATCGGTTTTTCCCAAGTCTGCACGCCAATCGTTCGGGCGTCGATCAGGGTGATGTTGGCAACCTGGTTCACGGGCACCATCGAGCCGTAGTAATCGACCATGACATGATCGAGCAGGCCGGTGTGAGCACGACCGGTACGAATCTTGGCAAGGTCGGTCTTGAGAGACTCGACCGACTTTTGCATCTTCTGATCGGCGTTCTTTTTCAGTTCGGAAATCATAAGCGCACTCTCCAGAGCGTCAGGAATGAACCAGCGTACCCTCATCTTCACCCATTACGACACGCTTGAGCGCGCCCGGCTTGAAGATCGAGAACACGTTGATCGGCAGTTTCTGGTCGCGGCACAGCGCAAACGCGGTCGAGTCGAGCACCGCCAGGTTGCGGCCGATCGCTTCGTCAAAGCTGATGCGATGGTAGCGCTGGGCATCCGGATCCTTCTTCGGGTCCGCGGTATACACCCCATCCACCTTGGTAGCCTTGAGCACGATCTGCGCACCGATCTCTGCCCCGCGCAGGGCTGCTGCGGTATCGGTGGTGAAGAAGGGATTGCCGGTGCCCGCAGCGAAGATCACCACGCGACCTTCCTCGAGATGGCGGATCGCGCGGCCACGAATATAAGGTTCGACGACCTGGTCAATGCGCAGCGCCGACTGCACCCGCGCCTCGACATCCATGCGGCGCATCGCATCGGCGAGCGCCATTGCGTTCATCACCGTGGCCAGCATGCCCATGTAGTCGGCGGTGGTGCGGTCCATGCCGGAAGCCGCACCCTTCATGCCACGAAAGATGTTGCCGCCGCCGATCACCACCCCCACCTGCACGCCGAGACGGGTGACTTCGGCGATTTCGGAGACGATGCGGGCCACGACGTCCTCGTTGATTCCGTAGGCGTCGTCACCCATCAGGGCTTCGCCCGAGAGTTTCAGCAGGATGCGTTTGTAGGCGGCGGACATGTACGGCTCCTTACTTCTTCGCGGCAGCAGCAGCGGCCTGCTCGGCCACTTCCGCAGCAAAGTCGGTCACTTTCTTCTCGATGCCTTCGCCGACGAGGTACAGCGTGAAACCTGCAACCGAAGCGCCACGCGCCTTCAGCAACTGCTCAATGGTCTGCTTGCCGTCTTCGGCCTTGACGAAGACCTGAGCCAGCAAGGTGACTTCCTTCAGGAACTTCTGCACGGTGCCGTCTGCGATCTTCTCCAGCATTGCTTCAGGCTTGTTGTCGGCACGAGCCTTCTCGACCGCAATCCGACGCTCGGCATCGATCAGATCCTGCGACACGCCCGACGAATCCAGCGCCTTCGGCTTGGAGGCCGCGATGTGCATCGCGATGTCCTTGCCCAACTGCTCGTCGCCACCCACCAGGTCCAGCAGCACACCAATCTTGGCGCCACCGTGGATATAGCTGAACAACTGGCCTTTGGCTTCGACACGGTTGAAGCGGCGAATCGACATGTTTTCGCCGATTTTGCCCACCAGTGCTGCACGCGTCGATTCAACGGTGCCTTCACCCATCGGCAGCGCCGACAGCGCGGCCACATCGGCAGGGTTCTTGCCCGAAACCAGCTCGCCACACTTCTGCACCAGCGCGAGGAAGTCCTCGTTCTTGGCCACGAAATCGGTTTCGCAGTTCACTTCGATGATCGAGCCCAGCTTGCCGTCAGCCGAAATATCGATACCGACGATGCCTTCTGCGGTAACCCGGGCTGCAGCCTTGGAAGCCTTGTTGCCCAGCTTCACGCGCAGGATCTCTTCGGCCTTGGCCATATCGCCAGCGGCTTCGGTCAGCGCCTTCTTGCACTCCATCATCGGCGCGTCGGTCTTCTCGCGCAGTTCCTTGACCATGCTTGCGGTGATTTCCGCCATGCTAACTCCTCGAATTTCAGCGTTTGCGCGCAGCGGACCAAGGCCCGCTGCGGCAGGTATTCCAGATTACAAAAAGGGGCCCCTCGAGGCCCCTGCAAGTGGCAGGTCAGGCCTGCTCTTGCGAACCTTCTTCCTCGACTTCGACGAACTCGTCACCGCCGGCATCGACGATTTCCTGCAGCACCTGGCTGCGGCCCTGCAACACGGCATCGGCCACGCCACGGGCGTAAAGGCGGATGGCGCGCGAGGAGTCGTCGTTACCCGGAATGACGTAATCCACGCCTTCGGGAGAGTGGTTGGTATCGACCACGGCCACAACCGGAATACCCAGTTTCAGCGCTTCGGTGATGGCGATCTTGTGATAGCCGACGTCAATCACGAACATGGCATCGGGCAAGCCGCCCATTTCCTTGATGCCGCCGATCGACTTCTGCAGCTTTTCGAGTTCGCGACGAACGGTCAGTCCCTCGCGCTTGGACAGACGATCGATCGAGCCGTCTTCCATCATCGCCTCGACTTCCTTCAGGCGCTTGATCGACTGCCTGACGGTCTTGAAGTTGGTCAGCATGCCACCGAGCCAGCGCTCGTCGACGAAGGGCATGCCGGCACGACGCGCCTCTTCGGAGATGATCTCGCGCGCCTGGCGCTTGGTGCTGACGAACATGATGTTGCCGCGATTGGCGGACAGCTTGCGGACAAAGTCCATCGCTTCGTTGTACTTCACCATCGTCTTCTCGAGGTTGACGATGTGGATCTTGTTGCGCTGGCCGAAAATGTACGGGGCCATGCGCGGGTTCCAGAAGCGGGTCTGGTGGCCAAAGTGGACGCCCGCTTCGAGCATCTGACGCATTGTGACTGACATGTGTTACTCCAAACTGATCAAAGGGTTTAACCTCCGCCCCGCGGGGTGCTCCGCCGCGCAATGTGCTCTGAAGCACACATTGCACCCTTTGCGCCTTGCCGCAACACGCGCTGCCGTGTGTCGCGGACCCCATGCCACAGGACGTGTGGATTTTGCCTGCCACTGCAGACAAGCCCGCGATCTTAGCATGCGCCGCTGGCGCGGCTCAAGCGGGCGAGCGCGTCATGTTTGCCCGCACCCGCCCGCATGCGATACCTTTGGCGTCTTTCCAGCCCCAAGCAGACAGATACCAAGATGAGCATCGTTCTCAAGACCGCGGAAGAAATCGACAAAATGCGCGTGGCCTGCCGCCTCGCCGCCGAGGTTCTCGACTACATCGAGCCTTTCGTCAAACCCGGCGTCACGACCGGAGAACTCGACCGTCTTTGTCACGACTACATGGTCAATGAACAGGGTACGGTTCCCGCCCCGCTCAATTACGCACCGCCTGGCTACACACCCTATCCCAAGTCGATCTGCACCTCGGTCAATCACCAGGTCTGCCATGGCGTACCTGGCGACAAGGCGCTGAAGAAAGGCGACATCGTCAACCTCGACATCACTGTCATCAAGGATGGCTTTCATGGCGACACCAGCCGCATGTTCCTGGTTGGCGGCGAAGCAGCCGCCAGCATCGCCGCGCGACGACTGACGCAGATCACCTTCGAGTGCATGTGGCTCGGAATTTCCGCGGTCAGGCCCGGGGGGCACCTTGGGGACATTGGGGCGGTGATCCAGAAGCATGCCGAAGGTAACGGATTTTCGGTGGTGAAGGAGTTCTGCGGTCACGGCATCGGACGCAAGTTTCACGAAGAGCCCCAGGTGCTGCACTATGGCACGGCCGGCAGCGGGCCCCGACTGGAACCCGGCATGATCTTCACCATCGAACCGATGATCAATGCCGGCAAGGCCGCCATCTCGGAGTTGCCCGACGGCTGGACCATCGTCACCAAGGACCGCAGCCTGTCAGCGCAGTGGGAGCACACGATCGTCGTCACGCCGACCGGCGTCGAAGTGCTAACCGTCTCGGCCAACAGCCGCCCCGCCCCCGCACTGGCTGCCGCGCGATCAGCCTGACGGCGCCGGCCTCGATCCGGGGCCCCGCCCGCCTGTCTTCCCACCTTTGGGCCTGCCCATGAACGACAGTCTGTGCTCCAGCCTGCAACCCCTGATCGCAGACGCGAGGCGACGACTCAGCGACGGCGCGGCAGCCTTGCGTTCAGCGTACGAAGCCCATCCGCGCACTTCGGCGCTGCTCCATGGCCGCGCCAAACTCGTCGACCGCGAACTCATCGGCATTTGGCAGGCCTGTCGAATGCCGCCCCAGGCAACGCTGGTAGCGGTAGGCGGCTACGGTCGCGGCGAGTTGTTTCCCGCCTCGGATGTCGACCTGCTGGTACTGCTGCCCGACACAGCCGACGCCGCAACGCACGACCGCCTGTCGGCAATGGTCAGCGCGCTATGGGACATCGGACTCGAGATCGGACATGCAGTGCGCACGGTGGACGAGTGCCTCGAAGCGGCCGACGATGACATCACCGTGCAGACGACCCTGCTTGAGGCGCGTTTTCTCACGGGTGACAAGGCGCTTTTCGCCGAGCTGAACCAGCGCTATCACGCCGCGCTGGACGTGCGCGCCTTCTACAAGGCCAAACAACTCGAACAGCAACAACGCTACGCGCGCTTTGACGACACCCCGTATGCGCTCGAGCCGAACTGCAAGGAAAGCCCGGGCGGCCTGCGCGACCTGCAGATGCTCGGCTGGATCGCGCGTGCGGCGGGACTGGGCCACAGCTGGCGCGACCTGGCTCGCCGTCGCCTGATTACCGGCGGTGAAGCCAGCGAACTACGCAGCGTCGAGCGTTTCCTGCAGCACCTGCGCATTCGCCTGCACTACCTGACCGGGCGTGCGGAGGACCGCGTGCTGTTCGATCACCAGGAGAAGCTGGCCCGCATCATGGGCATCCATGCCACAGCCAACCGGCGAGCCTCCGAAGCGCTGATGCAGCGCTACTACGTCAACGCCAAGATGGTGACGCAGCTCAATACCGTCCTGCTGCAGAACTACGGCACGGTGATCTTCCCCGATCGCGGTGCGGCGATCGTCATCAATCCGCGCTTCCAGGTCGTGCGCGAGCTGCTCGACCTGCGCCACGACGATGTGTTCGTCCGCCACCCGTCTGCCCTGCTCGAGTGCTTCCTGCTGCTGCAGCAGCGCTCTGAACTGAAGGGCATGACTGCGCGCACCCTGCGCTCGCTGTGGATCAACCGCAACCGCATCAACGCTGCCTTTCGAGCCGACCCTGCGCACCGCGCGCTGTTCCTGCAGATCCTGCAGCAAAGGCGCGGCATCGTGCACGCCTTCCGGCGCATGAACGAGTACGGCATCCTGTCGCGCTACCTGCCGCCCTGGCGGCGCATCATCGGCCAGATGCAGCACGATCTTTTTCACGTATACACGGTCGACCAGCACATCCTGATGGTGCTGCGCAACATGCGTCGCTTCACGATGGGTCAGCATGCGCACGAGTACCCCCTGATGACTCGCCTCATCATGGGCTTCGAGCGCAACTGGCTGCTTTATGTGGCGGCGCTGTTCCACGACATTGCCAAGGGTCGCGGGGGGGATCACTCCAAACTGGGCATGGCCGACGCCCGCGACTTCTGCGTCTTTCACGGCCTCAGCGAAGAGGATACCGGCCTCGTCGTGTGGCTGGTCGAGCAGCACCTGACCCTGTCGCGCTTCGCCCAGAAGGAAGATACGTCCGACCCCGAAGTGGTCCAGCGCTTTGCCGCCATCGTCGGCAATGAGCGTCGCCTTACCGCGCTCTACCTGCTGACGCACGCCGACATCCGCGGCACCAGCCCGAAAGTCTGGAACGGCTGGAAAGGCAAGCTGCTTGAAGATCTTTTTTTCGCCGCCCAGCGCCTGCTGCGCGGCGCAACCCCCCAACAGGCACTGGGTCTTGACGACCGTCTGGAAGATGCACGCCGCCTGCTGCGCTTCCACGGCCTGCGCCCCGGGGTTGAAGAGCGGCTCTGGTCGGAACTCGATGCGGTCTATTTCATGCGTCATTCGGCCGAGGAAATCGCCTGGCACACACGGGTGCTGTATTTCCGCCCCGACACCGCCGAGGCCGTCGTCAAAGCGAGGGTAGCCGAGGAAGAGGACGGCGTTCAGGTGATGGTATTCACACCCGACCAGAAGGAGCTGTTCGTGCGTCTGACCGGATTCTTCGGTCGTCTCGGTTTCACCATCCTCGATGCCAAAGTGCACACCACCCGTCACGGCCATGCGCTTGACAGCTTCATGCTGCAGGATCCCGGCGGCGAAGCAAGCTACCGCGACGTGATCACGCTCATTGAACACGAGCTCACCGCCTATCTCGCTCACCCCGACGCCATCCACCGCCCATCGCGCGGTCGCATGTCGCGCCAGGTCAAACACTTTCCGATCACACCCCAGGTCAGCATTCGCGCCGACGAGGCCGGACGCCACTACATCCTGTCGCTGACCGCCGCCGACCGCCCCGGCCTGCTGTTTGACATTGCCGAAGTACTTTCCAGTCACGGTATCCGCCTGCACACGGCAAAGATCGCAACCCTGGGCGAGCGCGTCGAAGACACCTTCCTGCTCACCGGCACCGTACTGGCCCAGGACGCACTGCTGCTGCGCGTCGAGCGCGACCTGCTGGAACGCCTGCAGATCTAGCCGCCCGGCCCCCATGGCGCCTGTCGCCAGTCGCGCCCATGAGCCCTTCAGACGCGCTCCATCAAACCTGGCAGAGTTTCTCGAGAATGGCGCGCACGCGCGTCATCGCCGCCTGCAGCATCGTCTCGATGTCGTCGAAGACGATGCCCGAAGCGCTGTCGGCGCGCCCCGCCGCATGGTTCACCACCACGTTGAGCGCTGCATAGGGCAGCCCCAGTTCGCGCGCCAGCACCGCCTCCGGCATGCCGGTCATGCCCACCACATCCGCACCGTCGCGCTCGAAGCGGTTGATCTCCGCCGCGGTTTCCAGCCTGGGTCCCTGGGTCGCGGCGTAAACGCCGCCGTCCACCGCAAGCTCGCCCGCCAGCGTCGTTGCAGCCAACAGACGCTGGCGCAGCGCCGCATCATAGGGGTGAGTGAAATCAACATGTCGCACCCGCGTCTCCCCCCCATCAAAGAAGGTGCTCTTGCGCCCCCATGTGTAGTCGATGACCTGGTCCGGCACGACCAGCGCGCCCGGCCCAAGATCGGCACGAATGCTGCCCACCGACGCAACCGAAACGATACCTTTGACCCCCGCCTGTTCCAGCGCCCAGATATTGGCGCGGTAGTTGACCATGTGAGGGGGAATGGTGTGCCCGTGGCCATGGCGCGCGAGAAACACGACCGGCTCTGCGCACAGGCTGCCATAGATCAGTGCACCCGAAGGCTCGCCATAAGGGGTGCGCACGACTTCGCGCCGCACGATGGCCAGATTCGAAAGCTGGGTAAGGCCGCTGCCGCCAATGATCGCAAGCATTCGCTGGCTCCGCTGAGTAAAGGGCGCGAATTTTATCATGCGGTCTCCACAACGCCGGACAGGGCAATCGCACAACGCACCGCAGCGAGCGCCGCAGCCGCAACCCGGCACCAGTGCGCTGCCCAGCAGGTTTGTCGGTCACGATGGAAGCCGCCATTCGAAGCAAGGTAAAGCGGCGAACCGGCGGGGATGGCACGACGACGTCCGGGGGCACCTGACACAAAAGGGCTTGACTTTGATGCTGCACCGCCACAGCGCATGATAGAATCTCTGCCCTTTCAAAGACTTCCCACCTCCATGTCCCGCGCCATCCGCAACATCGCAATCATTGCCCACGTCGACCACGGCAAGACCACCCTCGTCGACCAACTGCTGCGCCAGTCCGGCACCTTCCGCGACAACCAGCAAGTCGCCGAACGGGTCATGGACTCAGGGGACATCGAGAAGGAACGTGGCATCACGATTCTTTCCAAGAACTGTGCCATCCAGTACGGCGACACCCATATCAACATTGTCGACACCCCGGGCCACGCCGATTTCGGCGGCGAGGTGGAACGTGTGCTGTCGATGGTCGACAGCGTGCTGCTGCTGGTCGACGCCGTCGAGGGGCCGATGCCACAGACCCGCTTCGTGACCCGCAAGGCGCTCGCGATGGGGCTCAAGCCGATCGTGGTCATCAACAAGATCGACCGTCCGGGCGCGCGTGCAGACTGGGTGGTCAACCATACCTTTGATCTGTTTGACAAGCTCGGCGCCACCGACGAGCAGCTCGACTTCCCCATCATCTACGCCTCGGGCCTGAACGGCTTTGCCGTGGTCAACGAGCATGATGAACGCATCAATATGGACCCGCTGTTCGAGGCGATTCTCGAACATGTGCCGCAACCCGAGGTCGATGCCAACGGTCCTCTGCAGATCCAGGTCTGCTCACTCGACTATTCGACCTACATGGGCCAGCTCGGCATTGGCCGCATCAAGCGCGGCAGCGTGCGCCCGAACCAGGAAGTCGTCGTCATGTACGGCGACGAAAACCGCGGCAAGGGCAAAATCAGCCAGGTCCTGACCTTCAAGGGCCTCGAGCGCTCACCTTCCGAACTTGCCGAAGCAGGCGACATCGTGCTGATCGCAGGCATTCAGCAGGTGAACATCGGCGTCACGCTGTGCGATCCCGATCGCCTCGAAGGCATGAAGCCGATCGCCATCGATGAGCCGACGTTGACGATGAACTTCATGGTCAACACCTCGCCGCTGGCCGGCCGCGAGGGCAAGTACGTCACCAGCCGCCAGATCCGCGAGCGCCTGGAAAAGGAACTGCTGAAGAACGTCGCCCTGCGCGTGACCTACACCGAGGACTCGGACGTGTTCGAAGTCGCTGGTCGGGGCGAGCTGCATCTGACGATTCTGCTCGAGAGCATGCGCCGTGAAGGCTACGAGCTGGCCGTCGGCCGCCCGCGCGTGGTGTACAAGGAAATTGACGGCGTGAAGTGTGAGCCTTTCGAAATGCTCACGGCGGACGTCGAAGAAGACCATCAGGGCAGCGTCATGGAAGAGCTCGGCCGTCGCCGCGGCGAACTGCAGGACATGCAGCCGGACGGCAAGGGGCGCGTCCGCCTCGAGTACCGCATCCCCGCGCGCGGCCTGATCGGATTCCAGGGCGAGTTCCTCACCATGACGCGCGGCACCGGCCTGGCCAGCCATGTGTTCGACGACTACGGGCCAATGGCCGGCCAGATGGCCGAGCGCCGCAACGGCGTGCTGATTTCGCAGAACGACGGCGATGCCGTGGCCTTCGCCCTGTGGAACCTGCAGGACCGCGGCCGTATGTTCGTCAGCCCGGGAACGGCGCTGTATGAAGGCATGATCATCGGCATCCACACCCGCGACAACGACCTCGTCGTCAACCCGATCAAGGGCAAGCAGCTCACCAACGTGCGCGCCTCCGGCACCGACGAAGC